>JBKJVH010000062.1:0-6840 GCA_046590985.1 Mycobacteriales bacterium
CTTGTAGGTGCGCAGGGCGCCCAGGATCTCCTCGCGGGATGCGGGGTCGAGGTTGTTGGTCGGCTCATCGAGCAGCAGGACGTTGGCGCCCGACACGACCAGCGTTGCGAGCGCCAGGCGGGTCTTCTCGCCGCCCGACAGGGTCCCGGCCTTCTGGTGCACGACGTCGCCGCTGAACAGGAACGAGCCGAGCACCTTGCGCGCCTCGACCTCGGCGATGTCCGGGCTCGAGCTGCGCATGTTCTCCAGCACGGTGCGGTCGGTGTCGAGCGTGTCGTGCTCCTGCGCGTAGTAGCCCAGGCGCAGTCCGTGACCGGGCAGGACCTCGCCGGTGTCGGGCAGCTCGGTGCCGGACAGCAGCTTGAGCAGGGTGGTCTTGCCGGCGCCGTTGAGACCGAGCACGACGACGCGGGCGCCCCGGTCGATCGCGAGGTCGACGTCGGTGAAGATCTCCAGCGAGCCATAGGACTTCGACAGCTCGCGCGCCGTGAGCGGGGTCTTGCCGCACGGCTTCGGCTCGGGGAACCGCAGCTTGGCGACCTTGTCCTGGGCGCGTTGACCCTCGGTGCCGGCGAGCAGCCGCTCCGCCCGCTTGGCCATGCCCTGGGCTGCCTTCGCCTTGGTGGCCTTGGCACGCATCTTGTCGGCTTGGAGCATCAGGACGCCGGCCTGCTTCTCGGCGTTGGCGCGCTCGCGCTTGCGGCGCTTCTCGTCGGTCTCGCGCTGTTGCAGGTAGGTCTTCCAACCGACGTTGTACTGGTCCATCTCGGCGCGGTTGGCGTCCAGGTGGAACACCTTGTTGACCACGGAGTCGAGCAGGTCCACGTCGTGGCTGATCACGATCAGACCGCCCTGGTGCTTCTTCAGGAAGTCCCGGAGCCACACGATCGAGTCGGCGTCGAGGTGGTTGGTCGGTTCGTCGAGCAGCAGCGTGGTGGCGCCGCTGAACAAGATCCGGGCCAGCTCGACGCGTCGTCGCTGGCCACCGGAGAGCGTCCCGATCCGCTGCTCGAGCGCGCGGGTCGGCAGGCCGAGGTTGCTGCAGATGCGGGCTGCCTCGGCCTCGGCGCCATAGCCGTCCAAGGCGGTGAAGCGCTCCTCGAGCTTGCCGTAGCGCTCCAGCACCGAGGCGTCCTCCGGCTTCTCGGCCATCTCGACCTGCAGCTTCTCCATCTTGCGGACCAGGTCGTCCAGACCGCGGGCGCTCAGGACCCGATCGCGCGCGAGCACGTCGAGATCCCCCGTACGCGGGTCCTGCGGGAGGTAGCCGACTTCACCCGCGCGCGTGATCGAACCGGCGGCCGGAAGGGTCTCCCCGGCCAGGGTCTTCGTGAGGGTGGTCTTACCGGCTCCGTTGCGGCCGACAAGGCCGATCCGGTCGCCCGGCTGCACGCGGAAGGTGACGTCGGTGAGGAGCGCGCGCGCTCCAGCGCGAAGCTCCAGGGCAGTGACGGTGATCATGGGGTTTCCTCAGGGACGACGGCGGGCAGGCGGCATCGACAGCTCGGCCGGCTCAGTGCGTCATGAACCCAGGATACGGGAGACTTTCACCATGGAGTTCGAACAGGACGCGCAGCTCGACGCGTCGCAGGTCAGCGACCGTCGTGGCAGTGGCAGGGGCGGCCGGGGTGTGGCCCTCGGGGGCGGCGGCCTCGGCATCGTCGGGGTGATCCTGGCCCTGATCTTGGGGGTCAACCCCGCCGACCTGACCGGGGGTGGCAGCGGCTCACCGGCTGCCGACCAGCCGGTGACGAGCTCGGACCTCGCCTCCCGGTGCAAGACCGGGGCCGACGCCAACCGCGATGACGACTGCCGCATCGTCGGGATCGCCAACAGCGTCCAGGCGTACTGGAGCCACGCGATCGGCCGTTACCAGCCGGCGGAGACGGTGCTGTTCAGCAAGAGCACCGACACCGGCTGTGGGGGTGCCACGTCCGATGTCGGCCCGTTCTACTGCCCGGCGGACGGGCAGGTCTACCTCGACCTGGGCTTCTTCGACGACCTTCGCACGAAGTTCGGTGCGCAGGGCGGCACGTTCGCCCAGGCGTACGTGATCGCCCACGAGTACGGGCACCACATCCAGGACCTGCTCGACGTCGATGCCGGCGGCAGCCTCAAGGGCGCCAGCTCGGGGTCGGTGCGCCTTGAGCTGCAGGCCGACTGCTACGCCGGCACCTGGGCGCACAACGCCCAGCAGACCGGGTTCATCAAGGCCCTGACGCGCGCCGACATCACGGACGGGCTCGACGCCGCCTCGGCGGTCGGGGACGACCGGATCCAGCAGGAGTTCCAGGGCCGCGTCAACAGCGAGAGCTGGACGCACGGCTCGTCGGCGCAGCGCCAGAAGTGGTTCACGACCGGCTACAACTCAGGTCGGCCGTCGGCTTGCGACACCTTCAAGGGGGCCATCTAGGCCGTCACCTGACCCCAGGGCACCGCTTCCAGCCCCAGCTCCTCCAGCCGCTGGACGTACGCGGTGTAGCTGCGTCGGGCCTCCGGTTGGCGTCCCTGCGCGTGCAGGGCAGCGACGAGCACCACGTGCGCCTGCTCGTCGTAGGGGTCCCGCTCCAGGATGCGGCGCCCATACCGCCCGGCTGCCTCGGGGTCGCCGCTGTGGAGAGCCTCGGTCGCCAGCGCACGGCTCACCTCGACGTAACGGCCGCGCGCTTCCTCTCGGAGCGCCAGCACCCATTGCTCTCCGGGGTGCTCCTCGAGCACCTCCCCGCCGTACCGGGCCTCGGCACTGCGCAGCAGATCGCGGTCGGAACGGGCCAGCCCCCGCGCGGACTCGTCGAGGAACAGGTGAACGTCGACGTCGACGTTCTGCAGCTCAACCAGGTCACCGATGACCCGGACGAAGTGCTGCTCGCCGAAGCGCTGCTGCAGGTCCAGGACCAGCCGCGCCTCCGTGACGGCCTTCTTGACATCCTCCACGGCGGCACCCGGGGCCAGGCTCCGGGCCAGGTCGCTCATCGACCACGGCGCCCGGGAGCGTACGGCGAGGCGCTTGAGCAACGCGCGGGCGCTCTCATCCGGCCAGCCCGACGGGCCTACGAGCTGTCCGTCGCGCCGGAGCCGGAAACCGCCGAGAGTCCGGATCTCCAGGTGCCCGTGGCCACGGGCCCGGTCGAGCTCCCGGGACAGGGCCGCGGCCTCATCAGCCAGCGCCCGGGCTCCCAGCGACCGGGCGAGCTGTTCGATCTGGGCGATGCGTGGCTGGGCTGTGAGCACCGGCAGCCGGCGGGCCTGGGTGAGCCCGATACGGGCACGCCAGACCTGCGCACCGGTCTGGTCCACCAGGCCGGCAGCCTCCGTCAGGCGAGGGTCCTCCGCGGGGCCGTCCGCCTCCACCTGGACGGTGAGGTGCAGCGCCTCCGCCCGGCCCAGCCGGTCGCGTCTGAGGTCGGCCTCCCGGAGCGCCTCACGGGCCAGCATGCCCGCCTCGTCGTCCCGGCCGGCGGCGAGCGCGACCCACCCGGCGGCAAGCAACGCCCCGACCCGACCGAGGCCCTGGTCGAAGCTCAGCGCCTCCTCGGCGAGCTGCCGCGCGAGCTCGGCGTCACTGTCCCGCAGCAGCTGCGCGAGCCCCGACAGCGCCGGCACCAGCAAGTTCACATCCCCGGTCTCGCGCCCTGCGGCGATGGCGTCCTCGTACGACCGTCGGGACAGGGTGGCGTAGCCCCGGTGGCGGTACACGTGCCCCAGGTGAACCAGTGCGGACGAGGTGTGCTTGGTCGCGGCCGACCGCTCGATCTCCAGGGCGGTCTCCAGGTCCACGGTCGCCGCATCGAGCTGTCCCAGGTGCAGACGCACCTCACCCCGGTTGGCCAAGGCGAGGGACAGGTAGAACCGGTGTCCGCCGGCCTCCGCCAGGTCGATCGCCACCTCGAGCTGTGCCAGCGCGGCCTCGAGCTCACCCTCCTCGAGGAGGTGGGATCCCAGGTTGTTACGGATCCGGATGACGTGCGTGAGGTCGCCGGCGCGTTCTGCGTGAACGAGGGCGATCTCGTAGTGCTCGCGGTTCGCCTCGCGGTCGCCGGACTGGGCGGCGAGCAGCCCCAGGGCAGTGTGGGTCGCGGCCAGCGCACGGTCGTCCCCCAGACGTTCAGCCAGCGCCAAGGCCGGCACCCCGGCAGCCCGGGCCTGGTCGACCTCACCGCGCGCCCACAGCACGGTTGCCCGCCAGGCGAGCAGGATCGCGTCGTCGGCCGTGCTCGGCAGGTCCGGGACGGCCAGGATGCGGAGTGCCTCCTCGAGCTCGCCCTGCTGGTAGAGCAAGGTCCCGGTGCGCCAGGCCAGCCGCGAGGTCAGGGCGTCCCGCGACGCCGCCCGATAGCTGGCGAGGGCACCGGTGACCTCACCTCGCGCCTCCTGGACGAGACCCGTCAGCTCGTTGAGTGCCGGATCGAGGTCAGCGGGGCTCAGGACCTCGAAGGCGGCAGCCACGCGTGCGCCACGGTTGGCCGCGAACAGGGCCAGCCCGTGCTCGCGCAGGACCCGCGCCGTCCCGGCACCGTCTCGAAGGTCCATCAGACAGCGCAGCGCCCCTTCGACCTGGCCGTTCTCCTCGAACCAGGTTGCGGCCGCGCGCATCAGGACGGGCCGTTCCCCCTCGCTGAGCGGGAGCTGCTGACGGAGGAAGTCCCTCAGGAGCCGGGGGAAGGCGTAGTACTGGAACCGGTCGAACCCCAGCCGGACGACGATGCCGCGCGCCGCGAGGTCGGCCAGCGTGGTCGCCGGGTCGTGGCAGCCAAGGGTCTCCGCCAGCTCGGCGCAGAACCCGTCGTAGGGAGCCATCAGCTGGGACAGCCGGCGCATCTGGTCGGTCTCGGTCTCCAGGACCTGCCGGGCGAGCTCGGCGACCACCGCACCGCCCTGGCTGGTCAACCGCTGCAACTGGGCGGCCCGCTCCGGCGCCGGGTGGCGGGCGAGCACCGCCGCCGCTAGCCGGACGGCGGCCGGCCACCCGCCGGTGAGGCGGCGGACGCGGTCCGTCTCGGCGTCATCACCGAGCACGTCCTGCAGGACCTGGCTGAGCTCTGCCCTGTCGAAGCGCAGGTCGGCCCCCGTCAGAGACAGGACCTCGTCGGTCATCCGCTGGGTGGGGAAGGGCAGTGCTGTCCGGCTCGCCACCAACAGGTGCACGGTGGCCGGCGCCTGGCGACAGAGCCGCTCAAGGAACCGTAGAGCGGCCGACTGCAACCCGTGGGCGTCCTCCAGGACCAGCACGACTTCCAGGTCGGTCAGGTTCGCGAGACTGGCGCAGACGAGGGCGGCCAACGCGCCAGGACGGTCGTCCACATCGCTCCGGCCACTGCCGACCAGCAGCTGCAGCCGGGCACCCTCCTCCGGTGCGTGCCGCTCCACCGCGGCCACCAGCGCCCCGGCGAACGAGTGGAGATCCTTGCCCACCGGCCGTACGACGACCACCCCTTGGAGATCAGCCGAGGCCAGCCACTGCGCCAGCAGCACGGACTTCCCGAAGCCGGCGTCGGCCACGATCGTGGTCAGCCGGTGGTGGCGGGCCTCGTTCAGCCGTCGCTGCAGCCGGGGACGCGCCAGCATCCCGGCAGGGGCCTCGCCCAGCTGGTCCACCGCGCCTCCTGTCCCCGGAGGCGAGTGTCCCCCGACCCTCGTGGTACCGGCAAATGGCCTAGGGTCCGATGACAGACACCAGTCAGCCGTTGACCACCAGCCGGTAGCCGCAGTCGAGCTCCTCCCTCGCCAGCAGGTGGCCGTGCCGGCGGCGCCAGGTCCCGTCGTTGAGGTCGGTTGCCAGGTGCGTCAGGGCACGGTCGACGAGGGTGGCTTCGAGCAGCGCCAACCCGCTGATGGCGTCCCGCACCGCCGGTATGAGGTACGCCTCCGGCCGGCGCCAGTAGGCGGCGAAGAACCCGTCGCTGCAGTCCCAGGGGACCGGTACGACGAGGACTCGGGCGTCCGGCCAGGCTCGGGTCACGGTGCTGAGGGCAGCAAGCGGCCGTTCCCGCTCGGCAGCTTCGGGCAGGTAGTCGCGGAGGAACCAGAAGCCGTCGGCGGCGATGTCCTGGTCCCAGGTGAGCACCACCTGCCGGCGGGCGACGCGGGTCATCTCCGCCAGGCCGGCGAGGGGGTCGGTCCAGTGGTGGGTGGTCAGGACCGCCAGCGCCGCGTCGAAGGACTGGTCTGTGAAGGGCAGCATCTCGGCAACGGCCTGGACGGCCGGGGCAGCGCCGGACCGACGCTGCCGCACCATCTGCACCGAGGGCTCGACCGCGGCGACGGTCGTGGCCGGTTCGTAGGAACCTGTGCCGGCGCCCACGTTGACGACGGTGTTCGCGGCGCCCAGCGCGGCGTGCACCTGAGCGGCAATCCGCGGGTCCGGGACGCGGAGCTCGGCGTACCCGATCCCGATCCGGTCGTAGACGGCAGTCACAGGGTCTCCCTCGATGCCGTGGGCCATCCCTGGCCTCGAGTCGGCTGCGGGGAAACTCTTCCCGTGGCAGATGCTGACAAATGTTCAGCATCTGCCACGGGAAGAGCTCGCCAAGCCGGAGTAACCCGCGCTACGTCCTGCGAGGTGGCCCTGAGCCAGGCGTGGACGTGAGGACACACGGAGGGTCAGACGTTGAAGCCGAGCGCCCGGAGCTGCTCGCGGCCGTCGTCGGTGATCTTGTCGGGGCCCCACGGCGGCATCCAGACCCAGTTGATCCGGACGTCGTTGCAGAGCGGCGCCAGCGCGGTCCGGGTCTGGTCCTCGATGACGTCGGTGAGCGGGCAGGCCGCGGACGTCAACGTCATGTCCAGCGTGACGGTGAGGTCGTCGTGGATCTGCGCCCCGTAGACCAGCCCGAGGTCGAC
>JBKJVH010000097.1:0-39619 GCA_046590985.1 Mycobacteriales bacterium
GGGCAGCCGCCCGGGCGAGCCGGAGCGGCAGCACCGGGTCCGACTCCGGCCGCGCGTCCCGCGCGAGGACCACCTCGCCGTCCTGCTCCACGACGTCCTCGGCGAGCGGCCGGCGCGACGGCCCGGCCGGACCCCGCAGTCCGAGCATCCGGCGCTTCGGCGTTGCCGCAGCCACCCGCCGCCAGGTGGTGTCGGAGCCGTAGGCAATGGCGCGAGCGGCGCCGGACACCGCGCCCATGAGCGCATCCGCATCGGCGTAGCCGAGCGCCGTGGCGACGCCGTCCTGCTCCTGCATGAGGAGCTTGTCGACGACGCGTCGGCCGGCGCTGCCGGTGCGCCGCTGCAGCTCCCCGCGGACGTCGAGCAGGGTCGCGTACGCCCCGCGGACAGCCTCGGAGGGGGGATCGGCCACCTGCGCGACGGCGACGGCCTGCATGGCGTGCACGTCGCGCAGCCCGCCGCGGGCCTCCTTGAGGTCGGGCTCGAGCAGGAACGCGACCTCACCGAACTGCCGCCCCCGCTCCTCCACGGCGGCCCGGAGCTCCGGCAGCCGCTTGCCGGCCCCGGAGCGCCAGGCAGCCCGGGTCGCGGAGCCGAGCGCCGCGGCCAGCTCGGCGTCACCGGCCAGGTAACGGCCGTCCAGCAGCCCGAGCGCGGCCTTGAGGTCGTCGCGGGCGACCGCGACCGCCTCCGCAACGGTCCGGACGGAGTGGTCCAGCCCGACCCCGGTGTCCCAGACCGGGTACCAGACCCGGTCGGCCAGCGCGCTGACGTCGTGGCTGCCGTCATGGACGAGCACCAGGTCCAGGTCGCTCCCCGGCGTGGGGTCCTGGCGGCCGAGTCCGCCCACCGCAACCAGCGCCACGCCCGGCCCGGGGTCACCGAGGAGCGACGCGAGCCAGGAGTCGTACAGGGCGGCGAGGGCAGCCCGCAGCGGCGCACCGACCAGGTCCGTGCGCGCGAGCAGTGCTTCCCGCTCCGCCTTCACAGGGCTTCGGGACCCCGCTCGCCGGTGCGGACCCGGACCACCTCGTCCACGGGGGTGCTCCACACCTTGCCGTCACCGATCGACCCCGAGTTGGCGGCGGACACGATCGCGTCGATGATCCGGCCGCTGTCGGCCTCGTCGACCAGCACCTCGACGCGTACCTTCGGGACGAAGTCGACCTGGTACTCCGCGCCGCGGTAGACCTCGGTGTGGCCACGCTGGCGGCCGAAGCCCTGCACCTCGCTGACGGTCATGCCCTGGACGCCGGCGGCCTCGAGCGCGGTCTTCACCGCGTCGAGCTTGAACGGCTTGATGACGGCGGTGATGAGCTTCATGAGCCGATCCTTCCGAGGGTGCGGACAGAGCCAAGGTCGTAGGCAGACTCGGCGTGCAGAGCCTGGTCCAGTCCGGTGTGCTCGTCGTCCTCCGACACGCGCAGCGGCAGCACCCGGTTCACCGCGTGGGCGAGCAACCAGCTCACGCCGAACGCCCACGCCCCGGCGGCCAGGACCGCCACCGCCTGCCGGCCCAACAGCCACAGGCCACCGCCGTACAGCAGTCCCTCGTGGGTCACGCCCGGGTTGGCGGTGCGCGAGGCGGCCAGCCCGAGGAACAGCATCCCGAGGATGCCACCGACCAGGTGCACCCCCACGACGTCGAGCGAGTCGTCGTACCCGAGCTTGAACTTCAGCTGTACGGCCCACAGGCACACCGCACCAGCGACAGCGCCGAGCGCCAGGGCGGGCAGGGGCTGCAGGAACCCGCAGGCGGGCGTGATGGCCACGAGTCCGGCGATCGCGCCGGACGCGCCCCCCAGGGTGGTCGCTGAACCGGTCCGCCAGCGCTCCAGCGCCAGCCACGACAGCATCCCGCCGACGCCGGCGAGGTGGGTCGCGACCAGGGCGTTCACCGCCAGCCCGTCGGCGTGCAGGGCGGAGCCGGCGTTGAACCCGAACCAGCCGAACCACAGCAGGCCGGCGCCCAGCAGGGTCAGCGGCAGCGAGTGCGGGGGCATCGCCTCGCGGGGCCAGCCCCTCCGCTTGCCGACCACGAGCGCGAGCGCGAGACCGGCGGCGCCGCAGTCGATCTCGACCACCGACCCGCCGGCGAAGTCGAGCACCCCGAACTTCGCCATCCAGCCCTGCGGCGAGAACGCCCAGTGCGCCAGCGGGGCGTAGACCACGATCGACCACAGCGCGATGAACGTGACGAAGGCACCGAACCGCACCCGGTCTGCGACGGCCCCGGCGATGAGGGCGCCGGTGATGATCGCGAACATCAGCTGGAACGCCATGAACAGCAGCGGCGGGATCGTCAGCACGAACCCGGGCACGGGCTCAGCGGTGTGGGCCAGCCCGGCGAACCGGAACCCGCCGAGGAAGCCGTTGCCGTCGCCGAAGGCGAGGGTGTAGCCCAGCAACACCCAGGTGACGCTGACGACCCCGATGCAGACGTAGTTCTGCATGAGCATGGCCAGCACGTTCTTGGCACGGACCATGCCGCCGTAGAAGAAGGCGAGGCCCGGCGTCATGAGCAGGACGAGGGCTGTGCAGGTCAGCAGCCAGGCGGTGTCGCCGGGGTCGACAGTCATGGGGCGAGAGCGTTGCACATGCGTTTCGCGGCCCGAACGCCAGCACCCGCCCGGCAAGGGGCGGGTGCTGGCGTACAGGTATCCGGTGCTCAGAGCGCTTCCGGACCGCGCTCCCCGGTGCGGACCCGGACGACCTCGTCGACCGGCGTGCTCCACACCTTGCCGTCCCCGATGGACCCGGTCTGGGCGGCCGCCACGATCGCGTCCACCACCCGGCTCGCGTCCGCGTCGTCGACGAGGATCTCGATGCGCACCTTCGGCACGAAGTCGACCGTGTACTCCGCGCCCCGGTAGACCTCGGTGTGCCCGCGCTGACGGCCGAAGCCCTGCACCTCGCTGACGGTCATGCCCTGGACGCCGGCGGCCTCCAACGCGGTCTTGACCTCGTCGAGCTTGAAGGGCTTGAGGATCGCCGTCACGAGCCTCACAGCGCTTCCACGCCGCGCTCGCCGGTGCGGACCCGGACCACGTCGTCGACGGGGGTGCTCCACACCTTGCCGTCACCGATCGACCCGGTCTGCGCCGCCTTGGCGATGACGTCGACGACATCGCCGGCATCCGCGTCATCGACCAGGATCTCGATCTTGACCTTGGGCACGAACGTCACGGTGTACTCGGCGCCGCGGTAGACCTCGGTGTGACCGCGCTGGCGGCCGTGCCCCTGGACCTCGCTGACCGTCATGCCGGCGACCCCGAAGGCCTCCAGGGCCGTCTTGACGTCGTCGAGCTTGAACGGCTTGAGGACCGCCGTCACGAGCCTCATGTGACGACCCGCTGCGGGCTCCCGGCGAAGGCCGGCGCCCCGGTGGAGGAACCGGTCGAGATGCCGCCCCACTCGTAGGCGGTCTCGGCGTGCTCGCTCTGGTCGATGCCGGTGATCTCCTGCTCCTCGGTGATGCGGATGCCGATCGTGTACTTCAGCGCCAGCGCGATGATGAGCGTCGCGACGAAGGAGTAGCCCAGGACGGCGAACGCCGCGACAGCCTGCTTGCCGAGCTGGCTGGCGTCGCCGCCGTAGAACAGCCCGTCGACGCCGATGCCGTTCGTGGTCTGGGTGGCGAGGAACCCGATGGCGAGGGTACCGAACAGACCACCGACGAGGTGGACGCCGACCACGTCGAGGGCGTCGTCGAAGCCGAGCTTGTTCTTGATGCCGATGGCCATCGCGCAGACCATGCCGGCGAGGCCACCGAGGGCGATCGCGCCGGACGGGCTGACCGTGCCGCAGGCCGGCGTGATGGCGACCAGGCCGGCGACCGCACCGGAGGCAGCACCGAGGGTCGTGAAGTGGCCGTCACGCAGCCGCTCCACGATCAGCCAGCCGAGCAGCGCTGCGGCGGTGGCGACCTGGGTGTTCACGAAGGCGATACCGGCGAGGCCGTTCGCGACCAGGGCCGAGCCGGCGTTGAAGCCGAACCAGCCGAACCAGAGCAGGCCCGTACCGATCATGACGAGCGGCAGGTTGTGGGGCCGCATGGCCTCCTTGCCGAAGCCCTTGCGGACACCGAGCACGAGGCAGAGCGCGAGGCCCGCCGCACCGGCGTTGATGTGGACGGCGGTGCCACCGGCGAAGTCGAGCGCGCCGAGGTTGCTGACGATCCAGCCGCCGGTGCCCTTCACGTAGCCGGCCGCTGCGCCCGCGCCGCCGGTCTGGGTGCTGGCGTCGCTGATCGGGACGCCGAAGGCGAACACCCAGTGCGCGACCGGGAAGTACACCACGGTGATCCAGATGACGCTGAACGCGATCCAGGCGCTGAACTTCATGCGGTCCGCGACCGCGCCGCTGATGAGCGCGAGCGTGATGATCGCGAACATCAGCTGGAAGGCGATGAAGGCGTAGTCGTACAGGTTGCCGGTGATCGACGCCTGCGACTCGTTGTGCAGGAAGCGGATCGTCAGGTCGCCGAACAACCCGTTGGTCTTGTCGGGCGCGAAGGCCACGGAGTACCCGTAGATGACCCAGAGCACGGACACGATGCCGATGCTCGAGAAGCTCATCATGATCATGTTCAGGGTGCTCTTGGCTCGGGTCATGCCGCCGTAGAAGAACGCGAGACCCGGGGTCATGAGCAGGACCATGGCCGCACTGGCCATGATCCACGCCGAGTTGGCCGAGGTTTGGGCTGCAGCGATGCCCGGGTCCGGTTCTGCGGCGAGCAAGCCGATCAGGTGCAGGCTCATGCTTCTCCTCTGTGGGGCCCTGGTAGGCCAGAACTGTGTTGCTAGGAGACTCGCGACCGGGTGTTCCGCAGCGGTGTCCGGTCTGTTTCGCGCAGATGAAGCGTCGTCCCGTTGCGTTACGTCGGTGTGTCTCACGCGTGTTTCACCGCCCCGCACCTGAGAGACTCTGGTCATGAGCAAGTGGCTGGACGAGACCGGCGGCACGACCGGCGCTTCCTACGCAGCGCGCTTCGCGGCCCTCGCGGCGTCGGGGGTCGACGTGCACGGCGAGGCGGCGTACGTGGACGCGCTGCTGCCCCCCGGCTCGCGGGTCCTGGACGCCGGCTGCGGTACCGGTCGGGTCGCCGTCGAGCTGGCCCGCCGCGGGCACGTCGTGGCCGGGGTCGACAACGACGCCTCGATGCTGGCGGAGGCGCCCGCGGGCGAGGTGACCTGGGTGCTGGCCGACCTGGCCGCCCTGGACCTGACGGACCGCTTCGACCTGGTCGTGGCGGCCGGCAACGTGATGGTGTTCCTGGCACCCGGTACGGAGGAGCTCGTGGTGTCGCGGCTGGCGGGTCACCTGGCGCCTGAGGGATTGCTCGTCAGCGGCTGGCGCACCGACCGGCTGGCGGTGAGCACGTACGACGCCTGGGCGCAGGCAGCGGGGCTCACCCCGGTCGCCCGGCACGCGACCTGGCAGGGCGCGCCGTGGGTCGACGGGTCGTCCTGGTGCGTCGCGGTGGACCGGCTCTAGCGCCGGCAATCCCCTGAGGGGTCCAGGCCGGCCAGCACCGCGTTGCAGATCTGCTCGAGCTGGCCGACCTGCTCGGGCGTGAGCGGGTCGAACAGCGCCGTGCGTACCGCCTCGACGTGCCCGGGGGCGTGCCGCTCGAGCACCGCGAAGCCCTCGTCGGTGAGCGTCGCGAGGGTGCTGCGGCGGTCGGTCGGGCCGGGGCGGCGCGACACCCAACCGCGGTCCTCGAGCTTGCCGATGGCGTGGCTGAGCCGGCTCGGGCTGGCGTTCACCACGCTGGCGAGGTCGCTCATCCGGAGCGTGCGGTCGGGCGCCGCGGAGAGCTGGGCGAGGATCGCGTAGTAGGCGTGCGGGAAGCCGGCATCGCGCTGCAGCTGAGCGTCCAGGGTGCCCATCAGCAACTCGGTCGCCCCCAGCCAGGCCAGCCACGCCCGCTGCTCGTCGTCAGTCAGCCACCTCGTCACCCGTCAACGTTCCCATCCCGGGAGCGCGGACGGGTGGAAGGCGCGCGTGTGAGCCGGGCAGCTAGCCAAGCACCTCCACGCCCAGGTGGCGCGCGCGCCACAGTCTTCGCAGAGCAGCGTCATTCCGGCATTCTGCCTGATGGTGGGGGCGATTCTCCGTACAGTCCTCGTTACCGTCTGCAACCTTCCGCTCTGGAGTACCCAGCACCTATGGCCGCTCGCCGCGCCTTGTCCTGCCTTCTCGCGCTCGGGCTCGCCGCCCCCGTCCTCGCGGCAGCCCGTCCCGCGTCCGCCGAGGGCGCCGTGAGCGGCATCGTCGTCGACACCGCCTACGCGGACGGGTTGCTCCTCAACTCCTCGTCGTCGTTGCTCTCCCCGACGTACGAGGCGACCGCCTCGGTCGTGGGCGCGGTCACGACGTTCCGTACCCGCGCGGTGTCGTCGGGCACCTACAGCGGTCCGCAGGTGAGCATCGCCCCGCCGACGAGCGCCGCAACGCTGGCGCCCGGCCACTACACGACCGCGGGCGCAGCGGCCGACGCCCTCGCGGGACTCGTGGTGAAGCAGTCGCAGAGCTGCGCCGGCGCCTCGGAGGGCACCCTCGACGTCGTGGACGTCGCCTACACCGGCGGCCAGCTCAGCAGTCTTGCCGCCGCCTGGTCCTACCGCTGCGTCGGCAGCGCCGCATGGGCGTTCGGAGAGGTCCGGTTCGCCTCCCCGACTGGGGTCACCAGCGGTTCGCAGACGCGGTTCCTGCAGCTCGGCAACACGGGCGTCGGCACGACCACGCCTGCCAAGCCAAGCGTGCTCCGCAACAACGGCACCCTGCCCCTGACCTTCGGCAGCGCCCAGTTCACCGGCGACAACCCCGGCGACTTCGCGGTCTCCACCGACACCTGCTCGGGCCAGACCCTCGCCGTGGGCGCCACCTGCTCCGTCTCGGTGACGTCCACGCCGACGACCGCCGGCTACCGCGCCGCGGTGCTGCAGGTGTCGGATGGGTCCGCCCGCGGCTTCAGGAACACCGAGGTCTCCAGCGTCGGCCTCACCGCACCGAGCGTGCCGCAGAACGTGACCGCGACCCAGGCCACAGACGGCGTGGCGGTCACGTGGGCCTCGCCCGCCGACACCGGGGGCACGGCAGTCACCGGCTTCCAGGTCTACCGCGGAGCCACGGCTGACGACCTCACGCTGCTCGGTGAGACGAACCGGCTGCGCCTCGGCGACGTGCTCTCCGGTACGACGTCGGCCGATACCGCCTACGTCTACGCCGTGAAGGCCGTCAATGCGATCGGCACGTCACCTCTGTCGTCCACGACGACCGGCTCCACCCCCGCTTCAGTCGCCGTCCCCGCAGCAACCGGGCTCCTCTCCCTGGACATCGCGCCCGGCTACGCGCCTGGGTATGCGGACCCCTCGACCCTCCATCGCGACCGTGCCGCGGGCGACACCGTCACCGTGGCGGTCAGCAGCCCGGAGGGCCTGTACCTCAACGCCGGCCGTACCGGTGAACCCAACCTTGCGGTCACCCTGCACGTCCCGACAGGCGCTGCGGTGCAGGCCGGTACGTTCCCGCTCGCCACCACGCAGGACGCCACGAACGGCACCGTGAGCGTCACGGGGTTCGGCGGCCACAGCTACTGCCCGCCCGGCGCCGGCACTGCCAGCATCACCCGTCTCGAGCGCACCGCCGCCGGCGACGTCGCGTTCCTCGACGCCGACCTCTCCTTCGCCTGCGGCCTGGGCACGGGCCTCCACCGGCTCAGCACCCGGATCGGCACCGACACGCCGTACACCGAGGTGCAGGTGCCTGATGTGGCCGCCGGAGATGTCGCCGTGGGTACGACCAAGACCGTCCCGAGCAGCTACACGAACACGGGCACGACCTCGGTCACGGTCACCGGCGTGACGCTTTCCGGCTCGGCGGGTGGCCCCGCCGTCGACTGGTCCCTCGCGGACGGCGGCGCGACGTGCGTCGGGACCGTGCTCTCGCCTGCGGCGTCGTGCACCACCGACGTGCAGGTGTCCCCGACCGCCGGCGGCAGCCGCCCTGCCTCGATCGTCTACGCCGACAGCACCCCAGCAGGGACGCACACCCGCCACCTCACCGCCAACGGGGCGCTGGTCCCTGTTGCCCCGTCGAGTTTCTCGTTCTTCCGCCAGGCCGGCAAGGTCACGCTGTCGTGGAACGGCATGGCCCCCGAGGCGGGGCGGGCCCCCACGAGCTGGTCGGTCCTGGTCGGGCCCGATGTCGAGCACCTCAGCCCGCTGGCCACGGTCACCAGCCCCACGGTCACGGACCCGAGCACCGCAGACGGCTATCGCCTGTATCGCGTCGTGGCCAACAACGCCGCGGGCACCAGCCCCGGTGCCGACTTCGCCATCGACGCCGGTCTCGACGCGCCGTCGGTCACGGGCTTTGTGACGACGAAGAGCCTCGTCCTCGTCTGGGCGGCGGGTAGCAAGGTGCCGTCCGACCCGGTCACGGGTTACCGCGTCTACCGCGGCGCGACGCCGACGTCGCTGTCGGCTGTGGGCGAGCTGAACGCGACCCGTTTCACGACGACCCCGCCGGCCACCGGCGTCCACGCCTACTTCGCGGTCGCCCCGATCCTCGGGGCGACGATCGGCCCGCGCAGCGCGATCCTCGACCTGGTCGGCACATCGACGCAGCTCGTCGTGGCGACCCTGAAGACGGCCTCGTCCACGATCGACATCCGCGGCACGAACGGTGGGACGGCCATCAGCCTGCCGGAGTCGAACCCCGGCTACCCGCAGATCCGGGCCGAGGTGGCCGTGAGCCCCAAGGGCACGCAGGTCGCCTACGTGCAGGCCTCGCTGACAACCGCCGAGTTCGACGACATCTGGATCCGGAACGTCGACGGCAGCGGCACCCCCCTGCGCGTGACCTCAACCGGCACCCTGAAGGAGGGGCTGGCCTGGTCACCCGACGGCACCAAGACCGCCTTCAGCGACTACGGCGCCACGAGCAGCGTTCTCAGGGTCGTCACCAGCAGTGGCTCCCTGGTGACGACCGTCCCGTCGAGCACCGACCTCTCCTCCCCCTCGTGGCTCGACAACGGGACGTTGGTGGCCGAGGACGACAGCTCCTTCACCGCGCCGCTGGTCCGGGTCCTCGCCGCCACCGGCGCGCGAACCGCCCTCGCCGGCACGGCCGCCGGCTTGTCGCCCGCTGTCCGACCCGGTAGCGCGGAGGTGGCCTTTCTCCTCCCCACCGGCGCCGACGACTACGACCTGATCCGGGTCCTCAACCTGAAGACCGGCGCGATCCGGGCGATCGCGGGGCCGGCGAACAGCTACCTGTCCACGCCGTCCTGGACGCGTGACGGCTCAAGGCTCTACGCCGCGGCCAACGGCGACGTCGTCAGCGCGCCGTCCAACGGGACGGGGACCTTCAGCCGTACCTACTCCTCCGACGGCGACGTGCTGTCCGTGGCGGTCTCGACGCCCGACACGACCGGCCCCACGGGCGTCAAGCTGGCCGGCGTCCCGACCTACACGCTGGGAACCTCCGTGACCCCGACGTTCAGCGCGACCGATGCCCTGAACGGGATCGCGTCCTACACGGTGCTCTACCGCAGGGCCGCCTTCAACACCGGCTTCGGCGCCGCCAGTGCCGTGACGGTGACGGCGCCGAGAGCGATCGCGGTCGCGAAGGGCTACACCTACTGCTTCTCGGTCCGCGCCACCGACGGCGCCGGCAACGTGTCGGCGACCACGGCGGAGCAGTGCGCGGTCGTACCGATGGACGACAGGTCGCTGGCGCGCTCGAGCGCCTTCACCCTGATCACCAGCTCGGCCTACTACGCCTCGACAGCCATGAGGACGACCGCGAAGGGTGCGACGCTGACGCGCACCGGGGTGACGTCGGCGAAGCAGCTGTTCCTCGTCGTCGCGACCTGCACGACCTGCGGGACCCTCGACGTGCTGGTCGGTTCGACGCGTGTCGCGTCCGTGAACCTCTACAGCGCGAGCACGGTCAACAAGAAGGTGATCGTGCTGCCGTCGTTCTCAGCCCGCAGCGGCACGGTGACGCTGCGGGTGACGAGCACAGCCAGGACCGTGCTCGTCGATGGCGTCGGGGTTCGCACGTAGGCTCAGTCGAGACAGAACTCATTGCCCTCGATGTCCTGCATCACGATGCACGACTCGTTGTCGTCATCGGCCGGCAGTAGTTGCACGCGTACCGCGCCGAGCGCCACCAGTCGTGCGCACTCGGTCTCGAGTGTCGCCAGGCGCTCTGCACCCACGAGCCGGGTGCCGACCCGCACGTCAAGATGCAGCCGATTCTTGACGACCTTGCCTTCGGGAACGCGCTGGAAGAACAGGCGCGGGCCCACACCTGAGGGATCGATGCAGGCGAAGGCTGAACCCTGCTGCTCAGGCGGCAGGGAGCGACCGACGTCGTCCCAGGTGGCAAACCCCTCCGGTGCCGGCGGTACGACGTACGCCAACACCGCGCACCAGAACCGAGCAAGGCGCTCAGGTTCTGCACAGTCGAAGGTGACCTGGAACTGCTTGACCGACGCCATCGGTCCACCCTAGTGACGGCCTGGCTGGACGAGTCAGGTCGCGGGGTCAGCCCCCGGGCGCACGGCTACAGCGCTGCCTCGTCGCCGAGGAGGGCGTCGGCGAAGGCCTCAGGCTCGAACGGTGCGAGGTCGTCGGGGCCCTCGCCGAGCCCGATGAGCTTCACCGGGATCCCGAGCTCCCGCTGTACGGCGACGACGATCCCGCCCTTGGCGGTGCCGTCCAGCTTGGTCAGCACGATGCCCGTGATGTCGACCAGCTCGGTGAACATCCGGGCCTGGACGACGCCGTTCTGACCGGTAGTGGCGTCGAGCACCAGCAGCGTCTCGTCCACCGGGCCGTGCTTCTCCACGACCCGCTTGACCTTGCCGAGCTCGTCCATCAGGCCGGTCTTGGTGTGCAGCCGGCCGGCGGTGTCGATCAGGACCGTGTCGGCCTTGACCTCGATGCCGCGCTTCACGGCGTCGAAGGCGATGCTCGCCGGGTCGCCACCCTCCGGGCCTCGGACCGTCTCGGCGCCGACTCGCGAACCCCAGGTCTGCAGCTGGTCGGCGGCCGCCGCCCGGAAGGTGTCGGCGGCGCCGAGGACGACCGAGCGACCGTCGGCGACGAGCACCCGGGCGAGCTTGCCGCAGGTCGTGGTCTTGCCGGTGCCGTTCACGCCGACGACCAGGATGACGGCCGGCCGGTCGGCGTGCGGGAGCGTCCTGAGGCTCCGGTCGACGTCGCGGCCGATGCTCGTGATGAGCTCCTCGCGCAGCAGCGCCCGCAGCTGGCCGGTGGTCTTCACGCCGTCGACGCGCACCTTGGTCTTGAGCCTTCCGACCAGGTCCGCGGTGGCGGCCACGCCCATGTCGGAGGTCAGGAGGGTGTCCTCGACCTCCTCCCACGTCGCGTCGTCGAGGGTGTCGCGGCTGAGCAGCGCGAACAGCCCGCGGCCGAGCGTGGTCTGGCTCCGGGCGAGCCGGCTGCGGAGCCGGCCGAGACGTCCCGCGGTCGGTTCGGGGACGTCGAGCAGGGCTGGCCCGTCCTGGACGTTGGCCAGGTCGGGGGCGTGAACGTCCCCGGGCAGGATCGCCGCGTCGGCCCTTGGGGGCTCCGCCACGGGCTGCTGCAACGGCGCGGACACGACCGGCGCGGGCGGCGCGGACCTCGGGCCCTTGCGGGACACCAGGCCGACGGCCAGGACAACGGCGAGCAGCAGGACCGCGCCGACGACAATCAGGATTTCGAGCACGCCTAGGTGTCTACCAGGGTGAGCGCCGACGTACCGGCAGCGCCGGCCTGCGGCGCTGCTCGATGGCCCCGGCCGAGGTGATCTTTGCCGGCCCCGTGGGTTCGCACCGTCGGTTGGACCCGCAATGATCTCAGCGGGCTGAGCCCCGAGGCCAGCTCACTTTTGATCTTTGCGGGTCAACAGCGCGCGCCGGGTCGCGGCCACCCGCAAAGATCGGCAGGGTCAGCGCACGTCGGCGCCGGGAGACCGGCATGGCGCCAGCGTCAGACGGTCTCGCGCTCGCGGAGGCGCTGGGACACCACGGTCGACACGCCGTCGCCGCGCATCGTCACGCCGTACAGCGCGTCGGCGATCTCCATCGTGCGCTTCTGGTGCGTGATGATGATCAGCTGCGAGGAGTCCCGCAGACCCTCGAGGGCCTCCAGCAGGCGCCCGAGGTTGCGGTCGTCCAGCGCCGCCTCGACCTCGTCGAGGACGTAGAACGGCGACGGCCGGGCGCGGAAGATCGCCACGAGCAGCGCGATGGCGGTCAGTGACCGCTCGCCGCCGGACAGCAGCGACAGCCGCGAGACCTTCTTGCCGGCGGGGCGAGCCATCACCTCGATGCCGGTGGCGAGCAGGTCGTCGGGCTCGGTGAGCACCAACCGACCTTCACCGCCCGGGAACAGGGTCGCGAAGACGTGCACGAACTCCCGCGCCGTGTCGTCGAAGGCCGACTTGAACACGTCGTGGATCCGGTCGTCGACGTCCTTGACGACGGTGAGCAGGTCGCGCCGGGTGTCCTTGAGATCCTCCAGTTGGGTGGTGAGGAAGACCGAGCGCTCCTCGAGCGCGGTGTACTCCTCGAGCGCCAGCGGGTTGACCCGGCCCAGCAGCGCGAGCGCCCGCTCGGCGCCCGCGGCGCGCTTCTCCTGCACCGTCCGGTCGTACGGCACCGACTCCCCCGGCGTCTCGCCCTCGATCAGCGTCACAGGGGGCACCAGCACGTCCGGGCCGTAGTCCGTCAGCAGCGTCTCCAGCGGGACGGCGTACTCCTCGACGGCGCGGGACTCCAGCGCCTCGATGCGCAGCCGCTGCTCGGCGCGGGCGACCTCGTCGCGGTGCACCACGTCGGTGAGCCGGTCGAGCTCGGCGGCCAGCTCGCGGCCCGATGCCCGCAGCGCCAACAGCTCACCTTCCGTCACGGTACGGGCGGCCTGCGCCGCTTCGCGCTCGGTGGCGGCCAGCTGCAACGACGCCGCGATCCGGCCGAGCGCCACCTGCGCGCCCCGGACCACCTCGACAGCGACGACAGCGCCGCGCTCGCGCTGGGATCGCAACGCGACCAGCCGTTCCCGGGCCGCGCGCTCCTGACGCGCTGCCCGCTCGAGCGCATCGGCCCGACCGGAGAGCGCCTTGGCCCGCTCCTCCCCCGTACGGACGGCAAGTCGCGCTTCGACCTCGGTCGCACGGGCGTCCGCTGCGGAGTGGACGAGCCGGTCGCGCAGCTCGGTCGAGGGCTCGGCGTCCGCCGGTGCCTCCTCGGCGGCGGCGAGCCGCTCCTCCAGCTCGGCGAGGCCGGACAGGTCGCGGTCGCGAGCCTCCTCGGCGCGGGCGCGGGCCTGCTCGAGCCGACCGGCCTCGGCCTCGGCGGACCGGGCCGCAGACGAGAGCAGCCCGAGCTGCTCGCCGAGCGCGGCCATCCGGGCGTCGCTGTCGTGCAGCGCGGCGAGCGCCTCATGGACGGCGACCTGATGGGTGGCAACCAGGGCCTGCGCGGCAGAGACCTCCGCGGCCAGCCGGGTGTGCCGGCGGTCGGCCTCGTCGTGCTGGGAGGAAGCCTCGTCGACGGCAGCCTGGACCTCGAGCAGGGAGGGGGCGGAGGCGCTGCCGCCGGCCGCCCAGTCGGCGCCGAGCAGGTCACCCTGGGCGGACACCGCGCGGACGTCCGGCACCGTCTCGACCAGCCGCCGGGCGTCGTCGAGCGTGCCGACGACCGCGACTCGGCGGAGTGCTCGGGTCAGCGCGGGACGGAGAGCGGACGGTGACTCGAGGAGGTCGATCGCCCACTGCGCGCCGGGCGGGAGCTGCGGCCACTGCTCGTCCTCATACGACGCGCCGCTGACGAGCAAGCCCGCCCGGCCGGCATCGGCGGTCTTGAGCACCTGCAACGCGGCAGCAGCGTCGGCGGGGGACGCGACGGCAACGGCATCCGCGACCGCACCTAGGGCAGCGGCGACCGCCACCTCGTGACCTTGCTGGACGGTGACGAGCTTCGCGACAGTGCCGAGCACGCCGGCCACATCGTTCGACAGCAGGTGCCCGGAGCCGTCCTTGCGGGCCAGCGACAGCGCCAGCGCGTCCCGGCGGGCGGCCCAGGTGGAACGGTCGCGCTCAGCCTCGCGCTCGTCGACCTGCAGCGCCGCGAGCTGGTCCTGCGCGTCCGCGAGCGCGGTGGCGACCGTCTCGTGCCGCTCGTCGAGGTCGACCTCGCCCTCGTCGAGGCCACCGGCCTGGGCCTGCAGCGCCTCGAGGTCGGTGACGGCGCGCTCGACGCGGGCGAGCGCCTCGTTGAGCTGTCCTGACAGTCGCCCGATCTCGGCCTCGGCGGCAGTGGCCCGGGAGCGGAGCGCACCAACCTGGCCGGTGAGCTTCGCGAGCCCCTCGCGCCGGTCCGCGATGGCCCGGCGAGCCACGACCAGCGCCTTCTCCTCCGACGCCATCGCGGCCTCGGCGTCGGTGCGGCGGGTGACCGCGGTCTGCAGCCGCTCGGTGTCCTGACCCATCTGCTCCGCGAGCTGCACCTCCTGCTCGCGCACCGAGGCGGCCTCGCGCTCGAGCTGCTCCGGGTCACGACCTTGTCGGGCTTCCTCGGGCAGTTCGGAGGTGAGGTGCCGGTGCCGCTCGGACGCCAGCGTGGCCGTACCCCGGAGGCGCTCCTCCAGGGCCGACAGCCTGTACCAGGTCTCCTGGGCGCGGGTGAGCCGCGGCGCCTGCTCGATCGCCGACGCCTCGAGCAGCTGCTCGCGCGCCTGGGTGTCCCCGAGCTCCTTCTCCACGACCGTACGGCGCTCCCGCAGCTGGGTCTCGTCCCGGACCTCCGCGTCCAACGCGGTACGCAACACGATCAGGTCGTCGGCGAGCAACCGCAGCTTGGCGTCGCGCAGGTCGGCCTGCACCTCCCCGGCCCGGCGGGCCACCTCCGCCTGTCGGCCGAGCGGCTTGAGCTGACGGCGGAGCTCGGAGGTGAGGTCCTGCAGCCGCGTGAGGTTGGCCTGCATCGCCTCGAGCTTGCGGAGCGCCTTCTCCTTGCGCTTCTTGTGCTTCAGGACACCGGCGGCCTCCTCGATGAAGGCGCGGCGGTCCTCGGGGCGCGCGGACAGCACCGCGTCGAGCTGGCCCTGGCCGACGACGACGTGCAGCTCGCGGCCGATGCCGCTGTCGCTCATGAGCTCCTGGACGTCGACCAGCCGGCAGCGGGTGCCGTTGATGCTGTACTCCGACGCGCCGTCCCGGAACATCAACCGGGTGATGCTGACCTCGGCGTACTCGATCGGGAGCGCGCCGTCGGTGTTGTCGATCGTGAGCGTGACCTCAGCCCGGCCCAGCGGGGCCTTGCCGGGTGTGCCGGCGAAGATGACGTCTTCCATCTTGCCGCCGCGCAGCGCCTTCGCACCCTGCTCGCCGAGGACCCAGGCGATGGCGTCGACGACGTTGCTCTTGCCCGAGCCGTTGGGGCCCACCACGCACGTGATGCCGGGCTCGAAGCGCAGGGTCGTCGGGGACGCGAAGGACTTGAAGCCCTTCAGGGTGAGGCTCTTGAGGTGCACGCTCTACCGATCGGAGTCAAGCCTCGTGCCGTCAGGCACGGGAGTCGGCACTGGGGAAGGCCGGTCGTGACTCTACCGTCGTGGGCTGTCGGTTTCGGTCCCCGTGCGCTCCCGCCTGCCTCCTCGACGCCGGCGGCAGCCCGAATGCCGACTTCTTCGCCCTGTGGGACGGCACGAGCTGGGCGCGCTTCGTGAACTCCACCGGCCCAGCGTTCGGCGGGAACGTGCAGGCCCTGCAGATCATCGGCTCGACGCCCCACGTCGGCGGGACCGGCGCCGGTCACCCGGTACGCCTCAACCGCCGTGAGCAGCTTTCCCACGCGGGATCCCTGACTACCGGTTTCCCCACGGTCAGGGTGCGGGTGCTGGTCGCGATGCGAGCCGCCTCGAGCGGCACCTGGGCCGTCCTGGACCGCTTCGTCGTCGGGTAGCTCCGCTTCCGTGGCCGCAGTGCGTTGAGGCGTGGCTCGGCGGACAGCCTGAGTCGGTTTGCCACCGAGCGCGCCCGGACATCCTCACCCTGTCAGCCTGCGGACCTGACCCGGCCGCCCACAGCCTTCGGAGGAGCATCATGGCAGTCAACGACCGATGGGTGGTCGAGTACCCGGACGGCGGTTGGGCCGTCGAACGCGAGGACCGCGAGCGGGTCAGCGCCGTCCTGCGCACACAGGAGGAAGCGATCACGCGCGGGCACGAGATCGTGCGCAACCTGGGCGGCGGCGAGTTGCTGGTGAAAGGCCGCGACGGGAAAATCCGCGAGAAGGTCACCGTTGCGTGAGCGTCCTACCCGATCGCGCCGCCGAGGCGGACGAGGTCCTGCCGACCTTCGCCGTGATGGCCCGGTTCGCGCAAGCCGCCGGCAATCGCGACGAGGCGGTGCGGGAGGTCGTGGGTCGGTTGACTGCTGCGCACGAGCCGTTCCACGAGGTGACGGTGGCCAGGGAGGCGGACGGTCTGCACCTGGTAGTGGTGCGTTTCGTCCTGGTGTCGGTCGACGCGTCCACAGCTGTGGCCGGGCTGCACGAGACGCTCGTGACGGCGGACCTCGTCCCCGACGAGGTGTGGTCCGAGGGGCGCGTCAGCTGATCGCCTCGACCGCTCGATCGGTCAGCCCTTGAACACCGCACGGACCCCAGGCGTAGGACGGGCCTTCTCGGGTACGTCGTGATCATGACGAGCCCCGCAACCCGGCACACCGGGACTCGGGCCAGCCGCCTCCTCCACACCTTGGGCGGCTTCTCCGAGACAGCCACGGCCGCCGTCACCGCGCTGCTGATCAGCACCGCCTTCCTCCTTGGTGCGCTCCTTGCGCCACACCCCACGGAGGTCCTCACCGTCTTCGAGGCGCTCGCGGCAACGGTCACCCTCGTCATGGTCTTCACGCTGCAGCACACCCAGGCCCGCCAGCAGGTCGCGCTTCAGCGCAAGCTCGACGAGATCCTGCAGTCCCTGCCCGGTGCGGACAACCGGCTCCTGCAGGTCGAGAACGCCAGTGACGACGAGCTCGCGGACCACGCTGATCGCCATACCCAGGTGCGTGACGACGCCGTTCGAGCGCCGCGCTGACCCCTGGATGGGACCACCGCCCCTCCTGCGGGTAGCCCGAACTACCTGCTGAACATCGGGACGAACTCCTTGTGGCGTTCGCAGGGGTCGCGCGCCGGGCCGGCCGTTTGTACCCGCACGACCCGGTCGGGGCTCATGCCATCCGCCGTACGACCGGCAGCCGCGACCGGGTCAGCAAGGCGGCCGCCAGCGCGGCCACCGCCGGTACGACCAGGAGCGTGACCAGCACGTTGGTCCAGGGCAGGACCAGCGGGTAGGCGTCGTCGCTGAGGACGTCCTGGCGGTTCGCGGCGTTGAGCGCCAGCACCACGCCGACGCCTGGCACCAGGCCGGCGATCACGCCCAGGACGGTGCCGAGGCCCGCGGTGGCGGCGGACTGGAACGCCGCCAGCGTCCGGCGGGTGCGGGGCGTCGCGCCGACTGCAGCCAGCGTGGCGAGGTCGGCCTTGCCGTCGGCGGCGGCCAGCCCGGTCGCCGTGCCCGAGGCGCCGAGCACGATGATCGCGCTGCCCAGCAGGAGCGCCAGCAGCCCGATGCCGTAGCGGCTCTGGTAGCCGCGCTCGATGCTCATACCGTTCTCCGAGCCGAGCCGCGTCAGGGCACTGCGCGTCCGGTCCTCCGCTTGGGCAGAGGGCGGCTGGTTGCCGAGGGCGATCACGGTGAGCACCTTGGCCGTGATGCCCGTCTGCGCGGCCGCTGGTGCCGACAGCACCATGGCGGTCAGTCCATCCCGGGGCAGCCCCACGGCCGGCACCGAGAACGCCTTGACGCGCTTGCCGCCGTGACTCACCACGATCCGAGCCGTCCCGTCGCTCTGCAGCGAGCTGAGGGGCACGACCGCCCCGCCGGCAGCCAGCACCCGGGAGTAGTCCGCACCGCTGCGGCCCGTGACAGCGCGCAGCGTGTCGGCGTCCCCGACCACCACCCCCGGCACCGACGCCGAGCCGCTGAAGCTGCCGAAGCAGCGCGGGTCGGACTTGAGCGCCAGCAGCTGGGCGTGCGTCATGGCGTCCGTGCGCGGGCAGTTCTGCGCCGGGTTGCCCTCGACGTCGAGGGTGTCGGGCGAGTCGTTGAAGGACCCGAAGCCGCGGACCTGCGTGATGGTGGTCCCGGGCAGGTTCTGGCGGAGCACGTCGACGATCTGCGCGGGCCGGACCTTCGTCTCCGACCCGAAGACGTTGACGACGACCGCACCCTTGGGCCCCTGCGCCTGATAACGCGCCCGGTCGTGGGCGTCGAGGCTGCCGACGAACGTGCTGACCGCGATCGCCCCCGCCACCGCCGCCAGGATCGCGGACACCGCCGGGGCCGTACGACCGCGGTTGCGTGCTGCGTCCCGAAGGGCGAACCGGGGTCCGACGGGGAGCCAGCGCCCGAGCCGGGCCACCTGTCCGACCAGGAACGGCGTGGTCGCGACCAACCCGAGCTCGGCGACGATCGACCCGATCAGTACCTGGTTGGTGTTCAGGTGGTTGGCGCCGCGCAGCGCGATGCCGGCCCCGGCCACGGTGGCGACCAGCCCGATCAGCGGCAGCCGGCGACCGGCGTGCACGCTGCCGCGCCGACCGGTGAGGGCCGCCAGCACGTCTGTGCGCGCCGCCGTACGGGCCGGGATCATGGCGGCGAGCAGCGCGGTCAGGACGCCGACGCCGACGATGGCGAGCATCTCGAGCGGCCGGACCTCGAACGGACCCGGAACGGTTCCGTTGAGGCCGCCGAACACCGGGACCACGAACCAGGCGAGCGCGACACCGGCGCCTGCCCCCAGCGCACCGCCGACCAGGCCGAGGGCGACGCCGCCGCCGAGCACGATCGCCCGCAGCTGCCGGCGCTCGCCCCCGGTGGCGGCGACCAGGGCCAGGTCACGGGACCGACGCTTGACGCCGACGGCGAAGGCCGGGCCGGCGAGCAGCACGATCTCCAGGAGCACCAGGCCGGCAATGAGGGCCACGAAGGTCACCGTGGTCCGGCCGACCCGTCCTGTGCTGAAGTCACCGCTGGGCGGCGGCTCGCCCGGGACATGCCCACGTGGCTGCAGCACGAAGCCCTGGGCGTTGGCGCGCGTGACGTCGCTCCAGGTCAGCTGGCCGGGGACGTCGACGAGCACCTGCGCGTTGCCGTCCTGCGGGAGGGTCCCGGTCGCCACCAGGGCCTGCAGGTCCTGGCTGCCTGACTGGCTGTCCACGACGCCGGTGACGACCCTGGACACGCCGTCGACGGTGACGGTGGCACTGAGCGTCACCTCCAGCCGGCGGGCGAGCTCGCGCGACAGCGCCACCTCGCCGGGGTGGGCCGCCGGCCGCCCGGAGACGGCCCGGTACATGCCCCGGGTGAGCGGGTCGGTGTAGGGCAGGTCGGTCACCGAGACCGACACGGTGCGGTCGCCGAGCGTGACCACGCCGCCGCGGTAGCCGTAGGTGAGGACCCGGCTACCGGCTGGCAGTAGCGAGGGGTACGCCGGCGCCGGCCCGGTCCGCGGGCGGTCTCCCGAGGTGCTGTACCCGAGGCCACCGGGGTCCTGCTCGACGGCTGCCTGACCGCTGTCGCGCAGCGACGCATCCGCCGCCCCCATGACGCGGGTCGCCTTCTGCTCGGGCGTGAGCTGGAACGTCCGGTACAGCACGTCCGCCGTGCCCACTCCCAAGATGGGCAGCCCGATCATCGCGATCACCAGCGCGCTACGCCCCTTGGCCTTGCGCGCATCGCGTACGGCGATCCGCCAGGTCGCGCTCACGGCAGCAGCGCTTCCTCGGGCGCGCGGTAGACCGACTGGTCCACCACGAGGCCGTCCCGCAGGAACACCACCCGGTCGGCCCAGGCGGCGTGCCGGGCGTCGTGCGTGACCAGCACGCCCGCCGCGCCGGCGTCGATCCGCTGGCGCAGCAGCGCCATCACGGCCTCGCCGGTCGTGGAGTCCAGCGCCCCGGTCGGCTCGTCGGCGAGCACCAGCCGACGCTCCCCCACCAGCGCGCGGGCGATCGCGACCCGCTGCTGCTGACCACCGGACATGTCGTCCGGGAACCGGTCGGCGAGCTCCGGGATGCCCACCTGCTCCAGCAGCGCGAGCGCCTCCTTGCGGGCAGCCCGGGCGGAGACGCCATCGAGCTCGCGCGGCAGCGACACGTTCTCGGCGGCCGTCAGGGCCGGTACCAGGTTGAAGTCCTGGAAGACGTAGCCGATCGAGCGTCGGCGCACCCGCGCCAGCCCCTTGCGGGACAGCCCGGCCAGGTCGGTGTCCTCAACCAGCACACGGCCGGTGGTCGGCAGGTCGAGCCCGCCGGCCAGGTGCAGCAGGGTCGACTTGCCGGAACCGCTCGGCCCCATCACGGCCACCAGCTCACCCGGCGACACCGTCAGCGACAGGCCGCGCAGGGCGTGCACCTCGTTCTCGCCGGTGCCGTGCGTGCGAACCACGTCGTCGATCACCAGGACGCTCATCGGTGAACCCCCTGCTTGGTGGCGGACTCGGTCATCGGACGTCGGGCTTGGAGCACCCGCGACTCGCAGTGGTCGAGCCAGCCCACCTCGGCCCCGGTCTGGAAGACCATCGCGTCGAGCACCAGCAGCCAGGCCAGATCGCCGGCGCCGGCCCGGGCCTTGAGCCGGGTGTAGTCCTGCAGCGCCCGGATGCTGTCGCTGCGCTGGGCCTGGATGACGGCGGCCAGGTCGATGTCGTGGTTGCCGACGGCCAGCGCCAGCTTGATCGCGAGCTCGTCGCGCGGCCGGGACTCGCGACGGACCGGCGTGGTGAACCAGGTGGTCACCTCGGCGCGGCCCTCGGCGGTGATCTCGTAGTACTGCTGACCGGCGTCGCCCTCGCTGCTCGCCAGCACGCAGCCGTCGCGTTCGAGCCGGTTGAGCGTGGTGTACACCTGCCCGACGTTCAGCGGCCAGGTGGTCCCGGTCCGTGCCTCGAACTCCGAGCGCAGCTCGTACCCGTGCCGTGGCCGTTCGGCCAGCAGCGCCAGCAACCCGTGTCGTACGGACATGTCGCGATTCCCCCCTTGTAGGTACCTACCCGGTAGACCCTACGCAGTATGCATACCGAGTAGAGGGTGCGCAAGAGGGGTTCGCGGGAAAAGCAGAAAGGCGCGTCCCCACGGGGGGATGCGCCTTTCGGGTCGTGCGGGTGCTCAGGTCAGGACGTGCCCGTCGGTCAGGACGCGGATGTCGTCCTCGACGTGCACCGAAGCCACCAGGGCCTCGTTCGCCGCCTTGACGCGACCGAGCTCCTCCTCGAGCTCCAGCACTCTGGTGCGCAGTCGCCGCACTTCAGATGCCAGACGGAGATCGGTGCCTACACCGACATGACCGAACAGGGCCTTCGCCATCGAAGAAGCCTCCACGCTGAGGGGTCTCTCGCACCTGGCAGAGGGCACAGGCGCGGTGGTTCAACTGTGCCACGTGATCATGCTCCGGTCAAGGGCAAGGTCACGAACACATCACGAAGTGATACGCGGGCGGACACCCGACCTTACCGGGCGTCACCAGGGCCGCAACACCCGCTTGCTCACCGCTCCCGGAAGCCGACCTCGCCCCGCGGGTCGCCCCACCGCTCCGCGACGAAGTCCACCCGTCCAGGTCCGCCCGGCAGCAGCGCAAGCAGCGCCGCGCAGGCCTCCCGGGCCCCCTCCGCGACCACCTCGACCCGACCGTCGGCCAGGTTCGTGGCGCTCCCGGCCAGCCCCAGCTCCAGCGCCCGGGCGCGCGTCCACCAGCGGAACCCGACGCCTTGGACCTGGCCCTTCACGAACGCCGTCAGGCGTACCTCCGACACAGGCCCCAGACTAGGGGCGTGCTCGCCATCTCCCCCTGCCAGACGCTCTGCGACTGGACCGCAACCGGCGCTCGGCTCGACGCGCTGCCGCTGTTCCGCTGCGCCGGCTGCGGCTCGGAGTGGGTCCGGTCCGAGCAGTGGACGCCGCGCCAGGCCGACGGGGACGTGCCCGCGGCCGTACAGGCGGAGCTTCAGCGCGGCGCGCGGGGCCTCGGCTGGCACAAAGGACACGAGTAGGAGCTCCGGTTCATCCAGGCCTCGCGGCGCAGCGGCGTCCCGCACCGGTCGCAGGGCTCACCCTCGCGCCCGTAGGCGTGGAGCGAGCGCGCGAACAGCCCGCTGACCCCCTCGGTCGAGACGTAGAGCGCGTCGAAGGACGTCCCGCCCTGCGCCAGCGACTCGTTGAGCACGTCCCGGGCGTGCGCCAGGAGCGCGCAGGCCTGCACGCGCGTCAGCGCCTCCGTCGCCCGGCCACCGTGCAGCCGCGCCCGCCAGAGCGCCTCGTCCGCGTAGATGTTGCCGATCCCGCTGACCAGCGTCTGGTCGAGCAGCGCGCGCTTCACGCCGGACACCTTGGCTCGGATCCGCGTGACGAACAGGTCGTCGTCGAACTCCGGGTCCAGCGGGTCACGGGCGATGTGCGCGATCGTCGACGGCAGGTCCGCCCCGCCGGCCACCACCTGCAGCCCGCCGAACGTCCGCTGGTCGACGAACCGCAGCTCCCGCCCGCCGTCGGTGAACGCGAACCGCACCCGCAGGTGCGTCTCCAGCGGCTTGTCGGCCGGGACGACCAGCAGCTGCCCGCTCATCCCGAGGTGGCCGGTGAGCGCGTCCCCGGAGTCCAACGGCAGCCACAGGTACTTCCCCCGGCGCCGGGCGGCCAGGACCGTACGGCCGGTCAGGAGACCGACGAAGTCGTGCTCCCCTGCCTCGTGCCGGCGTACCGCCCGGGGGTGGTGAACCTGGACCAGAGCCAGCGTCCGGCCGGCCACGCCGCGCTCCAGCCCGCGCCGGACCACCTCGACCTCGGGCAGCTCGGGCACCTAGAGCTCGGACACTTCCTGCAGCGAGCGCCAGGCTCCCTCGGCCGCCTGCTGCTCGGCTTCCTTCTTGCTCTTGCCCGCGCCCTCCCCGAGCGAGACGCCCGCCACCATCGCGCAGGCGATGAAGGCCTTCGCGTGGTCCGGGCCGCTCTCGGTGATCGTGTAGTCCGGCACGCCCAGGCCCTTGGCTGCGGTCAGCTCCTGGAGGGCGGTCTTCCAGTCGAGCGCCGCACCATCCATCGCGGCGGCCTCCATGAGCGGGTCGAACAAGGCCCGTACGAGCTTGGTCGCGCCTTCGAGACCGCGCTCGAGGTAGACGGCGCCGATGACGGCCTCCATCGTGTCGGCCAGGATGCTCGGCTTGTCGCGGCCGCCGGTGACGTCCTCGCCCTTGCCGAGCCGCATCCACTTGCCGAGGCCGAGGTCGCGGGCGACGCCGGCCAGCGCGCGGGTGCTGACGACGCTCGCCCGGAGCTTCGCCAGCGACCCCTCGGCGAAGTCGGGGTGGTTGGCGTAGAGGGCATCGGTCACGACCAGACCGAGGACCGAGTCGCCGAGGAACTCCAGCCGCTCGTTCGTCGGCAGCCCGCCGTTCTCATACGCGTAGGAGCGGTGGGTGAGGGCTCGCTCGAGCAGCGCCGGCTCCAGCGCGGTACCGAGGGCGACCTCGAGCAGGGTGTACTGCTGGGCGCTCACGGCAGCCGGCCCAGGGCGTAGTCGAGTGCGTCGCCGATGGTGAGCAGGTCGTCGAGGTCCTCATCAGCGAAGGCGAAGCCGGGCAGCGTCTCCTCGATGATCTCCACGATCTCGACCAGCGCGAGGGAATCTGCCCGGAGGTCGCCGGCGAAGGTCAGCCCGACCGTCACGCTCGCGGCCTCGATCTCGAGCACGGTGGCCACGGCGGCGGCAATCGTCGCCAGCACCTCGTCGCGTGTCACCCCGCCACCTCCAGCTGCCTGGTGAGCGTGGCGAGCAGGCCCTCGCGCGCGGCTTCCGCCGCGGCACGCAGGCAACCGGCGACGTCCTGAGCACTCGCCGCACCGTGCCCGACGACCGAGATGCCCCGCACTCCGAGCAGGATGGCCGAGCAGGGCAGCGCGTCACCGCCCAACCGGGCCGTGGCGCCCTCGAGGGCCTTGAGCAGCACGTTGCCGGTGAAGCCGTCCGTCACCACCACGTCCGCCCTTTCCCCGACGATCACATCCTGACCTTCGACATTCCCCACAAAACGGATGGCTAACGCCTCCAGCAACCCGGTGCTGTCCTTGCGGAGCTGATCGCCCTTGCCCGGCTCGGAGCCGACGTTCAGCAGCCCGACCCGGGGCTCGGCCACCCCCAGCGCCTCGGCGTACGCCGCCCCCAGCACCGCGTGCTGGGCCAGCTGCTCCGGCGTGCAGTCCACCGTCGCGCCGACGTCCAGCAGCACCACCGGGCCCGCCGCGGCCGGCACGACCGCCGCCAGCGCGGGCCGGGGGGTGAGCCGGCCCAGCGTGAGCACGGCAGCCGCGAGCGTCGCGCCGGTCGACCCGAGCGACACGGCGGCGTCGCAGTCGCCGTCCCGCACCAGCCGGTGGATGACGCGGACCGAGGCGTCCTTCTTGGCACGCACGGCACGCGCCGGGTCCTCGTCCATCCCGATCACCTCGGTGGCGTCGACGAGGCGCACGAAGGTGGCGTCCCGGTCAGCCAGCAGCCGCTCAGCCAGCGCGAGCGGGCCGACCAGGACGACCTCGAGCTCAGGACCGGCGGCCAGCAGCGCGCCCGCGAGCACCACAGTGGGCGCGTCGTCGCCCCCCATGAGGTCGACGGCAACGCGGACAGGCTTCAAGCGGTGCTCAGACCGCGACGACCACGCGCTTGTCGTAGCGACCGCACTCGGGGCACACGGTGTGCGGGCGGGTGGTGTGGCCACGGTCGCACTTCACCAGCGTGGGGACGCCGGTCTTCCACTGCGCACGGCGCGAGCGGGTGTTGCTGCGCGACATCTTGCGCTTCGGGACGGCCATCTACTTCTCCTGGTCTGTCTGCTGGAGCAGACCCGCGAGGGCGCCCCAGCGTGCATCGGTCTGTGCGTGTGCGTGGTCGTCAGGAAGGTCATCCAGGCGTTCTCCGCACGTGGCGCAGAGCCCCTGGCAGTCCTTGCTGCAGAGCGGTGTGAGCGGCAGTGCGAGCACCACCGCGTCGCGGAGCGTGGGGGTGAGGTCGAGATGGTCACCCTGCAGCTGTGCGACCTCGTCGTCGTCATCGTGACTCGTGCTGGCCTCCGGGTAGACGAACAGCTCCTGGATCCGGATGGTGAGCGTGTTGCTCACCTCCGCCAGGCACCTGCCGCACTCCCCGGACACCGGCGCGGTCACGACACCGCTGACCAGAACACCGTCCATGACGCTCTCGAGCCGGAGGTCCAGCACGAGCTCGGCACCGACGGGTACCCCGATCAGGTCCACGATCCCGAGGCCCTCAGGTGCGGGGGCAGAACGCTGCACCGGTCGCATCGACCCAGGTCGCCGCCCCAGCTCGCGCGTGTCGAGGACCAGGGGGTTACGGGGGTCGAGTTTGCTGTGGTGCTTCATCCTGCTTCCGCGCACAAGGGACTACGGGCTCGGGACGAGTCCGCCAACGAGACTAGCGGATCAGCCGGGGAGCGGGTCGTCCAGGAACGGGTCGGCCTCGTGCTCGGCCTCGCCGAGCGCCTCCAGCTCGTGCCGGCCGGACAGCTTCTGCCGGCCGCGCTCGACCGCCGACAGCGTCTTGCTGAGCACGATCTCGAAGTTGGCGAGCTTGGCGTCGACGTAGTCCTCGACCTCCGCACGCATCGCCTCGGACGACGTCCGGGCCTCCCCGAGGAGCCGGTCCGCCTCGGCGGCAGCCTCCTCGTACACCTCGGTCGCCTCGAGCATCCGGCGGCGTTCGAGCTTGGCGGCAGCGATGATCTTCTCTGCCTCACGCCGGCCTTCGTCGACCACGCCCTGCTTGTCCCCCAGCACCTCCCGGGCGCGGCTGATCGTGTCCGGCAGCAGCGCCTCGAGGTCCGTCAGCAGCGTCAGCAGCTCAGCACGGTTGACCACGCAGGACGCCGACATCGGCATCGCGCGGGCGCCCTCCACGAGCGCCACGGTCTCGGTGAGCTTGGCATGCACCTCATCCACGAGGGGGACCTCCTCTAGCTCTGTTCCCTCACGCGTTCGAGAAGGCGGCGGTGCACCGCTTCCGGGACGGACGCGGACACGTCCCCACCGTACGTCGCGACCTCCTTGACGAGGCTGGACGACAGGAACGAGTACAGCGGGTTGGTCGTCATGAACATCGTTTCGACGCCCTGCAGGCCGTGGTTCATCTGCGCCATCTGCAGCTCGTAGTCGAAGTCGCTGATCGCCCGCAAGCCCTTCACGATGACCTGGATCTCGTGGGCCTTGCAGAAGTCCACGATCAACCCGTCGAAGGTGTCGACCCGGACGTTGCGGTAGTCGCCGGTCGCCTCGCGGAGCATGTCCATGCGCTCCTCGAACGTGAACATCCGCTTCTTGCTCGCGTTGATGCCCACCGCGACCACGACCTCGTCGTACAGCAGGCTCGCCCGCCCGATGATGTCGAGGTGGCCCAGGGTCACGGGGTCGAACGATCCAGGGCACACGGCCCTTCTCACGAGCGGTTCACGAGCGTGAAAAGTACCAGAGGGTGGCTTCCCCGTAGCGCCGCGACCGCTCCGGGACGAGCCCTTCCGGCGCCGTCGGCGCAGGTCCCCGGGTCCGGCGCTCCACCACCACGACCCCGTCCTCAGCCACCCACGGGACCAGCGCGACCAGCACCGGGTCGACGTCGAGCTTGTACGGCGGGTCCAGCACCACCAGGTCGTACGGGGTCGGCTCGGTGCTCAGGAACCGGCTGACCTCGTCCGGCACGACGGTCGCGGGGAGCCCGAGCGCCTCGACGTTGCCTCGCAGCGCGGTCAGCGCCATCGGGTCGTCGTCGACGAGGGTCGCCCTCGCCGCGCCCCGCGAGACGGCTTCGAGGCCGATCGCGCCGGTGCCGGCGTAGAGGTCGAGGACCGCGGCACCGTCGAGGTCGATGAGCGACTGCAGGCTCGAGAACATCCCCTCGCGGGCACGGTCCGCGGTCGGTCTGGTGCCCGTACCGGCCGGGACGAGGAGCCGTCGGCCGCCGGCTGTCCCCGCGATGATCCGTGTCACGGGACCATCCTCGCAGCCCCGCCCCCACCCTGTTGTGTCCTCACATCCGAGCGCAGCGGTGGGGGGACTCTGCAGGACACAAGCGAGGGGGTCACGCCTTCTCGAGGAACTGCGCGCGCTCCGCGTCCACGATCGCGTCCACCGCGGCCCGGAGCGCGGGGTGGCGTACGAGCTCGGGATCGGCCTCCACCAAGGCCACCGCTGCCTCCCTGGCCTCGAGGATGACGTCCTCGTCCCGGAGCAGCTGGAGCATCTTCAGCGACGAGCGGGCACCTGACTGGGCCGCACCAAGGACATCGCCCTCGCGTCGGGTCTCCAGGTCCAGCCGCGACAGCGAGAAGCCGTCGGAGGTGTCGGCGACCGCCTGCAGCCGCTCCCCCGCAGGGCTGTCCTTGTGCATGTCGGTGACGAACAGGCACAACCCAGGGTGCCCGCCCCGACCGACGCGCCCGCGGAGCTGGTGCAGCTGGCTGATGCCGAAACGATCCGGGTCGAAGATCACCATGACGGTGGCGTTCGGAACATCGACGCCCACCTCGATCACCGTGGTCGCGACGAGCACCTGGATGTGCCCGTCCGCGAAGCGCGTCATCACGTCGTCCTTGACCTCCGGCGACATCCGTCCGTGCAGCGCCTCGACCCGTAGCCCGTGCAGAGGTCCCTCGACGAGCAGCGGCAGCACATCGACCACCGCGGTCGCCGGGCGCCGGCCTTCGTCGTCCCCCAGCGACTCGTCCTTGCCGTCGCCGATGCGCGGGCAGACGACGAAGGCCTGACGACCCGCAGCGACCTCCTCACGGACCCGACCCCACACCCGCTCGAATCCCGGACCGGACATTCCGACGACATGGGTCGTGATCGGCGAGCGCCCGGCCGGCAGCTCCCGAAGCGTCGAGACCTCCAGGTCTCCGTACACCGTCATCGCCACCGTGCGCGGGATCGGCGTGGCCGTCATGACGAGGACATGAGGCGTCGTTCCCTTGGCACGCAAGGCATCCCGCTGCTCCACCCCGAAGCGGTGCTGCTCGTCCACGACCACCAGGGCAAGGTCGTGGAACTCCACTCCCTCGCTCAGCAGGGCGTGGGTCCCGACGACGATGCCCGCTTCGCCCGAGGCCGCGTCCGCCAGCGCCGCGCGCCGAGCGGTGGCGTTCAACGAACCGGTGAGCAGGGCAACCCGCGTCGCGACCTCGGGCGCGCCGAGCTGCCCGCCGCTGGCCAGCGGGCCGAGCATCGAGCGGATGGAACGGGCGTGCTGCTGGGCGAGCACCTCCGTCGGCGCCAGCAGTGCGGCCTGGCCACCGCTGTCGACGATGCGGAGCATGGCGCGGAGCGCGACCAGCGTCTTCCCGCTCCCGACCTCTCCCTGAAGCAGCCGATGCATCGGGTGGGGCTGGGCGAGCTCGGCCTCCAGCAGGGTGCCGATCTCGGTCTGCCCTCCGGTCAGCACGAACGGCAACGTCTCGTCGAAGCGGTCCAGGAGCTCGCCCAGCGCGCCACCTCGGGGCACGCCGCCCTGCTCGCGCACCGCATGCCGTCGCTGCGCGAGCGTCACCTGCAGGACGAACGCCTCGTCCCACTTGAGGCGGGAGCGGGCCCGAGCGACGTCCGCGAAGTCCTTCGGCAGGTGAATGGCGACGAGCGCCTGGCGCAACGGCATGAGCCGCTTGGCCGCGATCAACTCAGCCGGGAGCGGGTCCGGACCCAGGTCGAGGACGTCCAACACCATCTTGACCGTCTTGGCGATCTTGTCCGTGTCGAGCTTGGCCGCGGCCGGGTAGATCGGGACCAGCTCCCCCGCGCGGTCCGGGTCGTCCAGGACCTCGGGGTTGACCAGCTGGAGCTTGTTGTTGAACGTGCCCACCTTGCCCGCGAACAAGCCCTCGTGACCCTGCCGCACCCGCGCGGCCTGCCACGTGGCCGTGTTCTGGGACTTCGCGAAGAACGCCAGCACGATGTCGTCGCGACCGTCGGTGACCAGGATCTCGGTGAGCCACTTCTGCGTGCCGACGCTCCGGCTTCCCACCCGCTTGACCAGTCCGCTCAGGGTGACGTGGTCCCCGTGCACCAGCTCCTTGAGCGGGGTGAGCTCGCCGCGCTGGTGGTAACGAAAGGGGTAATGACGGACCAGGTCGCCCACCGTCCGTAGCCCGAGCTTGGCCTCCATGGCCTTGCCGGTGGGGGCACCGAGCGCCCGGGTGAGGGGGTCTTCGAGCTTCACTCGACCCCCAGCAGCAACGGGTAGTGCGGCTGCCCGCCGTCCAGCACCAGCACCTCGACCGCCGGGTGGGTCCGCTGCAGGTACGCCACCAGCTGATCCCCGGCGCCCCGGTCCGCCTGCGCGCCGAGCACGACCGTGGCGAGCTCGCCGCCACCGTCCAGCATCCGCCGGAGCAGCTCCTTGGCCACCTGCTGCTCCTCGCTCCCGATCACCGCGACGTCCCCGTCGAGCATGCCCAGGATGTCCCCCGCCGCGCACGGACCGACCGACGTCAGCGCGTCGCGGGCCGCTGTGGTGACCTCGGCGAACCGGGTCGCGCCGGCCGCAGCCGCCATCGCTGCGACGTCGTCGTCGAACGCGCGGCGGGGATCGGAGATGCTCGCGGCGGCCAGCCCTTGGAGCACCGAGCGGGTCGGGATGACCGCCACGGCCAGCCCCTCACCCCGGGCGTGCTCGGCCGCGGCCGCGGCGACGGCCCGGACGTTGGCGTCGTTGGGAAGCAGCACGACCTCCGCCGCACCGCTGCTGCGGATCGCCGCGAGCAGCTCCGCGGTCGACGGGCCGCCCGCGACGACGGTGGCGCCGGCCTCCCGGAACAGCCCGGCCAGCCCTTCCCCGGGCGCCACAGCCAGCACCAACCGACCGCTGCGCAGCGCCACCGGGGCGACCTGTTCGGCGAACCGGGTGATCGTGACCCGGAAAGGCCTGCCGGCGTCCAGGCCCGCCTCGACCGCCGCACCGACGTCGTTGACGTGGACGTGCACGTTGAACAGCCCGTCTCCCCCGACTACGGCGAGGGAGTCCCCGAGCAGGCCGAGCTGCCCCTTGAGCACCTCGACCCGGTCATCGTCGGTCTCCCGCAGCAGGAACTGCACCTCGTAGCCGAAGGCTTCGCTGCCGGCCTCCCGAGCCGCGGTGGCGACGCCCCGACGGGGGACCAGCAGCGCCGGCGGGGCCGCGACCCCGGTCACGACGAGCTCGAGCGCCTCCAGCAGCACGCACCAGCCTCGGCCGCCGGCGTCCACCACCCCGGCCGCCCGGAGCGCCGGAAGCAGCTCGGGCGTACGGGCCAGCGACGCGGCTGCCGCCTCCCGTGCGGTACGCACCACCGTCGCGAGGTCGTCCCCGTACGCGTCGTCGGCAGCCTCCCGCGCCACCGTCAGGACGGTGCCCTCGACCGGCTCGGCCACCGCCAGGTACGCGCTCACTGCGCTGGTTCGCAGCGCACGCAACACGTCCTCCGGGCCAGCCGCGTCCAGCGGTCCAAGAACCTCACCCAGCCCGCGCAGCTGCTGGCTCAGGATGACGCCGGAGTTGCCCCGCGCACCCATCAGCGACCCGAGGACCATGGCGGTCACGGTCGGCGCCATGCCCGAGGCAGCCGCGTCGATCGCCTCGACCGTGGCTGCCATGGTCAGCTGCAGGTTGGTGCCGGTGTCACCGTCGGGCACCGGGTAGACGTTGAGGTCATCGAGCTCCTGGCGTGCGGCCGTCAGTGCTTCGAGCCCGGCCCGGCACCAGCGGCGCAGCGCGGCCGCGTCGAGCACCTCCAGCACAGGAACCCCTCAGCACGGTCGACGATCGGTCCGGGGGGAGGTTAACCCGGCTGCTACAGTCTGCGGGTTGTCCACGGCAGGGTCGTGGACTGCCAGACCTTCCCGACATCTTTCACCAGGAGTTCCACGTGGCTGCCAACTGCGACGTCTGCGGCAAGGGACCGGGCTTCGGCATGTCCGTCAGCCACTCCCACCGCCGCACCCGCCGGCGCTGGAACCCCAACATCCAGACCGTCCGTGTTGCTGCCGGTGGCGGCAACACCAAGAAGGTCAACGCCTGCACCTCGTGCATCAAGGCGAACAAGGTCGTTCCGGCCGCCCGCTAGGCGATCGGAGCCCCTTGGTTCTGACCCCTTTTGCGCGGCGTGTGACCTGTGTACCCTCGCGCTCGGTCGATCGTTCCTGCACGCGTACCACACGCCCGCGTGAACGTACCGCGGGCCACTGCCTCTCGGCGCCGGTCAGCACGACTCGGGCCCGCAACAGTGCGGGACCGTCCGGCAAGAGAGAGATCAGGCAGATGGCACAGGGCGCAGTGAAGTGGTTCAACGCGGAGAAGGGCTTCGGCTTCATCGCGGTTGACGGCGGGGGCGCGGACGTGTTCGTCCACTACTCCGGCATCCAGTCGGACGGGTACCGCTCCCTCGACGAGGGTCAGCGCGTCGAGTTCGAGATCACCCAGGGCCAGAAGGGCCCGCAGGCCGACGCGGTGCGCCCCATCTAGTCGCCGCGCGCCGGGGCCCGGTTCCTCGATGAGGGACCGGGTCGTGCTGCGTCCTCACGAGAGTCGGGTCAGCTCCGCCTTGTAGCGCGCACCGTTCCGGACGTACATCTCGACCGCCGGCGTGAACTCGCCCGCCGCGACCGCGTCCAGCCGCATCCGGGCCGGAATACCCAGCGCCATGGCGCGGGCGGGCACCTCCGTGCCGTTGCTGACCACCGCCCCGGCCCCCACCAGGCCGCCACTGCGGACGATGACGTCGTGCAGCACGATCGAGCCCGACCCGACCAGGGAGTCGTCCTCGACGGTGCACCCCTCCAGGTGCGCGAGATGACCCACGACACAACGGCTTCCGATGGTGGTGGCCTTGTCCTTCGTGGCGTGCACGACGGTCCCGTCCTGGATCGAGGTCTGCTCCCCCACCGTGATCGTGCCGTAATCCCCGCGGAGGACCGCCGCGGGCCACACCGTGCTGCCGGCCCCGATGGTGACGTCCCCGATCACGGTTGCGTCCGGGTGCACGTAGGCGTCCTCGTGGATCTTCGGGACGCGGTCTCCCAGGGCGTAGATCGCCACGTGCTCTCCTCCAGGGTTGGCTGTGCCCTGATCGTGGCACGCTGCGGTCATGGCTTTCTTCTGGTGCACCGATCACAAGGCGGTCGAGGACGAGCACGGCTGCCGGGCGGAGGTCCGGCTCGGCCCCTATCCGTCCCGTGAGGCGGCCGAGCACGCCGTCGAGAGCGTCCACGAGCGGAACGACCGGCTCGACGCCGAGGACCGCGAGTGGGAGGACGGCTAGGGCTGCCAGACCGGGTGCCTCTTGGCGAGGAACGCCGCGACGCCCTCCTGCGCGTCGGCGCTCTGGCTGGCCTGCGCCATCGCCTCCACCGCATACCTGTAGGCATCCTCCTGCCCCATCGACAACTGCGCGTACAGGGCGGCCTTGCCGTCCGCCTTGCTGTGCCGGCTCCCTCTGGTCGCCGCGGAGAGGAGCTCCGACGTGGCAGCATCGAGCTGCTCCGCGGGCACGACACGGTTCACCAGCCCCCAGTCCAACGCCGTCGCGGCGTCGATGACGTCGCCGGTCAGCGCCATCTCCATGGCCCGCTTGCGGCCGACGTCGCGCGCGATCGCCACCATCGGCGTGTGGCAGAACCAGCCGCCCTTACCGCCCGGCGCCGCGAAGCCGGCGGTGTCGGCGGCCACGGCCAGGTCGCAGGTGGCCACGAGCTGGGCGCCGGCTGCGGTCGCCAGGGCATGGACCTTGGCGATCACGACCTGCGGCACCCGCTGGATCAGCGCCATCAGGTCCGCGCACGTCTGCAGCAGGAAACGGGCCTCGTGCAGGTCCTTGCCGCCGACGTCGCGGAAGTCGTGACCGGCGCTGAACACCGGTCCGTTGGCAGCCAGGACGATGCCGGTCGCGTCGGTGGCGGCGATCTCCTCGAACGCCTTCGTCAGCTCCTGCAGGTGCTGCAGGGACAGCGCGTTGCGTTGCTGAGGGCGGTTGAGCGTGATGGTGGCGTGGTCACCGACGCGGCTGAGCAGCACGGTCTCGTAGGTCATGCCGCGACGCTACGCCTGCCGCACCGGCCCGGGCCCCTTGCCCAGCGGATAGCCCTTCGCGATCGCTGACGCGGTGAACGCCTTCGCCTTGGTCGCCGCGGTCGGCACGTCGTCGCCGAGGGCCAGGTAGCCCGCCAGCGCCGACGCCAGGGTGCAGCCGGTGCCGTGCGTGTGGCGGCTGTCGAGTCGGGCACCGTGCAGGAGCTCGACCACGGGACCGCACAACAGGTCCGTGGGTGGGCCGTCGAGATGACCGCCCTTCACGAGCACCCACTGCGGCCCGAGGTCCAGCACGCGCTTGCCGGCCTCCTCCAGGTCGACAGCGGTTCGCACCTCGAATCCCGTCAACGCGTACACCTCGGCGAGATTGGGGGTGACGACCGTGGCCAGCGGCAGCAGCTCAGATCGCAGCAGCGACAGGCCTTCTGAGGTCAGCAGCGACTGGCCGGTGCTGCTGGCTCCGACCGGGTCGACCACCAACGGCAGCCCGGTGAGGGCCGCCAACAGGGCCTCGACAACGGCGGCGGTGGCGAGCATCCCGGTCTTGACCACGTCGACACCGAGGTCGTCGAGCACCGCCCGAAGCTGCGCGGTGACGACCTCCCCCGGGACCGGGAAGACCGCATGCACCGCGGTGCTGCTCTGGGCCGTCACGGCGGTGACGACCGTGCAGCCGTGGACCCCGAGGGCCTGCAAGGTCTTGACGTCGGCCTGCAGACCGGCACCACCCCCGGAGTCTGAGCCGCCAACGGCCAGGACCCGCTTCACCGGTAGTGCTCCCAACCGCCGGCTACGGGGTGCCCATCGACCCGCACACCCGCACCCTCGACCACCCGGCCGATGACCCGACAGCCCTCAGGCGGAGAGCCGGCGAGGGTCGCCACGAGGGCGTGGTCCTCGCCGCCCGTCAGGGCGTCCTGGAGCGAGATCGCCTCATCTGCAAGGGATTCACTGTCGATCTCGATACCCACACCGCTGGCTTCTGCGAGGTGGCCAAGGTCTTGCACGAGGCCGTCACTGACGTCGCACATGGCGGTGGCTCCGGCCGCCGCCAGCTCCGGGCCCATGGCGTACGGCGGGCACGGCCGTCGGTGGGCCTCGACCAATGGGCCTTCGCGCACCCCCTCCTGCAGCCGGCGGAGCCCGGCGGCCGACCAGCCGACCCGACCCGCCAGCACCACCGCGTCCCCGGGACGGGCACCTGCGCGGGTCACCGGCGCCCCCGCGAGCGTCCCTAGGGCGGTCACGGAAACCATCACGAGCGGGGCGGCCACGGTGTCCCCTCCGACGATCACGGCACCCACCAGCGCCGCCTCGTCGCGCAACCCGTCCGCCAGGTCCAGGACCCACTGCAAGGGCAGGTCACCCGGTGACGCCAACCCCACGAGCAAAGCCGTCGCGATGCCACCCATGGCGGCGACGTCGGCCAGGTTCGCGGCGGCTGCCTTGCGCCCCACGTCGTAGGCGGTCGACCAGTCGCGCCGGAAGTGCACGCCCTCGACCAGCACGTCGGTCGTCGCGATCACCCGACCGTCGGGGACCGCCAGGACGGCCGCGTCGTCACCGGGTCCGAGCAGCACGGCGGGCGACTGCGGCAGCCGCGAGGTCACGGCCGCGATCAGCCCGAACTCCCCGACGTCCCGTGCGGTAGGTTCGGCCACGCCAGCAAGCCTTCCAGAAAGAGGTCCGACGTCGTGGTGCAGGCCTACATCCTCATTCAGACCGAGGTCGGCAAGGCCGCAGCCGTGGCCTCGGCGATCGCCCTGCTCGACGGTGTCGCCACCGCCGAGGACGTGACCGGCCCCTACGACGTCATCGTCCGGGCCGAGGCGCACAGCGTGGACGAGCTCGGGAAGCTCGTCGTCGCCCGGATCCAGGGCGTCGACGGCATCACGCGCACCCTCACGTGCCCTGTCGTCCACCTCTAGCGCTCGCGGTCCTCACGCTGCTGGCCTTGTCGGGCTGCGCGGCTGGGATCTCGCCGGACCGCTCCGGTGACGTCCCGATCAAGGCCGTCAACGGAGTGTCTTCCCGGACGCTGATTGCGTGCCGCGGCTTCAAGTCCGCGGTCCCGAAGGAGATCACGCCCGGTGCGGAGCTGCGCCCGGCCGTGCCGCTGTCGGACACCACCACCGCGTGGGGCACGCCGGCCGTCACCGCCCGCTGCGGTGTGACCTCCGGCAGCACGCTGGATGACCCGTACACCTTCAACGGGGTGCAGTGGGCGATGCACGACAACGGTGCCTCGCGGCTCTGGACGACCCTCGGTCGCACGGTGAACGTGGTGGTCGAGGTGCCCGACGCCTACAGCAGCCAGGCGGAGCTGATCGGCCGGCTCGCCCCCGCTGTCACGACCTGGCTGCGCTGACCCTCAGCCCGGTAGCGCCTGACGCAGGTCGGCGATGAGGTCCGCCGCGTCCTCGAGCCCGATGCTCACCCTTACCGCGCCGGGGTCGATGCCAGCGGCCGCGAGCGATGCCTCGTCCATCGCCACGTGCGTGGTGGTGGCGACGTGCACCGCCTTGCTGCTGGTCCCACCCAGTGACGTCGCCCGCTGTACGAGGGCCAGCCTGTTCACCAGCGCCATCCCGGCCTCCCGGCCGCCCCGGGGTGTGACGGTGACGACGGCGCCGTACAGGCCGGGGGCGAACAGCGCACGGGCGAGGTCGTGACTGCGGTGCGCCGGCAGGCTCGGGTGGTCGACGCGCAGCACGCCGGGGTGCGCTGCGAGCGCGGCGGCGACGGCGTTCGCGGTCTCGCACTGACGCACCATCCGCAGCGGGAGGGTGACCAGGCCGCGGGTCAGCAGGGCGGCCTCATCGGGGGCGAGGGCGCCGCCGAGGTCCAGCCGGGCCACCCGGATGCGGTCGACGAGAGCCGCCGCACCGACCACGACACCACCCGTCACGTCGGAGTGACCCCCGAGGTACTTCGTGGCTGAGTGCACGACCAGGTCGACGCCGTGCGCCAGCGGGCGGCACACGACGGGGCTGGCGAAGGTCGCGTCCACGACGAAGGGGATACCGGCCTCAGCGGCCACCGCGGCGAGGCCAGGCAGGTCCGCCACGGTCATGCTGGGGTTGGCGAGGACCTCGCCCCACAGCACGGCCGTCTCGGGGCGCAGCGCCGCGCGTACGGCCGCGAGGTCGGTGGTGTCGACGAACGACGTCGTCACTCCGAACCGGGCCAGCTGCCGGTTCAGCAGGGTCCAGGTGCCCCCGTACACCTCCTGCGGGGCGATCACGTGGGATCCCTGCGAGCACAGCGCCATCAGGGTGCTCGAGATCGCGGCCATGCCACTCGCGAACGGCTGACCGAGCGCCCCGCCGGAGGGGTCCTCCAAGGCCGCGACCGCGTCGGCGAACGCCTGCGCCGTGGGGTTGTCGGTCCGGCTGTAGGTCCAGCCCTGGACACGACCGGCGAAGACCTCCTCCATGTCCTCGGCCGACGCGAAGACGAACGTCGAGGTGCGGTAGATGGGCGGCGTCAGAGGGGTCTGGGCAACCTGCCGGGTCGGGGGCCCGTGCACGGCACGGGTGGCGTCGCCGGTCATTCGCTCTTGATGTCGCGGCGCATCACGCTCTTGACCATCTCCGCCGGCGTCATGCCCTCGTGGCACAGCTTGACGACGTGCTCCGTGATGGGCATGTCGACGTCATGCTTGTGGGCCAGGGCCAGGATGGAGCGACAGCTCTTCACCCCCTCGGCGGTCTGGTGCTGCGTCGCGAGGATCTCCTCGACGGTCTGCCCACGGCCGAGCTTCTCCCCGAAGGTCCGGTTCCGTGACAGCGGTGAGGTGCACGTCGCTACCAGGTCGCCCAGGCCGGCGAGCCCGGAGAAGGTCACGGGGTCGGCACCCAGGGCCACCCCCAGCCGGGCGGTCTCGGCGAGGCCGCGGGTGATCAGCGAGGCCTTGGTGTTGTCGCCGAACCCCATGCCGCCCGCCATCCCGACGGCCAGCGCAATGACGTTCTTGACGGCCCCGCCGAGCTCGCAGCCCACCACGTCGGTGTTCGTGTAGGGCCGGAAGTACGACGTGAGCATCACCGCCTGCAGGCGCTCGGCCACCGCCAGGTCGATGCACGCGACGACCGACGCGGCCGGCTGCCCGCTGGCGATCTCCTTGGCCAGGTTGGGCCCGGACACCACCGCGATGCGCTCCAGCGGTACGTCAGCGACCTCGCCGATGACCTCGCTCATGCGCTTGGTCGTGCCGAGCTCCACGCCCTTCATCAGGCTCACCAGCACGCTCTCGCGCCCGATCGCCGACGCCACCAGGGCGAGGTTCTCGCGCAGGCTCTGCGACGGCACGGCCAGCACGACGATCTCGGCACCCTGGACGGCTTCCTGGGCGCTCGAGGTGGCGGTGATGGTGTGCGGAAGGGCGATGCCCGGGAGGTACTCAGGGTTTTCGTGCGCGTCGCGGATCGCGCGCGCCACCTCCTCGCGGCGCGACCACAGCACGACGTCAGCACCCGCGTCCGCGAGCACCTTGGCGAACGCGGTGCCCCACGAGCCGGTGCCGAGCACGGCAACTCGCGTCATGCGGACTTCCTTTCGAGGTCAGGGTCGTGAACGGTGCTCGGAGCAGTCTCCCCCCGCACCGCCTCGAGCATCGTGCGGATCGTCGTCATGATCGCGTCCGTGGCTTCGTGGAGCACCTCACTGGTGAGCTCGCAGTCCTTCCAGGCGGAGAGGTCCACGGGCGGCCCCACCACGACCGTGATGTCGTGCCGGGGCAACAGGTGCAGCCCCGGGGTGCGATAGGAGTCCAGGATCGCCTGGGCACCCCACTGCGCTACCGGGATCACCGGCGCCCCCGACAGCAGCGCCAGCCGCGCCACGCCCGTGCGGGCCGCCATCGGCCACTTGCCGGGGTCGCGGGACACCGTGCCTTCGGGGTAGATCGTGATCAGCTCACCGCTGTGGAGGGCGTCGACCGCGTCCTTGAGGGCCAGCGAGGCGTCCGCGGCATTGCGGTGAACCGGGATCTGACGGGCACCACGCATGGTGCGTCCGACGAGGCCGTTCCCCTTGAACAGGCTGACTTTCGCCAGGTAGCGCGGCATCCGCTTGGTGCTGAACATGATCGAGTCGGCCAGCACGAGCGGATCAACGTGCGAGATGTGGTTCGCGGCCAGGATCACCCCACCGACCTTGGGGACGTTGTCGAAGCCCGACCAGCGGTGCCGGGTCAGCAGCAGCAGCGGCGGCTTCACGAGCACCACCGCAAGTCGGTACCAGAAACCGATCCGTCCCAGTCGCACGCCTACCGCTCCTTCGCCTAGGGGCGCAGTCTCGCCGCCCTGGACACCCGTGTCGAGGAGCCTGCCAGACTTCACGATCGTGGCGGATCCCTGGGGTGTCGTGGTGCCCGTCAAGCGGCTGTCGCTGGCCAAGTCCCGCCTGGTCTCCTACGGCGACGAGCGCCGGCGGGCGCTAGCCCTGGCCTTTGCCGCAGACGTCGTCCTGGCGGCCGCCAGCATCGCCCACGTCCTCGTCGTCACCGATGACGCGGAGGCCGGCGAGCTGCTGGCATCCCTCGGCGCCCGGGTGGTTCCGGACGACCCGGACGCCGGCCTCAACCCTGCGCTGCAGCACGGCGCCGACCTGCTCCGCCAGGACCAGCCGGATCTCGGCGTGGCGACCTTGTCCGCCGATCTTCCCGCGCTGCTCGCCGCCGACCTTGCCGCAGCGCTCGCTCAGGTGGGACGTGGCCAGCGAGGGTTCGTGACGGACCTGACGGGCACCGGCACGACCCTGCTCGCAGCGGGACCTGGTGCTGCCCTGCTACCCGCCTTCGGAACCGGATCACGCGCCGCCCACCTGGGTTCGGGGGCGGTCGAGCTCCCGGCTGCAGCCGGGTTGCGCCAGGACGTCGACACCCCCGCCGACTTGGAGGGGGCCGCCCTGCTCGGCCTGGGGGCCTACACGCGACGGGCGGTGGACGGGCTGTGGTGACAGCGCACGCCACCGTCCGCGACTGGCAACCCGGCGAGGGAGGTACGGCGCTGCGCGATGACGGTAGGTCGGTGCGGCTGCCGCCGGACTGCCTGCAGAGCAGTGTCTTTCGCTTCCTCCGCCCCGGCCAGCGGGTCCGGCTGACCTTCACCGGGGACGACGTCACCGCGGTCGGGCTGCCGCTCTGACACCAGCGCCGTGACACGACGAAGGCCCCGGTGGGTGCCGGGGCCTTCGTCGTCGAGCTGGTGCAGCTACTTCTTGACTGCGGCCTTCTTGGCCGGAGCCTTGGCAGCGACCTTGGCCGGCGCCTTCGCGGCAACCTTGGCCGGCGCCTTGACCGCAGCCTTGGCCGGCGCCTTCGCGGCAACCTTGGCCGGAGCCTTGACCGCAGCCTTGGCCGGCGCCTCCGCGGCAACCTTGGCCGGCGCCTTCGCGGCAACCTTGGCCGGCGCCTTCGC
>JBKJVH010000058.1:0-4845 GCA_046590985.1 Mycobacteriales bacterium
CTGAAGTCCGGCCAGGAGGTCCTGGTCCAGGTCAGCAAGGACCCGATCGGACAGAAGGGCGCCCGCCTGACGTCCCAGATCAACCTGCCGGGCCCCTACCTGGTCTACGTGCCGGACTCCAACATGACCGGCACGTAGACCAGGTAGCGGCCCGGCAGGTTGATCTGCGACGTCAGGCGGGCGCCCTTGTGGCCGATCGGGTCCTTGCTGACCTGGACCAGGACCTCCTGGCCGGACTTCAGGACCTGCTCGATCTTGCGGCCGCCGCCGGCGACGCCGTCCCAGTTGACCTCACCGGCGTACAGCACGGCGTTGCGGCCCTTGCCGATGTCGACGAACGCCGCCTCCATGGAAGGGAGCACGTTCTGCACCCGGCCCAGGTAGACGTTCCCCGCGTACGACGTGGCCGAGGCCTTCGTCACGTAGTGCTCCACGAGGATGCCGTCCTCGAGGACCGCGATCTGGGTGCGGTCGCCCTTCTGGCGGACGATCATCTGGCGGTCGACGGCCTCGCGGCGGGCCAGGAACTCGGCCTCGGTCAGGATCGGCGCGCGCTTGCGACCGGAGTCGCGGCCCTCCTGGCGACGGACGCGCTTGGCGGCCATCCGGGTGCTGCCGCTGATGCCGCGCACGCCGTCCTCGTCAGCGACCCCGCCACCATCGCGGGGGGCGCGCTGGCGCTGGCGCTGCTGGCCGCTCCCACTGTCACGCCCACCGTCGCGCCCACCGTCACCGCGGTTGCCACCGTCACGGCTGCCCGGCTCGCGGACGTGCACGACGGTCGGGACGTCATCGTCGCCGTCCGCGCCACTGCCGCCACCTGAACCACCGCTGGAGCGGCGACGCCGACGGCGCCGACGGGTGCCGGCCGCCGTGCTGCCGCCCTCCTCGTCGTCCTCCTCGTCGTCCTCGGACTCCTCATCGGTCGTGGCCTCACCGGTCGAGGCGGTGGGGTCCTCGGACTCGCCCGCCTCACCGATCGGGCGGGGGCCACCACGGCCGCGCCGGCCACGGCGACGGCGACGCGGACCGGTGTCCGTACCGTCCTCGTCCTCGTCGTCCTCCTCGACCTCTGCCGGGTCGGCGGCGGCGAGCAGCTCCGACGGGGTGACCACGCCGGCGGTACCGGCCCGGCGGCGCTGGCGCGGGGCAGGTGCCTCATCGGCGTCGGCCGCCTCAGCAGCGGGCGTGGCGCGAGCCGGGCGGGCCGGGGCCGCGTTCGCCTCGGGCGCCTGGAAGGTCACCACGACGGCCGGCGCGCGGCCCCGACGGACGGTCTTGACGGGCTCGTCCAGCTCGACAGGCGGGTCGGTGAACGCCGGGACGCCCGCGAGGGTCTGCTCGGCGAGCTCCTCCAGGGCGGCCTCGTCGAGGTCCTCGGGGACGTCCAGGGGCTCCTCGGCCTTGGGGGCGGCCTTCTTGCGCGGCGCGGCCTTCTTGGCGGGCGCCTTCTTGGCAGCCTTCTTGGGGGCCTCAGCGTCACCGGCGGGGGCGGTGTCCGCGACGGCCGGTTCGACCGCTTCGGGGTTGGGCGCTGCGGCGGCCTTGGTGGCGCGGCGGCGCGGGGCCTTCTTGGGGGCTTCGGCGTCTGCTGTCACGTCAGAAGCGGTGGTCGGGTCGTTCGGCTCGTTGTCGAGCACAGGGCTCCGGTCCGGTCCTCGCGTGACGCTGCCGCGACGACCAGTGGGGTCGTTCCCGCGCCGACCAGGTCGGCAGACGCGGGTGTCAAAAGTCTGAAGGTGCGCTCTCCCCGGAAGGTGAGCACCGGCGGCTTCGCCGACCTGTCGCGTTGCCCCGGCTAGTGCGTCGCGCCGGAGTGTCCGGCGGCAACGCGGTCGGGTGCGAGCGGGTCGCCGACCTCCCCTTCTGCCGTCAGCAGCCCTTGCGCGAGCCTCGTAGCCGATGGCGGCACGGGCGTCGCGAGGTCACTGCTTGCACGGAGTCCGGAGAGGACGTCGTCGGGTCGCACTGCAGGCGTCACGTGCTGCACGACCATGTGCAGTATCGCACAGTCGTCACCATCCGTTGCCCTCATCGACACCACAGCGCTACGGGTGTCGAACACACGGCGACCGTTCTTGGTCATCCGCTCGACCTCGACGGACTCCGTCGCGAGGAACGTGGTGACCGCCTTGTCGAGGTCTGCGAGCGTGACCCCGCCCAGCTCGATGACCCAGCTGCTGGCCTGTACACGGTCCGGCAGCGACGTCCCGGCCTCGGCCTCGACGGCCTCCAGCAGGTCGATCCCGTCGGGCAGGCTGGCGTCCAGCGCCGCCCGGATCGCCTCCGGGTCACGGCGCTCGGCGAGGCTGATCTCCACGTACTCGGCCTCGCTGGCCACCCCGGTCGCGGCCGCGCCGACCCAGCTGACCTTCGGGTGCGGGGAGAATCCCGCGCTGTACGCCATCGGCACCTCCGCACGACGCAGCGCCCGCTCGAAAACGCGCGCGATGTCGCGGTGGCTGGTGAACCTCAGCCGACCGCGCTTGGTGTAGCGCAGGCGCAGGCGCTGGACGGCGGGGGGCGGCGGCTCGCCAGGGGGCTTCTTGGACACGGTGCGTGTGAGGCTACCGGCCGGTCGCCGTTCCCAGCGGAGCGCTAGCGGCGGCGCAACGCCCGGACGGCCTCGCGCACCGGCGAGATCGCCTCACGACCTCTTCGTCGCAGCGCGGCCACCCCGGCCAGCACCGGCCGACCCACGGCCCGCACAGCTCTCCCGATTTCGCGGGTGGCTCGCCCGATCGCACGGCCGGACGGGACCAGCACCCGGCGCCAGAGCCACCGAAACGGGCGCCACGCCTGCTCCGCCAGGAACCGGGCGGCCCGGCCCGTGGCGAGCGCCATCCGGATCAGCCACCCGCCCGCGGCGGCCAGCCATCGCCACACCCGCGCCAGCAGCCGGCCGAGGACCAGCAGCGCAGTCGTGAGCCCCCACCCGAGCCAGATCAGGCCCAGCCAGAGCCGCGCCAGACCTCGCCCGAGGGGTCGCAGCGGCACGGCGAGCGCGTGGCCGATCGCCAGCAGCGCCGCGCCGAGGAACCGGGCGCCGGTGGCGAGGACGCGGCCGGTCCACGCGAGCGCGGCGGCCAGGAAGCGGGCCGGTACGCCGAGCACCCGGAGCAGCCAGCACACCGCCGCCCCGAGCGCACGCAGGACCGTCCCGACGGCCCGTACGACCGGTTCGAGAAGTCGCGTCCAGAGCCAGGTGCACGCTGCCAGGACAGCGGTTACTCCCCTGAAGATCAGCCGAAACAGCACGGCCACGAGGTGCAGGACCCACCCGACGGCAGCGCCGAGCGCTCCGAGCACCGCGAGCAACCCGTTCCAGAGCGCGATCAGAGGTGGGCCGAGCACCCGGAAGGGCCAGCTCAGGGCGTACAGGATCTTGGGGATCAAGGAGCCGGTGCGACGGGCCAGGTCGGCGAGCATCCAGAAGGGCGTGACCAGCGCCGCGACCAGCCACACGATCGGCCGCAGCGGGCGCGGGACGTCCTGCAGGACTGCCTCGGTGCGGCGCAACGGCGAGGTCATCGCGCGACGTTAGCCTGCCGGCATGACTGACCTGCCGTTCGTGATGGAAGACGGCGACCGCATGGTGCGCGCCGCGGTCGACGGCGAGATCCTCGCCAAGCAGGGCGCGATGGTCGCCTACACCGGCAAGATCGACTTCTCGTTCAAGGGCGCCGGACTTGGCGGCTTCGTCCGCAAGGCCGTCACCGGCGAGGGCCAGGAGCTGATGAAGGTGACCGGTCGGGGCAACGTCTGGTTCGCCGACGACGCCTCGCACATCTCGCTGTTCACCCTGGACGCGGACCGGCTCGTCGTGAACGGCCGGGCGCTGCTCGTGCTGGGGCAGGGCATGGGATACGAGATCAAGAAGACCTCCGGTGGCCTCGGCGCGATGGCCGCGGGTGGCCTGTTCCAGACCGAGGTGACCGGTACGGGCCAGGTCGCCGTCACCTGCATCGGGACCCCGCTGGTGCTGCCTACCGACGAGCCGGTCTTCGTCGACGCGAACGCCGCGGTCGCCTGGACCTCACCGGTCCGCACCGAGATCGTCTCTACCTTCAAGGCCGGCGCCCTGATCGGCCGGGGCTCGGGTGAGGCCTTCCAGATGAAGATGCAGGGCGCCGGCGGGTTCGTCGTCGTCCAGTGCGGCGAACGGCCAGCCCCCCGGGCCTGACTCAGCCGTCGTCCTGCTTGCCTCAGACCACGGACAGCGGGAGCAGCTTCTTGCCGGTCGGGCCGATCTGGATCTCGGTGCCGAGCTGGGGGCAGACCCCGCAGTCGAAGCACGGGATCCAGCGGCAGTCGTCGAGGTCGACCTCGGCGAGCGCCTCCTGCCAGTCGCTCCAGAGCCACTCCTTGTCGAGGCCGGAGTCGAGGTGGTCCCAGGGCAGCACCTCGAGCTCGTCGCGCTCGCGGGTGGTGTACCAGTCGACGTCGACGCCGACGCTCTCGCAGGCCGCCATCCAGCGGTCGTAGGAGAAGTGCTCGCTCCAGCCGTCGAAGATGCCGCCCTGCCGCCAGACCTCCTCGATAACCGCACCGATGCGCCGGTCGCCACGGCTCAGCAGCCCCTCGACCTGGCCGGGCTTGCCGTCGTGATAGCGGTAGCCGATCGCCTTCGCGGTGCTCTTGTCGTCCCGGATCGCGTCGCGCAGCATCCGCAGCCGCCGGTCGATCGTCTCCGGATCCGCCTGGGACGCCCACTGGAACGGGGTGTGCGGCTTGGGGACGAAGCCACCGATGCTCACGGTGCACTTCACGTCGCGGGTGCCCGTCGCGAGGCGCCCGGCGCGAATCACTTCCCGTGCCATCTCGGCGATCTCGAGGACGTCCTCG
>JBKJVH010000167.1:0-11808 GCA_046590985.1 Mycobacteriales bacterium
TCGGCGGCCATAGCGAGAGGGAAACGCCCGGTAACATTCCGAACCCGGAAGCTAAGCCTCTCAGCGCCGATGGTACTGCACGGGAGACTGTGTGGGAGAGTAGGACGCCGCCGGACACATCTTCACTTCAGGGGACAACCATCAGGTTGTCCCCTGAAGTGCTTTTAGTCGTTGTTTCTGCAATTCCATAGCGCGATGGTGCCTTGATTTCAGGGCGATGAAGCCATTCTTTCAACAACAAGGAGCCACGATGAGCCGTCCCGAAGACGATCCCCGCAGGGGAACGCCGGAACGTGGTCAGGGTGGCTCTTCGCGTTCGTCGACTGGTGGTAAGCCCAGCGGTGGGCGGCCCAGCACTGGTCGCCCGAGTGCCGGCCGGCCGAGCTCCGCGCGTCCTGCCACCGGGGAGTCGGGTGCTGGTCGGTCAGCAGCGGGTCGGCCGGCTCGACCCGAGGGGTCTGGACGCCCGGAGCGGTCGTGGGAGGAGCGGAGCGGTCGGCCGGAGACGGGCTCGGAGCGACGAGGCCGTCCCGGCGGCAGCGGTCGTCCGGCGGAGGGTCGGCCTCAGGGCGGTGGCCGGCCGGCTGGCGCCGGGCGTCCTGACCGTCAGGGGTCGCCGGGTGCCGGGCGACCGGACCGAACCGCAGGGGGCCAGCTCTCGCGTGATGCAGGGCAGTCCCCGGGTGCTGGGGATCGCCCCTACCGGGGGCCGAGCGGCGCGGCGGCTGCCGGTGCACGGACCTCCGCGCGGAGCGAGCGTCCGGAGCGGAGCGAGCGTCCGGAGCAGAGCGAGCGTCCGGAGCGCGGCACTGGCGGTCGTGCGGGCAGTCCGGACCGGGAGGTGCCGCGCGGTCGGTCAGCGGCCGGCCAGGCACGCTCCCGCCCGACGCCGGGCGGGGACCGACCGACGTACGCCACGAGCCGGGGCGGTGCCCCCCGTACTGCAGGTAGCCGTCCCAGCTCAGGTGGCGGTCGGCCCGCTGAGCGCGGCGACCGCCCACGAACGGCAGACGCACCCCGTTCGGCTGGGTCGCCCCGCTCGGGCGAGCGGTCACGTTCGGGGGACGGTGCTGAGCGGGAGTGGACGTACGACCCTCGCAGGGAGGCGCGGCGTCAGCTGGCGCGGGTGCCACTGCCCGAGGACGTGCAGGCGCATGAGCTGGACCGGGACGTCCGCAAGGAGTTGCAGGGACTGGCCAAGGAGACCGCTGAGCTGGTGGCTCGGCACCTGGTCATGGCAGGGCGCCTGATGGACGAGGAGCCGACCGCGGCGCTTGCGCATGCCCGCGCGGCGCGGGCGCTGGCCGGCCGCGTCGGTGCGGTCCGGGAGGCCAACGGGCTGGTGGCGTACACGGCGGGGGAGTGGGCCGAAGCCCTCACCGAGCTGCGTACCGCGCGCCGTCTGACAGGCGACCCGGAGCACCTGGCGGTGATGGCCGACTGCGAGCGGGCGCTGGGCCGACCTGATCGGGCGCTCCTTGTCTCCGAGGACCCGCAGGCGGGCAAGCTCAGCGCCGCGGCCCGCGTGGAGCTGTTGATCGTTGCCTCCGGGGCCCGACGTGACCTCGGCCAGGCCGACGCTGCGGTGGTCTCGCTGCAGGTGGGTGCGCTCGAGGGCCCGGTGCGGCCCTGGACGGCCCGGCTGCGCTACGCCTACGCGGACGCACTGCTGGAGGCAGGGCGTTCCGAGGACGCGCGGCAGTGGTTTTCGCGGGCCGCCGACGTCGACGAGCAGGGTGACACCGACGCCGAGGACCGGCTGCTCGAGCTCGACGGGGTGGTGTTCGCCGACCTCGAGGACGGCGAACCGGCCGACGAGGTGTCGGTGCCGATGTCAGCGACCGACCTGGTGGCCCTGGTTGCCGACATGTCGACCCCGCGGGTGGGTGAGGCCGCCGCAGAGGTCGTGGAGCCGGAGGTCGTGGAGCCTCAGGTCGTGGAGCCGGAGGTCGTGGAGCCTCAGGTCGAGGAGCCGGCGGCGGCCGACCCAGGGCGGGCGGCTGTCGATGCGGTTCCCGTCGCCGACGAAGGCGATGACGCGGTCGATCCACTGGCGGACGACAAGCCGGTGTCGCGCGGACCTGCGTTCAGCAGTCAGGCACCGGAGCCGGTGGAGGCCAAGCGCCCCGCGGCAGTGGACCCGGGGTTCCGGGCGCCCCCCGAGGCGGACCTGACCCTCTTCGACTGACGTTCTCCACAGGCCTCCTCGTCGTCCACAGAACTGCTCTGAGGCGCCTAGGAGGGCTCGTGCGCGGCCACTGTGGTGTCGGGCCCCGACGTGGGCCGGAGGGAGGGCGACGTGGAGGTCGCGACACGCAACGAGGTGGTCCTGGTGGGCCGGTTGTCGGCGATGCCGGAGGACCGGGAGCTGCCCAGCGGTGACCTGCTGAGGACCTGGCGACTGGTGATGGACCGCCCTGTGCCGAGGCGCAAGCTTCCGGAGGGGGTCCGGCCGGCCACGATCGACACGGTGGACTGCTTCGCGTGGGCACCGGCCGTGCAGAAGGCCGCTGCGGGCTGGACCGTCGGCGACGTGATCGCCGTCGAGGGTTCGCTGCGGCGGCGCTTCTGGCAGATCCCGACCGGGGTGACCTCCAAGACGGAGGTGGAGGTCAGCAAGGCCAAGCGCGTCGCTCGGGCGCCCTAGCGAGGGTCCGACAGCCGTCAGCCGGGTGTCGGGGCCGCCCGGAGCAGCGGGGTGCCGGCTGCTGGGTGCGGCACGTCGTCACCGTGTTCAGGCATCGCGGTGGTCTCGGATCACCAGGCCGGTGCGGGGCTTGGGGGTGAACAGCGTCGACTTGCGAGGCATCCGCTCGCCGCCGGCCGCGACGGTCGTGACCGCGTCAACCGGCGTTGGGTTGAGCAGCACGGCGGTGCCCCCTGAGGCCTCAGCAGCGGCGATCGTGGCGTCGACGTCGTGCGCGTAACGGACGGTGTCGACGTCGTCGGTCAGTCCCCAGACGTCGGAGACCAGGTAGTGGTGGAGCACGCTGACGTCGAGCGCCCGCCACGCCTGCGAACGGTCGCCGGGCAGCGCGTGTGCCAGTCGCTCGGCGTTCGGGTCGGTGAGGAGTCGGAGTGTGCCGCCGTCGCCGCTGACGAGCAGGAAGGCGGGTCCGGAGGCGCCCGCCCGGGTCAGCGCCGCCATGGCCGACTGGAGGTCGTTGCCGTCGAGGTCATGGACCTTCATGGCGCCCTCGGCGCGTCGGGCCAGCTCGAACGCCTCCACGTGGGGGATGACGCGGTGGATCGGGTGCACCTCGGGGCCGAACGCGGAGCTGTCGACCAGGAACGTGAGCCCGGTGTCCCAGGGGCCAGCACCCCGGCCGGCGGCGTGGGCGGCGGCCTGGTGCTGCAGGTAGGTCGCGTAACGATGGTGGCCATCGGCGATCACAGCGGTCCGGCCGTGCAGATCAGCAGCGATCGCCGCGAGCAGGTCCGGGTCGGTGAGGGCCCAGAGCCGGTGCCGGAGGCCGTCCGGGAGCGTGACGTCGAGGAGCGGCCCGCCGTCCGAGGCGGCCGCAACGGCCTGGCTGGCTGCGCCGCCTCCGGCGTACAGCAGGAAGATGGGTTCGAGATCGGCCTCGACGGCGGTGTAGAGGGCGAGGCGATCCGAGACCGTGCCTGACATGGTGTTCTCGTGCGGCAGGACGATGCCGTCCTCGGGTGGCGAGAGGGTGAGAGCACCGAGGAGACCGCGTTGGGCATGGGTCGCGGAGGCCTGCTCGTACACGTACAAGGTGGCCAGCGGATCGGGACGAAGCACCCCTTCGGCGCGCCAGGAAGCGAGCGTCGTGGCGGCGCGCAGGTAGCGATCCCCCTCCGAAGCGTCATCCCGTGGGAGTATCAGCCGTACGACGTTGACGTTGCTCGCCTGTTCGAGTGCCACGACGCCGTCGGCGTCGATGACGTCGTACGGCGGCGAGGTCACCTTGGACAGGTCGACGGCAGGGCCGTACCGGAGTCCCCGGAAGGGTTGGAGGATCAACCCGTCGGGGAAGGCCGGTCGTGCGAAGGTAGGAGAAGCGGGCTCATGCGGGCCGGCGGACATGGCGGCATGCTAGGCCGAAGCACCGACAGGTGCCCAGGGCGGGCAGGGCGTGACGGAGGATGGCAGGGCTCAGCGACACCGCGGGGCCATGGGCGAGAGCGACGAGGAGGGAGTCGGCGTGTCCGACAGGTACGACCCCCGGTATGACCCGCGAGCCCCGGACGAGGAGAAGCCCCGGCCGTTCTCCGACCTGCCCCCACCGCCTCCCGATCACGTGCCGCAGGGGGACGCCTACGACTGGTACACCCGCGGCCTGGAGCTGCTCGACAGCGGTGACGCGGCGGCAGCCGTACAGGTCCTCGGCCACACCGTGACCTCCGAGCCGGAGTCGCGGATGGCCCGTGAAGCGCTGGCGCGCGCGCAGTTCGACATGGGGATGTACCCGGAGGCCCGGGAGAACTTCTCCTGGATCATCTCGATCAACCCCGCGGACGACTACGCCCAGTTCGGGCTCGGCCTGGCGCTGACCAAGCTCGGTGACCTCACCGCGGCCGTGGATCACCTGGCGCTGGCCGCTGCGATGCGGCCCGACATCGCCTACTACAGCACCGCGTTGCGTGGCGCCCGGGCGGCCCTGACGGCCTCGCGCCGCTAGGGGATGCTCGGCGCGAGCTCACGTCCGCTGTGCGCTGCCTACGACGCGGCGCTGCTGGACCTGGACGGCGTGCTGTACGTCGGGCCGGCGGCGGTGCCGCACGCTGCGGAGGCGGTGGCCGAGGCGCGCCGGCAAGGGATGCGAGCCGCCTTCGTCACCAACAACGCCTCTCGCCGTCCCGCGGTGGTCGCGGAGCACCTCCGGCAGTTGGGCATCGAGGCGTCCGCTGAGGACGTGGTGACCAGCGCGCAGGCCGCCGTCCGCTACCTCACCGGCCGGATCGCCACCGGCAGTCGGGTCCTGGTGCTGGGTACCGACGGGCTGGCGGAGGAGATCGCCGCCGGTGGCTTCACGCCGGTGCGCGTGGCCGATGGGGTCACCGCGGTCGTGCAGGGGCTGGCGACCACCACGGCCTGGACGGACCTCGCCGAGGCGAGCGTCGCGATCCGGGCCGGTGCCGTCTGGGTCGCGGGCAACGCCGACAGCACCTACCCGAGCGACCGGGGCCTGCTGCCAGGCAACGGGGCGCTGGTCGCCGCACTGGTCACCGCGACCGACCAGCACCCGGTCGTGGTGGGCAAACCCGAACCGGAGCTCCACCAGGCCAGCGTCGAACGGGTCGCCGCGACCCGGCCCCTCATCGTGGGGGACCGGCTCGACACCGACATCCTCGGCGCGGTCCGGGCCGGCTGCGACAGCCTGCTGGTCCTGACCGGCGTGACCTCGATCGCTGACCTGCTTGCCGCGCCGGTCGGGATGCGGCCGACCTACGTGTCCCACGACCTGCGGGGGCTGCTGACGCCGCACGAGCAGCCGGTCGTCGCCGCCGGCCTTGCCCGGTGCGGTGAGGGCAAGGCCTGGTACGAGGGCGACTCGCTGCGTTCGGACGGGCCGGTGGAGGAGGCGCTGCGGGCCGCCTGTGCGCTGGCCTGGAGCCGCGTGGGGACCTAGAGGAAGGCGCCCAGGCGGAGCAGGTCCAGAGGGCTGGCCTGGATGCGGAGCTTGCCGGTTGCGAAGGCGGTCTTGAGTGCCAAGCGGCTCTCGATCAGGGCGAGCAGGTCGTTGCTGCCCACGGTGAGGCGCACCTGGGCCTTGGACTCGTCGGTGGTGGTCAGGCCCTGGAAGCCCTCCATCGTGATGCGCCCGGACCAGGTGACGCCCAGGTCGGGTACGCGGCACGACACGGTGCGATCCAGGACGTACTTCTTGCGGACCTCGGGGGGCAGGGACGCCAGGAGTTCGGCGAGCGTGTGGAAGCCCTGAGCGCATTCCTCTTCCGAAGCCAAGCCGAGACCTCCCCTCGTTCCGCTGCCGGATGCGCGTGACGCTACCCGACAGCGGTAGCGTTCCGGAGCGGCAACGAGGCCGCTGGAGGAGGACGACGTGAAGGATGCGCTCAAGGGGTATCTGGCGCTGGCCAGCGGGCTGACCGAGGTCACCCGTCAGAAGGCCACCGCAGCCGCCAAGGCGCTGGTCGCCCAGGGCGAGGCGACGGCAGGACAGGTCACCGGCCTCGCCGATGATCTTGTGGCGCAGAGCAAGAGCAACCGCGAGGCCGTGACGGCTCTGGTCAAGTTCGAGGTCGACAAGGCCCTCGGTCGGGTCGGGCTCGCGAGCGTGGACGAGGTCAACGAGCTGACCGCCCGCGTCCGGACCCTCGAGGCGCAGCTGCGCGAGGCCACCAAGCCGGCTGCTGCTGCGGCAAAGCCTGCTGCTGAGTCCGCGGTCGCCAAGGCTCCGGTGAAGGCTCCCGCGGCCAAGAAGGCTCCCGCGGCCAAGAAGGCGCCGGCTGCCAAGAAGGCGCCCGCCAAGGCGCCCGCCAAGGGGTGAGAGTGCCTGACGAAGGCGCCAGCCCGGTGAGTGACCAGGTCAGCGCTGCCCTCGCCGGGCTCGAGGACCTGCCGGTCACCGAGCACGTCGAGGTCTTCGACCGGGTCCACCGGTCGCTCCAGGACGCCCTCGCCACCCTCGACGAGGCCTGAGCTGGCGCGGCGGGCCCGCCTCGACGCCGAGCTGGTCCGCCGCGGTCTGGCTCGGAGCCGTGAGCACGCCGCTGCCCTGATCGCCGACGGCCGCGTCAAGGTCGGCGGTGCCGTCGCGACCAAGGCGGCGACCGGTGTCGACCTGGCGACGGCTGTCCTCGTCGAGGCTGAGGAGGGCGAGCAGTGGGTCTCGCGCGGCGCACACAAGCTGCTCGGGGCCCTCGAAGCGTTCGGCTACGACCCGACGGGGCTGCGCGCCCTCGACGCAGGCGCCTCGACGGGAGGCTTCACCGACGTGCTGCTCCGGCGCGGGGCGGCGCACGTGGTGGCGGTCGACGTCGGGTACGGGCTGCTGGCCTGGTCGCTGCGCACCGACGAGCGGGTGACGCTCGTCGAGCGCGTCAACGCCCGCGGGCTCGAGCCCGAGCAGGTCGGCGACCCGGTCGACCTGGTGGTCGCCGACCTGTCGTTCATCCCGCTCGGACTGGTGCTGCCCGCCTTGGTGCGGTGCGCCAAGGCGGGGGCGGACTTCCTGCCGATGGTGAAGCCGCAGTTCGAGGTCGGTCGCGAGAACCTCCCGTCGGGGGGCGTGGTGCGGGACCCGCAGGCGCGCGCGGACGCCGTACGGAAGGTGGCTGGGCAGGCCGCGGGGCTGGGCCTCGGGGTGCGGGGCGTGGTGGCGAGCCCGCTGCCTGGTCCGAGCGGCAACGTGGAGTTCTTCCTGTGGCTGACGGCCGGTGCGCCACTGCTGGACGAGGCCGATCTGCAGCGCGCGATCACCGAGGGGCCGGCATGACAGGCTGTCGGGCGTGACTCGCGCTGTGCTGCTGCTGGCCCACACCGGGCGTACGGAAACCGCGGAGGCTGCGCGGTCGGTGGCGCTGCGGTTGCAGGAGGCCGGCGTCCAGGTCCGGTTGCTGGCTGCGGAGGCCGACGCGATGGGAGTCACCGGGGTGTCGGTGTGCCAGAGCGGCGCCGAGGGCGCCGCCGGAGCGGAGCTGGTGCTGGTGCTCGGCGGTGACGGCACGATCCTGCGGGCCGCGGAGCTTTCCCGGGACACCGGCGTGCCGCTGCTCGGGGTCAACCTCGGCCGGATCGGGTTCCTCGCCGAGGCGGAGTCCTCCGATCTGGACGACACCATCGACCACGTTCTCGCGCGTGACTACGCGGTCGAGGAACGTCTCACCGTCGACGTGACAGCCACCCACGACGGCGAGCTCCTCGGCAACGGTTGGGCCCTCAACGAGGCTTCGGTCGAGAAAGGCCCGCGGGAGCGGATGCTGGAGCTGGTCGTGGAGATCGACGGTCGGCCGCTGTCGCGGTGGGGCTGTGACGGGGTGGTGGCGGCGACGCCGACGGGGTCGACGGCGTACGCGTTCAGCGCAGGTGGGCCGGTGGTGTGGCCCGCGGTCGAGGCGCTGCTGTTGGTGCCGATCAGCGCGCACGCCCTGTTCGCCCGCCCGATGGTCATCGCGCCGACCTCGGTGGTGGCGATGGAGGTGCTGCCGAGCGGCGCGACAGCGGTACTGGCCTGCGACGGCCGGCGCACGATCGACCTGCCGCACGGGAGCCGGATCGAGGTGCGCAAGGGGGCGACTCCGGTCCCGCTGGCCCGGACGCCGCACCCGACGACGTTCACCGACACGCTGGTCGAGAAGTTCGACCTGGACGTGGACGGCTGGCGCGGCCGCGGGCGCGCCAACCACTGAACGTCGGTCCCGGGCCGTACAGTCGAACGCATGCTCGAAGAGATGCGCATCCAGGGGCTCGGTGTCATCGACGACGCCGTGCTCGAGCTCGCGCCCGGGCTGACCGTCGTGACGGGGGAGACCGGCGCCGGTAAGACCATGGTCGTGCAGGGGCTCTCCTTGCTGTTCGGCGGGCGCTCCGACGCCGGCCGGGTCAGGCCCGGCGTGGCGCGGGCCGTCGTGGAGGGCCGGCTTGCGCTGCCTGGGGATCACCCGGCGGTCGTGCGGGCGCTCGACGCCGGCGGCGAGCTGGACGAGGACACCCTGCTCCTGTCCCGTTCGGTCGGGGCCGACGGCCGGTCGCGGGCGCACGTCGGCGGCCGGAGCGTGCCCGTCGGGGTGCTCGGTGAGCTGGGCGAGGAGCTGCTCGCACTGCACGGCCAGAGCGACCAGCAGCGGCTGCTCCAACCCGCTCGGCAACGGGCGGCTCTTGACCGGTACGCCGACGTCGTCGGGCTTCGGGAGCGGTTCGGCGGGAGGTGGGCACGCTGGCGGGACGTGCGGGCCACCCTGGAGCAGTTGCGCGACGAGGCGGACGAGCGGGCTCGCGAGGCCGAGCTGCTCCGGCTCGGGCTCGCCGAGATCGAGACCGCAGCCCCGCAGCCAGGGGAGAGCGCGGCGCTGACCGCCGACATCGAGCGGCTCGCCAACGCTGACGACCTGCGGAGCGCCGCGACGACCGCGCAGCACGCGCTGACCGGTGAGGAGTCCGGCGAGGGCGCCGATGCGCTCCAGCTGCTGACCACGGCGCGCCGGACGCTGGAGGCGGCTTCGCATCACGACCCGCTGCTCGGGGAGCTCGCCGGCCGGGCACAGGAGGCCGCGCTGCTGACGGCCGACCTCGCCCAGGAGCTGGCCTCCTACGCCGCCGGGGTCGACGCCGACCCGCGGCGGCTCACCACCGCCCAGGACCGGCTCGCCACCCTGACCTCCCTGGTACGTCGCCACGCGGTCGACGACGTCGACGGAGTCCTTGCTTGGGCGTCGTCCGCGTCGGATCGGCTGCTGGCGCTGGACGGTACGGGTGACGCGCTCGTGGCGCTGGCCGAGGAGGAGACCCGGCTCGAGGCGTCGCTGGGGTCGTTGGCTCGGGAGCTGTCGGTGGCGCGCTGTGAGGCCGCCGTCCGCTTCGGCGCTGCCGTCACGGCCGAGCTGGTCGAGCTCGCGATGCCACACGCGGTCGTCAGCGCGGTGGTCTCGCAGCGGCCTGCCGAGGATGGGCTGCTGGTCGGTACCGAGCGGCTGGCAGCCGGGCCGGACGGCATCGACGAGGTCGAGCTGCTGCTCGTACCGCACCCGGGGGCGCCGGCACGCGCGCTGCACAAGGGCGCCTCCGGCGGCGAGCTGTCCCGCGTGATGCTGGCGGTGGAGGTGGTGTTCGCCGGGTCCGACGCCGTACCGGTGATGGTGTTCGACGAGGTCGACGCCGGCGTAGGCGGGAAGGCCGCGGTCGAGGTCGGCAAGCGGCTGGCCCGGCTCGCCCGTGACCATCAGGTCATCGTCGTCACCCACCTGCCTCAGGTCGCGGCGTTCGCCGACACCCACCTGCTCGTCGTCAAGGCCGACGACGGGTCGATCACGCGGTCCGGCATCGCGACGCTCGACGAGCAGGGCCGCGTCCAGGAGCTGTCCCGGATGCTGGCCGGGGTCGACACCGGGTTCTCCCGCGGTCACGCGGAGGAGCTGCTTGCGGTCGCGGCCGAGGTCAAGCGCGGCTGAGGGTCAGGCGTCGGCGAGGGACTTCAGGTTCAGGAGCTGCCGGCGGGCCATCGGCCAGTCGCCCACCGCGAGCGCGGGGGCGTACCAGCGGTGGGGCACGACGAGCTTGAGCAGCAGCCGGGTCTGCGTGCCGGAGGGGACCAGCACGTAGGACATCACCGCGCCGAGGATGCGTGCGGTCAGGTGCTCCTGGTGACCCACGGACAGCACCCGCCCGACCCCGAAGCGCCCACCCACGGACGAGAACCGCTCGCCAGGTCGGGGATCGGGCAGGTCGCGGAGCTCCCGCGGCGACTGCCGGCCGAGGTTGTCGACCCAGTCGTAGGAGTAAGGCGCGAGCTGAAGCTGGCACAGCCACGGCCACACCCCCTCGACCGGGGCCCGGACGGTGACGCCACGCCAGAGCGGCAGCACCGGGCCGGGCACGAGTGCGTCGCACGGGTAGGGACGCGCCACCTCGGCGTCGGTCACGCCCCAGCGGGTACCGATCACGTCCGCACCGGTCGGTACGTGCAGAGCAGGACGCCCGTGCCCGTTGTGACGGCGGAGACGAGCTCGAGCGGGCGGGACTGACCCGTGACCGGGAAGGCCCGCTTGCCGCCACCGAGCAGCACCGGCTCGATCATCAGGACGTACTCATCGACGAGGTCCGCCTCGGCGAGCTGGGCGACCAAGGACGGGCTTCCCCAGACCTGCAGGCCGCGGCCTTGCTGGTCGCGGATCACCCGGATGGCGTCCAGCGCGTCCCCCGCCAGCAGGTGGGAGTTGTTCCAGGTCAGGTCGGCCTGCGTGAGGGTGCGGGACGCGACGTACTTCGGGAGGCTGTTCAGCTGGTCGGCGTAGGGGTCACCGGCCCGGTCGGGCCACGCGGCGGCCATGCCCTGCCGGTGCGGCGGCCGTACAGCAGGGCGTCGGAGCGGGTCATGACGTCGGCAAGGACAGGGCCCATGACCTCGGGGTCGAAGTAGGGGTGCGACCAGCCGCCGTGGGCGAAGCCCCCGTCGGTGTCCTCCTCGGGGCCCCCGGGCGCCTGGACGACGCCGTCCAGGCTCATGAACTCACACACGATGATCTGCACGGCGGCTCCCTGGTCGGTCTGCATGGTCGAGTGGGGACGTTCCGGGTCGACGCGACTCATCGCTGCTGCGACAGCACCCTACGAGGCAAGGGTGGCGGTCAGCGCGGGCGGCCGGCTCGCCAGGATGTGGCAGCCCAGCTTGAGAGACCTCAGGCTTCCGGCGCGTTGGGCCACGGGCCGGGGCGGGCGCTTGTTAGAGTGGACTTCCGTGCAGCGGGTGGCGTGCCCGCTGAGACTCAGACCGAGCACGGGGAGCCCACGTGGCGCGCAGTTCAGGGGACAAGCCGAGCCAGACCTGCCACTTGTTCGTCACCGGTGGCGTGGCGAGCTCCCTGGGCAAGGGCCTCACCGCCTCGAGCCTGGGCCGGCTGCTGAAGGCCCGCGGGCTGCGGGTCACGATGCAGAAGCTCGACCCCTACCTCAACGTGGACCCCGGCACCATGAACCCCTTCCAGCACGGCGAGGTGTTCGTCACCGATGACGGCGCCGAGACCGACCTGGACGTCGGGCACTACGACCGGTTCCTCGACGAGGTGCTCAAGGGTGACGCCAACGTCACGACCGGCCAGGTCTACTCGGCGGTGATCGCCAAGGAGCGCCGCGGGGAGTACCTCGGCGACACGGTCCAGGTCATC
>JBKJVH010000144.1:0-7142 GCA_046590985.1 Mycobacteriales bacterium
GCTCGGGTCGCAGACCTATGGCGAGCTCGCCAGGCGGACCAGAGCGCTCGCCGCCGGCCTCGACGAGCTCGGCATCGGCCGCGGCGAGCGCGTCGCGATCGTCAGCCACAACAGTGCCCGGCTGCTCGAGGCGTTCTACGGCGTCTGCTCGTACGGTCGGGTGCTCGTCCCGATCAACTTCCGGCTGTCGCCGGCGGAGGTGACCTACATCGTGGAGCACTCCGGTGCGACGGTGCTGCTGCTGGACCCGGAGGTGGCCGAGTCCCTCGCCGAGGTGAAGGCCCAGCACACGTTCGTGCTCGGCAGGGAGTCCGACGCCGCCCTGCTCCGGGATGTCGAGCCGGTGCCGTGGGAGAACCCGGACGAAGACGCCACCGCGACCATCAACTACACCTCCGGCACGACCGCCCGACCCAAGGGCGTGCAGATCACGCACCGCAACATCTGGGTCAACGCGGTGACGTTCGCGCTGCACGCCGGCGTCACCGACCGCGACGTCTACCTGCACACGCTGCCGATGTTCCACGCCAACGGCTGGGGGATGCCTTACAGCATGACCGGCATGGGCGTGCCGCACGTCGTGATCCGCAAGATCGACGGGGCCGACATCCTGCGGCGGGTCGAGAAGTACGGCGTCACGGTGATGTGCGCGGCGCCCGCCGTCGTCGCGTCGATCCTCGAGGCCGCGGCGACCTGGGAAGGCCCCGTACCGGGCCGCGACACCGTGCGGGTGATCTGCGCGGGGGCCCCGCCGCCCTCGCGGACCATCCAGCGCATCGAGGAGGAGCTCGGCTGGGAGTTCCTGCAGATCTACGGCCTGACCGAGACCTCCCCGCTGCTGACGATCAACCGCCGCCGGGCCGAGGAGGACGCGCTGGCCCCCGCCGACGCAGCGCCCCGACTGGCCAGGGCCGGGATGCCGGCGCTCGGCGTCACACTCAAGATCTCCGACCAGGGGGAGGTGCTCGCGCGCTCGAACGTGGTGCTCGCGGGCTACTGGGAGCAACCGGAAGCGACGGAGGATGCCCTGGAAGGCGGCTGGTTCCACACCGGCGACGGTGGCGCCATGGACGATGAGGGCTACCTGACGATCCAGGACCGCCGTAAGGACGTCATCATCACCGGCGGCGAGAACGTCTCCTCGATCGAGGTGGAGGACGCGTTGTTCTCGCACCCCGCCGTGGCCGAGGTCGCTGTCATCGGCGTCCCGTCGGAGAAGTGGGGGGAGACCATCAAGGCCCTCGTCGTGCTGGCCGCCGGAGCGGACGCCACCGAGGCGGAGCTCATCAAGCACTGCAAGGGCCGCCTCGCGGGCTACAAGGCCCCGACCTCGGTGGAGTTCCGCCCGGAGATCCCGCGTACGGCGACCGGCAAGGTCCAGAAGTTCAAGCTGCGCGAGCAGTACTGGGCCGGCCGCGACCGTCAGATCAACTGACCGCGAGCTCCCCGAGCAGTGCCGAGGTCCTGCTCGATCAGCGTGCTGACGATGCGCGATGACCCAGGTCGGCAGGATCGGAACGGTCGGTGGCACGGGAACGTCGGTGGCCGTTCCTAAGGTGAGGACGTGACGCGTCGCGGGTGGATCCTGTTCTCCACGATGTGCGTCCTGTGGGGGATTCCCTACCTGCTCATCAAGGTCGCCGTGGAGGACCTGTCCCCGCCGGTCATCGTGCTGGCCCGCACCGGGATCGGTGCCCTGGTGTTGTTGCCGATCGCCGCAGCCAAGGGCTACCTGCGCCCCTTGCTGCCGCGGTGGCGGTGGCTGGTCGCGTTCGCGGTCCTGGAGATCGCCGGACCGTGGCTGCTGCTGACGGACGCGGAGCGCTACCTCACGTCGTCGCTGACCGGGTTGCTCATCGCCGCCGTGCCGATGGTGGCCGCCGTCGCGTCCCTGGTGCTCAGGGACGAGGACCGCCTCGACCGCACCCGGGTGCTCGGCCTGGCCGTCGGGATGGCCGGCGTCGCCGTGCTGCTCGGCTTCGACCTGGGAGGGCAGGTGCGGGCGGCGCTCGAGCTCGCGGTGGTGGTCGTCGGTTACGGCACGGCGCCGATGATCATCTCCCGCCAGTTCGCGGACCTCCCCTCCCTGGGGGTGATCGCGGCCGCGCTGGGCCTGACGGCGGTGGGCTACGCGCCTGTCGCCGCTTTCAACTGGCCCTCGACCGTCCCCTCCAACAAGGTGATCGCCAGCGTGATCGTGCTGGCGCTCGCCTGCACGGTCGCGGCGTTCCTGGTCTTCTTCGAGCTGCTTGTCGAGGTCGGCACCAACCGCGCGACGGTCATCACGTTCGTCAACCCCGCGGTGGCCCTGCTCCTCGGGGTGGCGCTCCTGGGAGAGAGCGTCACGGCCGGGCTGGTCTTGGGCTTCCCGCTGGTGCTGCTCGGGTGCGTCCTGGCAACGCGGCACGCGCGGCCGCCAGCCTTGGTCGAGGCGTAGGTCGGCTACCCGACTGCGTCGGGTTTGGTGCGGGTCTACGGTGCCCGCCATGACAGCCGTCGAGCTTCGCGTGCATGGTGTCGGAGGGTCAACTCCGGAACAGTTGCTCAACACCGGTCCGGCCACCCGGGTAGCCGGTGATGCGGACGCCGGGTTCTACGTCGCGACCGACCCGGACCTCGAGGGCTACTGCTGGGGAAACCTCACCTCGGGCGCGGCGACGCGTTCGATGTGGCTGCTGATGCTGCCCTTCACGCTCGTCAACGCCAGCTTCTGGATGGGTCCGGTGCGTAAGGCCAACGAGGCCCTGGTCCGGCTGCTCGCCCTGAGCCTCACCGCCACCACGATCCTGAGCGCCGAGGGACTCGGACCCGACCTGCTCGGCTGGCAGTGTGCCGCGATGCCGACCTGCCGCGACCGGCACAGCTGGCTGAGCTGGCTCGGCCACGGCTGGGTCGCCACCCCTGCTCGTCGCATCGTGGTGGCGGGACTGGTGCCCCTGTCCGTCCTTGTCCTGCTCTGGGTACTGGCTCGCAGGACCGCGCGCTACGAGCGCGCCGAGCCGCACGCGCCCGGCGGCACGGCCCCGCTCGAGGAGGCCAGCTTCTGGTACGGCGCACGCCAGGTCGATCGGCTGCGCGAGCTGCACGTCTCGGTGGGACTGGCCGTGATGTGCATCGGGTTGGCCGTCCCGTTGTACTCGCTGGACAGCCACCCGCATCGTGACCTGCGTGCGCTGGACTGGATCGGCGGCGCTCTGGCCTGGGGGGTCATCGTCGTGGCCAGCCTGGGCGTGTGCCTGACGCAGGTGGTGAAGCGGGACCTCGCCACCGCCCCCGGCACCCACTGGCCCAAAGGGCTGCAGCGCTTCACCGGGGGGTTGCTGGTGGCGATGGTGGCCCTCGCCCTGGTACCGGACCGGACCGGTGCGGTAGCCGTACCTGGTCATGGGAACCCGGGATATGCGCCGGCGGTCGCGACCGTCTTCCTCGGCCAGCTCGTCGGCGTCGCGTTGCTGGCCCTGACCGTGCTGCGGCACCGCGACCGACGCGCAGCCGTCCAGGGGATGGCGCAACCGGTCTTCGCCTCGCTCGGGCTGCTGGTCGCCTCGGTGTTCACCGCCGGACTGGCCTTCCGGGGCGCGGACTACCTCGACGGCTCGGGGTCGCTCTCCGACAGCACCCTGACCGTGCCGATCGCCTACGCGTGGGCTGCCGTCTCCCTGTTCGTGGTGGCGATCCCGACCGCCGTGCTCCTTGTCATCACGGTCCTCGGTCGACTCCGCCGGACCGCGGCTGCCGACCGCCTGAAGGTGCGGGCCGACTACGAGCAGCCCGAGCACCTCGACTCCCGGGTGAACGCCATCGCCCGCACCCGAGCTGTGGCCAGCCTCACCGACCCGGCGCTGGTCTGGATCAGCTGCATCACGGCGGTCTCGCTCGTGGCCGCTGTGGTGAGCATGGTGCTGACCCTGGCCGTCGATGACTCCCCGGTTCAGTCGGTGACCGAAGGAACCGGGCGTGACCTGCTGCGTTTCGGGTTGCTCTGGGGCACCTGGCTGGTGAGCGGCTTCGCGTTCGGACTCCTCGTCGTGGGCTACCGCTCCTATCGCGGTGCCAGCCTGCGCAAGCACCTCGGGATCATCTGGGACCTGGGCACCTTCTGGCCACGGGCGGCGCACCCGCTGGCTCCGCCGTGCTACGTCGAGCGCTGCTTACCTGACCTGGTCACCCGGATCACCTACCTGGTCGAGGAGCGCGGCGGGGTCGTGATCTCGGCCCACTCCCAGGGCACGGTCATCGCGGCAGCTCTGGTGTGGCAGCTGCCGCGCGACGTGCTCGACAAGGTGCGACTCATCACCTACGGCTCGCCGGTCGCCAGGCTCTACGGACGGGTGTACAGCGCCTGGTTCGGCCCGGACCAGATCGTCGAGCTGCAGAAGCGGATCGGCGAGGGCCGCTGGACCAACTTCTACCGCAGCACGGACTGGATCGGGGGCCGGGTCGGTACCTCCGCCGACCACGAGATCCTGTGCGACCCGCCGTTGCTGGGCGAACGACCCGGGGACGCGGCCCTCGAGCAGCCGCACGGGCACTTCGACTACGAGCTCACTGAGGAGTACCGCACTGAGCTGGCGCGCCTGCGGGCCGACCTCGACCGACCTGATGTGATCGAGTTGTCGGTGGGTGATGCCAGAGTCGGTGGATGACGAGCTGGGCCGAGTTCGCGGGTGAGGTGCCGGAGTTCGCGGAGCGGGTCCGGGCGAGGTTCGCGGTGGGCAAACACGCCACGCTGGCCACGCTGAGAGCCGACGGCGGGCCGCGGATCAGCGGCACCGAGGTCGAGTTCGCGGGCGGACAGGTGTGGCTGGGCAGCATGGCCGGCGCGGTCAAGGCCCGCGATCTGCAGCGCGACGGGCGCTTCGCCCTGCACTCACCGTCGGTCGACCCGCCGCCGGACGACCCGTCCGGCTGGCCGGGGGAGGCGAAGCTCGCCGGGGTAGCCGCTGAGGTGCCGACCGAGGGCCCCGCACACCGGTTCAGGCTCGACCTGAGCGAGGTGGTGCTCACCCACGTCGAGACCGAGCCCGACGAGCTGGTGGTCGAGAGCTGGCACCTCGGACGTGGCTACGCGGTGCTCCGCCGGTCTTGATGGGACACTGGTGGGGTGACTCACCAGCTGGCTGTCGAAGGACGGCCGATGACCACCCGCAGCAAGGTCCTGCTTGGCATCGGGGCGGCCCTCGTGCTGCTGAGCATGCTGGTGACCGGCGCCAAGCTGCTGTTCGGCCCGCCGAAGAAGGTTCTCGTGGTCACGATGACCCAGGACGCGGTGCAGGCAGACCGGGTCGCCTTGAAGGCGGCCTGCGGCGGGCTGCCCGGCATCGTCACCGTCAAGGACATCGGGAACCCGAGCGCCAGCGTCCAGGGCCGGTTCCCGGTGCGCTTCGACATCGGCCGGGCCACCACCAACCAGGAGATCGCCCTCGAGAGCTGCATCAACGCGCACGGCAGCAAGGTCCGCGGCTTCCTCGCCGAGGGCGACAACTAGGAGCTCTTCGCCATCCAGGCGTTGAGCGGTCCCAGCGCCCGCCAAGCCTGGACGACCCGGTCCTTCGCCTTGGCGGTGTGCAGCCACGGCTCCGGCAACAGGTCGACCCAGGAGATCAGTGACTTGTGCCGGAGCAGGTCCGCGCGTGGGTGCTCGGCATCCCACGGCTTCGGAACGCGCTTGAGCTGGTCGCCACCGACCTCGAACCCGGCCTTCCGCAGGGCCTTCAGCGTTGCCTCGAGCTGGGTCCCGGTGCGCTCCTCATCGATGGCGTTCCGGAGCCGCTGCAGCTGCTCGGTGGAGGTGTGGAACATGCCCCCTCCGAGGTGCAACCCGGCCGCGTCGATTCCCACATAGAGGCCCTGGTCGCCCTGGTTCACGACGGCATACTGCCGGGTCTTGTACGGAGTCTTGTCCTTGCTGAACCGCACGTCCCGGTAGGGACGGAAGAGCTTCGCGGCGCCGAACTCCTCCTCGAGCTCGGCCAGGAGTGCCTTCATCGGCGCGGCGACGCTGGTGTCGTACACGCTCTTGTGGTCGGTCCAGTAGGCCTTGGAGTTGTCGGCCTCCAAGCCCTCGTAGAACACCAGCCCCTCGTCGGGGAAGCCGGTGAAGGTCATGAGCGACACCGTAGACCTCGACCAGGCCTGTCCCTACCAGCCGAAGCATGCTGGAGTGGCACGGTGACCTAGGCGAGAACGGGAGCGGTGCCGTGTACCAGGACATCAGACAGGTTGTGCGCGACATCAAGCACCTGGTGACGCAGTCGAAGGAGCTCATCCAGGCCGTTCGAGACGGCCGCGCGTACGTCGAGAAGTTCCATCCCAACGAGAAAGGCCTCCTCTCGGAGCTCCTCGAGCAGATGCGGGCAACCTTCGCCGGTCTGATCAGCGTCTCCCGCTTGGTCACGGACTTCGACTTCACGATCGACGGTTCGGACCGTGATAGGCAGCCCTCCCGCTTCAGCGAGTACCTGGTGCAGGCGAGGACTGATCTTGAGAGCCTCGAGAGCAACCTCACCATCTTGAAAGCCTCCTGCACGCGCGTGCACCTGCTCGGTCAGGCCCTTCAGATGCGGGCCGACAAGGAGTCGTGGTGGTACCTGTTCGGTGACGCGATCGGCGACCAGGCCGGCAGGCTCGCACCACAGTTCGACGCGCTGTTTGGCGTGGATGCCACCATGATCACGAACCTGACCAACGCGATGATCGCGTCGAGGGAGGCACTGGACGACGTGCGGGATGCGCTTCGCGACGGAGCCGGACTCAGCGTCGACAACGTGTCGCGGGCAGCAGCGGTGCTTCATGAGAGGGCAGCGGAGTACCGACCGGTCGAGTGGGAGCTCAAGCAGCTACGAGATGAGCTGAGCGGGCTCATTGCCACCCTCGGGTGAGTGCCGCGGTCAGCGCCGGTGCGCGGGTGGGTGCTGGGCGGTGGCCGGGGCGGCTGGCCAGGTGGGTGTGCCCGCTGCGGCAGCTCGAACCCTACGAGAGCTTGCAAATCAGCAAGCAGTTGGGCCTGGACGGCACGGAAATCCCAGGTCCGCATGGCGATCAGCTCGCCTCCGCGCACAACAGGATGATCGCTGACCAGGCTCACGGACAGGATGACCCGCGCGACCCTGGGCACGATGATCACTTCCTGGATATCCTTC
>JBKJVH010000105.1:0-2210 GCA_046590985.1 Mycobacteriales bacterium
CTCGTCGTGCTGCTCCTGCTGATGCTCGGCCTGGCCACTACCACCGCCAACGCCGTCGACTACCCCCTCCCCACCACCGGTCAAGGCCAGGTCGGCTCCTCGACCGTCGAGGCTGGCGGATGCGTCACGTTCTCCGGTGGCGGCTTCGCCCCCAACACGCCAGTGGCCATCGCCGACAACGGCAACGTCATCGGGAACACCGTCACCGACAACAACGGCAACTTCTCCTTCGAGGTCTGCTTCAGCACCAGCGCGACCCTCGGCAAGCACACCCTGACCGCGAGCGGGGTCGGGGCGAACGGCGCCGGGCGGGTCGTGTCGGCCAATGTCACGGTCATCGGCGTGCAGCTGTCGGGCGGCGGACCCCCGCAACCGGTCGGCGGCAGCACCGGGGGAGCCAACGGGGGCGACCAGGGCAACGGCGGTCTGCCCTTCACCGGCTCGGACGTCCGCGACCTGGCCCTGTTCGGCCTGTTCATGGTCGTGCTCGGTGCGCTGCTGACGCGGAGAGGGCGGGCCGCGCGGCAGCAGCGCCGCGCCGCCCGCGCTGCCCTGTAGACCTGCCATGAAGGGGGTCACGCGGCGCTATCGCCGCGTGCAGCGGCAGCTGCGGCCGTACCGCTCGACGATCGGGTTGGTGCTCGTCGTCCTCGTGCTCTCCCTGGCGTGGGTGGGCGTGCGCGGCTTCCTCGCCGCTCGCGAGCTGCGCGGGGTCGAGCGCGACCTCGTCTCGCTCCAGCAGGCGGCGTCCGATCCGCGCTCCACCTCGTTGGACACGCTGACGGCCGACGTGCAGAAGCGGGCTGGCCGCGCGGACTCCTTCACCCACGACGTGGTCTGGAAGGCGTGGGCGCACGCGCCGCTGATCGGCCGGCCCATGATTGTCGTGTCGGGCGTCAGCGCGGAGACCGTCCGCCTCTCCCGAGGCCCGCTCCCCCCGCTGGTGGCGGCAGCGAAGTCCGTCCGCGACCTGCGGCGGCCGGACGGCTCGTTCGACGTCCGGCCCCTCGCCGCCCGAGCTCCCGACCTCCGGCGGGCGGCGCAGCAGCTCACCGGGTCCCTGACTCGCGTCCGCGCGCTGCCGAGCACGCGCGTGCAGCAGCTCAACGACGCGCGCGCGACCCTCACGGAGAAGCTCGACGAGCTGAGCCGCCGGGCGCAGGCGCTGGCGGCCGGCGCCGCGGCCGCGCCGGAGCTGTTGGGACTGAACGGCGCGCGGCGCTACCTCATCGCCGTGCAGAACCTCGCGGAGGGCCGTGCCTCCGGCGGCATCGTCGGGGCGTACGGGATCCTGCGCGTCGACGGCGGCAAGCCGGTGCTGGACAGGTTCGGGTCCGACAGCACGCTGCGCCCGGTCGGCACCAACGCGATCGACTTCGGACCGGAGTGGCGCGATCGCTATGACCCGCTCGGGCAGGCTCGGGACTGGCGGGAGGTCACCGCGACCCCGGACTTCCCGACCGCCGCCAAGACCATGCTGGCCCTGTGGGCTGCCACCCACGGCGGCGAGCGGCTGGCCGGAGTGGTGTCGGTGGACCCCGTCGCGCTCGCGGACATCCTGCAGGCGACGGGACCGATCCCGTCCCCATCCGGGACGCTCACATCCGCCACCTTCGTCCAGGCAACCCTCGTGGACGCCTACCGGCTGTACCCCGACAAGGCGCAGCGCTCTGCGGTGCTGTCGGACAACGCCAAGACGGTGTTCACCGCTCTCGTCAACGGGGCTGGAGCGCCCCTCGCACTGGGCGAGCGCCTCGGGCATGCGATCCTGGGCGGGCACTTCAAGGTGTACGCCGCCCATCCGGCCGCTCAGGCTCAGATCGCCACGACACGCCTCGCCGGCGCACTTCCCACCCAGGGACCCCTGATAGCCGTCTTCGCACAGGACGGCAACAACGACAAGCTGTTCACCTACCTGCGACGGTCGGTGTCGTACGAGGTCATCCCAGGCCCGGGGTACCTCGACTTCGGCGACGGCAAGGGGCCGCAGCGGCAGGAGGCGGCCCACGTGGTGATCACGCTGCGCAACGACGCCCCCGCCACGGGGCTGCCGGACTACGTAGCACCAGCGACGAACCTCGCCACCGGTGCCAGCATCTCGCGGGGGCAGATGCGCATCTCCCTCTCGGTCTACCTAGGGCCGCTCGGCCTCCTGGAGGGCGCAGCCCTGGACGGCCGAGCTGTCCCCATGGCGTCCCAGACCGAGCGGG
>JBKJVH010000131.1:0-5580 GCA_046590985.1 Mycobacteriales bacterium
CCGCCGCGCGCGGCTCCGGCGGAGGCCAGCGCCGCCGACACCACCGGCGCGGTGGTCAGCCCGACGCCGGCACCGACGACCCCCAGCAGCAGCTACAGCCCGGTGCCTCCCAGGTGCTCCCGGAGCACCAGCCCCAGGCCACCGGTGGCGGCCCAGATCCCGAGGCACCGGCGAAGACCAGCAGACCGACCAGCAGCACCCGCTTGGCGCCCAGGACGTCCACGGACCAAGGGGGCGCGTTGCACGCCCGCGACCTTAGGTGGTCGGGGCGCCCCGGCGGCGCAGCCACAGGAGCCGGCCGAGGAAGGGGATCAGCAGCATCGGTGTGAACGGCAGCAGGGCGCCGGCCGTCACGGCCGCCAGACGCGCGACCACGCCGAGGGCCTGCCAGCCACCGTCGAGCCCGTCCAGGAAGCCGAGGTGGCTCCCCAGCGGCGTGCCGGAGCCGACCAGCGTCACCGCGACGGTCGCCAGGTCGATCTGGTCGTGCAGTGCCGTCGAGCGGTTCTCCAGGGACTCCAGATCGGCCTCGCGCTTGGTCAGCTGGCCCTCGATGCCGGTGATGTCGCTGAGTGACGTTGCCTGGGCGAGCAGCGCCCGGATCCGCGCAACGCTGGCCCGCTGCGTGGCGATCCGGCTCTTCAGGTCGACGGCCTCCTCGGTGACGTCCTTGTCAGCCACCTGCCGGTCGACCTCCCGCCCGAGGTGCGCGAGGGAGGTGAGCACCTCGCCGACCTTGGCGTTGGGTACCCGCAGCACCAGGTCGGCCCGGCCGTGGTCGGCCCGGGTGCGACGGTCGTCCTGGACGAGCCCGCCCGCCGAGGTGGCGAGGGCACCTGCCCGGTCGGCCGCCGTGGCCGGGTCCGCCACGGTGACCGCGATCGAGGCGCTCCGGATCACCGAGCGCTGCACGGCCGGCAGGCCCGCGGCGACCACCGTGACCTGAGGCCTGCTTGCGCCCGACGTGCTCCTGGTTTCGCCGGCGCCGCACCCTGCGACCAGCACCGGCACGAGGAGCAGGAGCAGGACCTGACGTCGCATGACGGCCTCCGGGGTTCTGGGTGCCCCACAGCGTGCTGGCTGACAGCCGCGTTGTCGGCCACGGAACGGCACCGTTCCGGTCACGCCTACGCTTCCCTCGTGCCCGCCACTGTCGCCGTCGTCGGAGGTGGCGTGGCCGGTTTGGCCGCCGCGCGGGAGCTGCAACGACTCGGTGCCCACCCCATCGTGCTCGAGGCGACCGGTCAGGTCGGCGGCAAGCTCCGGGCCTCCGAGGTAGGGGGCGTGCTGGTCGACGAGGGCGCCGACTCGATGCTCCGCCGGGTCCCCTGGGGCGTCGACCTCGCGGTGGCCGCCGGGCTGGAGCTCGTCTCGCCGGCCGTCGGTGCGGCGTCCCTGTGGTCCCGCGGCGCGCTCGTGCCGATGCCGCTCGGCACCGTCATGGGTATCCCCACCGAGCTCGGGTCCCTGGCAGGCCTGGTCCGCAACCCGGTACGGGAGACGCTCACCGTGCCGCCCCTCGAGGACCTGTCGGTGGGCGCCCTGGTGTCCCGCAGCCTCGGCCGCGAGGTCGTCGACCGACTCGTCGACCCCCTCCTCGGAGGCGTCTACGCCGGTCACGCCGACCGGCTGTCCGTCCAGGCCACCTTGCCGCAGCTGTGGCCGCATCTCGCCGGCCGTACCTCGCTCGTGGAGGCGGCCCGGGCGGCGCGAGGGACCCCCGCGCCGGGGCCGGTGTTCGCGGGCCTGGTCGGCGGTCTCGGCACCCTCCCGCCGAGGCTCGCCGCCGGCCTGGACGTGCGCGTGAACGCGACCGTGCGTGGCCTGGAGAAGACGCCGACAGGTTGGCGGCTCGAGCTCGTCGACGCCTTCCTCGAGGTCGATGCGGTGATCCTCGCCGTGCCAGCAGGCCCGGCCGCCCGGCTGCTCGACGGGCTGGTGCCGGTCCAGGAGCTCGGGCAGGTCGACTACGCCAGTGTCGGGATCATCACCCTGGTCCTCGACGGACCCTCGCCGGGCACCGGCTCGGGCTACCTCGTGCCCGCCGTCGACGGGCACATCACCAAGGCCGTGACGTTCACCAGCCGCAAGTGGGGCCGTCCCGGGCCGGCAGTGATCCGTGCCTCCGTCGGCCGGGCCGGCGCGGTGGCGGACCTGCAGCGCGATGACGCCGACCTGGTGGCGATCGTGCTCCGCGAGCTGGAGGCAGCCGTCGGATCCCTGCCTCCCGTCCTCGGGACCCGGGTCACGCGGTGGGGTGGTGGGCTCCCGCAGTACGCCGTGGGCCACCTCGACCTGGTCGCGCGCCTGCGCCGTACCCTGCCCGCGGGGTTGGCCCTGGCCGGGGCCGCCTTCGACGGCGTCGGGGTGCCGGCTGTGGCACGAAGCGGTCTGGAAGCGGCCCGATCCGTTGCAGGGGACGACGTCGCAGCGCCGCCCTCCTGAGGCTGCTGCACGGGCCCGTGCCACGGTGCGGCCTCCCACCAGTTCTCGGTCAGGCACCACCTGCCGTAGCGAGGCACAATGGACTCATGGCTGAATCCGAACTGTCCGCGAAGGAGCTCAACGACCAGCTCCTCTACTGCACCTACGCCGTCTTCAAGGCGGTGACGCCGCTGCCGGAGGACCGCGCTGCGGTCGCCGCGGAGGCACAAGGCCTGCTGGACGAGCTGCTGGAGAAGGACGTCTACACCCGCGGGACCTACGACGTGTCCGGGTACAAGGCCGACGCTGACCTGCTGGTCTGGTGGACCTGCCCGGACCCGGACGTCCTTCAGGAGGCCTACAGCCGCTTCCGGACCACCGCGTTCGGCCGGCACCTCGCGCCCGTCTGGTCAAGCGTCGGGCTGCACCGGCCGGCGGAGTTCAACCGGAACCACATCCCGGCGTTCGTCCGCCGCGAGGACCCGAAGAAGTACGTCAGCGTCTACCCGTTCAACCGGTCCCTGGAGTGGTACCTGCTGCCCGACTTCGAGCGCCGGGGGATGCTCGCCGAGCACGGGATGGCCGGCCGGGAGTTCGAGGACGTCCGAGCCAACACCGTCGCCGCGTTCGGGCTGGGGGACTACGAGTGGCTGCTGGCGTTCGAGGCTGATGAGCTGCACCGGATCGTGGACTGCCTGCGCCACCTGCGGTCTTCGCGCGCGCGGCTCCACACCAAGCTGGAGACCCCGTTCTACACCGGGCCGCGCAAGCCGCTGAGCGAGATCATCGCCAGCCTGCCTTAGAGACCTTCGAGCCAGTCCCCGGACCAGGCAGCATCGGGCGCACCGGCGACGGGCATGGTGAACCAGACCGCCTTGGCGAAGCCGTTGGTCGCCGGGTGCGTGCCCCAGGAACCGGCCAGCTGGTCGATGAGGGCTACCCCACGGCCGGTCGCTGCCGAGCTGCTGTTCTGGCGACGACGGGGTGTGACCTCCGAACCGTCGAGCACCTCGACGGTCAGGTCGTTCCGGTCGGTCGAGACCACCACCGCGTACGCCGTCCGGGCGTGCAGGACCGCGTTGGTGGCGAGCTCCGACACCAGGAGGGTGACGACCTCGACCGCGTCGAGCAGCCCCCAGTCGGTCAGGACGCGGGTGACGAAACGTCGAGCCTCACGCACGCTCGAGGGGTCAGCGGGCAGGTCAAGGCGCTGCCGAGCCGTGACTGTCACCATGCCCCTTCCCCTCGAGAGCCCCATCCTGCCCACAAACGCCAGCTCCTATGCGCGTATCTGAACAATCAGCGTGTCGAAACCGGGCGAACTCTACGTAGGTTCATCCGATGGGGTGGTGGCCGGCGGGCCAGGTGTGCCGGGCGCAAGGCGCACCGAGACGCTGTTGATGCAGTACCGGTCGCCCGTCGGGGTCTGTGGCGCGTCGTCGAAGACGTGCCCCAGGTGGCTGCCGCACGAGCCGCAGCGGACCTCGACGCGGCGCATCCCGAGGCTCCGGTCCTCGATGAGCTCGACGTTGTCCTTGCTCGTCGGCTCGTAGAACGCCGGCCAGCCGCAGTGGCTGTCGAACTTGGCCTCGGAGGTGAACAGGTCTGCGTCGCAGGCCCGGCAGGTGTACACGCCCTGGGTCTTGGTGTCGTTGTACTCACCGGTCCACGGGCGTTCGGTGCCGGCCTGCCGGAGCACGGCGTACTCCGCCGGGCTGAGCTCGGCCTTCCACTCCTCCTCGGTCTTGCTGACCGGGTACGTGCGGGTGCTGTCCATGGGGCGTTCCTTCCTGAAGGGCCATCTCACATCTGACTCAGCGATCTCCGGGGGCGTGGTGTTCCGTCAGCGTGCCTTACGGGCCGATAACGTGCGGGACATGGCCAGCCCCTTCGTGGAGATCCCGGTGGACACGCCCACGGGAGAGCGCCTGGTGAAGGTGACGAACCCCGAGCGCACCTACTTCTCCGGGCTGCCCGAGGGTCGGGGCCGCAAGATCGACCTCGTCGAGTACTACCTCGCCGTCGGCGAGGGGATCGTCCGTGCCCTCAGGGAGCGGCCGACGGTCCTGAAGCGGCACCCCGAGGGCGCCGAGGGCGAGGCGATCTACACCAAGCGGGTGCCGAACAGCCGGCCGCCGTGGATCGAGACGGTCACCGTGCAGTTCCCCAGCGGTCGGTCCGCCACCGAGCTGTGCCCGGTCGACGTCGCCCACGTCGCGTACGCCGTCCAGATGTCCACCCTCGACTTCCACCCCTGGCCGACCCGGCGCTCGCACGTGGAGAACCCTGACGAGCTCCGGATCGACCTCGACCCGATGCCCGGCACCGACTGGGACGACGTCGTGGAGGTGGCGCTGGAGGTGAAGGAGCTCTTTGACGAGCTGGGGATGGTGACGTTCCCCAAGACCTCCGGCTCGAAGGGCGTGCATGTCTACCTGAGGTGCTCGCCGTCCTGGACCTTCACCGAGGTGCGGCACTGCGCGGTCGCCGTGGCCCGCGAGATCGAGCGTCGGCGGCCGGAGATCGCGACCGCGAAGTGGTGGAAGGAGGAGCGCGGCGAGCGCGTCTTCCTGGACTTCAACCGGATGGCCCGCGATCAGACGATCGCGTCGGCGTACAGCGTCCGGGCCCGGCCGCAGGCGACCGTCTCCGCTCCGGTCACCTGGGGTGAGCTGACCTCGTGCCAGATCGCGGACTTCGACATCTGGACGATGCGGGATCGGTTCGTCGAGCTGGGGGACGTGCACGCCGCGATCGACGACATCGCCCACGACCTGTCGCCGCTGCTCGAGCTGTACGACCGCCAGGGGGCCGCGGAGGCGCCGTTCCCGCCGTCGTTCGCGCTGCAGCCGGGGGAGCCCAAGCGGGTGCAGCCCAGCCGGGACCGCGATCGGCCGAAGGACTAGCGGATCTGACGGATCAGGCCCTCCTGCATCACGGTGACCGCGAGGTGGCCGTCGTGGGTGAAGATCTCGCCGTGCGCCAAGCCACGGGACCCGCCGGTGGCCGGTGAGTCCTGGCTGTAGAGGAACCACTCGTCCGCGCGGAAAGGTCGGTGGAACCACATGGCGTGGTCGAGGCTGGCCAACTGGATGGGGTCGGCGCCCATCGCCAGCCCATGGGTCACCAGGGTCGAGTCGAGCAGCGTCATGTCGG
>JBKJVH010000188.1:0-3582 GCA_046590985.1 Mycobacteriales bacterium
CGCGGACCTCGCCGACACCACCACCGACCTGCACCCCACCGCCACCGACCCGGCCTGCACCGACCCGGCCGCGGGACCGTCCGCGACCGACCTGGCGGTCGCGCTGCTCGGCATCACGATCCGCGACCCGAAGGTCCTGAACGTGCACGTCCCGATGAGCACCCTGCTCGAGATCGACCACCGCTGCGGCTGGGTCCAAGACCTCGGCCCGGTCAGCCCGCACCTCACCCGGATGCTCCTCCCGGTCGCGCCGCTACGCCGGATCCTCATCGACGCCCGCTCCGGGATCCCGCTGCACCTGGACCCGCACCTGGAGCCACCACCGGACCCGACCCTGCTTGACCCGCACGACCCGCACGCCCTGGCCGTCACCAGCCGCCTGCGGCTCCTGACCCTGATCCGGCCCGCCGTCATCACCGACAACGCCGGCCACCGGCACGACCCCAACCCCGGACAGCAAGAGCTCCTGCGACTCCGGGACCGGACCTGCACCGGCATCGGCTGCTCCCAACCCGCCCGAGCCAGCGACCTGGACCACGAAACCGAATGGCCCGACGGCGACACCGCCACCTGGAACCTGTCCGCCAAGTCCCGCCGCTGCCACCACGCCAAACACCACGGCTGGGACGTCCACCGCAACGAGCACACCGGCGTCAGCACCTGGCGCAGCCCGCTCGGACACACCTACCGCCGACCCGGCGTCTGGCGCACCCCCAGCACCCTGCCCGAACACCTCACCCTCCAGCCCCCGAAAGCCCTCCCCACCCCCGACCCCACCAGCAACGGCACCCTCGAAGGCCCCGACCACCCCCTGCACCTCAACCTCCCCGCACCCCCGCCACCCAAGCCAGCAAACGGCGGCTGGAACGACAACCCACCCTTCTGACGGAGGCGCGCGACGGTCCGCGGGCAGCCTGTCGTGGAATGAGTCGTCCGGGCCGCCACCTCCCGTCCGACCAGGCCCGCCCGCTTTGGACGAGCCAGGGGATCCAGCGGAACCTGCGCGTCACGGACCGGCTCCGCTACCGCCTGAGCACCGGTGCTTGCCGGCGAGCGCTCAGCTGGTCGCGAGCTCGGCCCGCCGGGCGTCGCCGAGGGAGCGGATGCGGTCCGCGACGGCGGGGTGGTCCTCCAGGAGCTGCGCGAACTCGCGGGGGCTCAAGACCAACGCCGTGACATCCGTCAGCGCGATTGCCGTCGCCGACCGCGGAGCGTGGTCCAGGACGGCCATCTCGCCGACGAGGGCTCCGGCGTTCACGATCGCGATGGGAAGGCCGTCGCGGGAGATGGCGACCTGGCCCTGGAGCAGGGCGAAGACCTGGTCACCGGCTCGGTCCTGGAGGCACAGGGTGGCGCCTGCCCGTACCCGGGCGGCGGTCGTCAGGCGCGCGATATCGGTGAGCTCGGCGTGCGAAAGGGTCGCGAGCACGTCGATGCTGCGCAGCTGCTCGACGCGCGGGTCAAGGTGGCGTGTGAACATGAGCGGGTCTCCTGCCTGGTCGTTCTGGGACGTTCCCCAGTCTCGGCAATTGACCCGGCGATCTCGCGCTGGAGCGCGGAGACCTGCGTCACCCGAACCTTGCCCGCGCGTTGCTGGACGGCCCTTACTCAGCGCGTGCCGGTCAAGATGTGACGCCGGTCAGCGACGAGCATCACACCGCCGTGCCGGGGGAGCGGGCGCGTAACCGAGACACTGTGTGGACGGTCGGGGAAGTCCAAGCCCAGGAGAGCTGTGTTCTACGTCGTCATCCGCACTGTCCTGGGTGGGTTGTTCCGCGTGCTGTGGCGTCCCGAGATCGAGGGCGTCGAAAGGGTCCCGAGGGACGGGGCGGTCATCATTGCCAGCAACCACCTGTCCTTCATCGACAGCATCGTGATCCCGCTGTCTGTGCCGCACCGCCGGGTGACGTTCCTGGCCAAGAGCGACTACTTCACCGGGGGTGGCGTCCTCGGCTTTCCCCGGCGCGCGTTCTTCCGCGGTATGGGCGCCGTGCCGATCGAACGCGGGGACGGCGGTGACGCCCAAGCGGCGCTCGCGACCGCGCTGCAGGTCCTCAGCCGTGGCTTGGCCTTCGGTGTCTACCCGGAGGGGACGCGGTCGCGTGACGGACGCTTGTACAAGGGGCGCACCGGCATCGCGTGGCTCGCGCTGGAGGCGGGAGTTCCGGTCGTTCCGGCCGGCCTGGTCGGCACTGATCGGGTCCAGCCCATCGGTGCCCGCTTCCCACTACCCCGCAGGGGTGTACGGGTGCGCTTCGGCGACCCGATCCATCCCCAGCAGTACGCCGGCCTCCGCCCTGCCCAGGCTCGGCGCCAGCTCACCGACGACGTGATGGAGTGCGTGGCCGGCCTCAGCGGTCAGCCGCGCGCGGAGGGGTACAACACCCACGCACAGCAAGACGCCGGTCCGGCGCTTGAGAAGACCTAGGGCGTGAGCGCGGCCTCGCCCCAGGCGCCCGGGAGCGGGGTCCCGCGGCGCCAGAGCCTCAACAGCAGCTCGCCGGGCCTGCCCTCGACGACCGCCTCCGGGCCCTGGCCGACCTGCCAGGTGCGCTCAGCGCTGACCAGCCGCAGCGTGCTCTCCGGCAGCACCGTCCGGCCGGACTTCAGCTGCCGGGGCAGGAAGAACTCGAGCACCTCGTCGATGCCGTCGGCGGCGACCTCGTCGGCGAAGGCGTAAGCAGCCACGTCCCACCGGTGCATCGCGACCTCATGAAGCTGCCGACGGCGCCAGAACGCCGCTGTCGGGTTGCCTCGGTCGAACGTCCAGCAGGCGTGGTCGGCGGGCAGCTCACCGAGGCGGGCGAGGATGGCGCTGGAAGCCTCGGCGTAGCCCTCGACGAGGTCACCGGAGCCGGGGGTCTCGTCGTACGGAGGTGGCGACGGGCTGTCGAGAGCCGCCAAGGCCCAGCGGTGCACCCCGATGAGGTGCCAGGCCAGCTCGCGTACGGTCCAGCCCGGGCAGGCGGCGACCGCCGCGGAGTGGTCCGCGGCGGCCAGCGCTGCGGTCATCGCCTCGACCTCGTGCTCCAGGAGCGCGAGGTGGTCCATCGCGCTAGAGGCCGAGCTCGGCGGCGAAGTCGCCTTCCTCGAGGCGGTCCTTGACCGACACGAGGAACCGGGCGGCGTCGGCACCGTCGACGATGCGGTGGTCGTAGGTCAGCGCGAGGTAGGCCATCGAGCGGACCGCAACGACCTCACCGAGGGTCGGGTCGTTGACGACCACGGCGCGCTTGACGACCGCTCCGGTGCCGAGGATGCCGACCTGCGGCTGGTTGATGATCGGGGTGTCGAACAGCGCCCCGACCGAACCGGTGTTGGTCAGCGTGAACGTGCCTCCACCGAGCTCGTCGGGCGTCACCTTGTTCGTCCGGGTCCGCTCGGCGAGGTCGGCGATCTTGCGGGCCACCCCGCTCAGGTTGAGGTCGCCGGCCCCGTGCAGGACGGGGACGAGCAGGCCGCGGTCGGTGTCGACGGCGATGCCCAGGTTGACGTCGTCGTGGTAGGTGACCGTGCCGGCCTCGACGTCGATGCTGGCGTTGACCATCGGGTGGGCCTTGAGGGCTTCGATCGCCGCGAGGG
>JBKJVH010000250.1:0-4919 GCA_046590985.1 Mycobacteriales bacterium
GGACTTCCGCGTCGACGTCATCATCGGCAAGGGCCCCGGCGCGACCGCGATCCCGCTCGACGTGGCGCCCTTCACGCTGGTCGGCGCCACCACCCGCTCCGGACTGCTGACCGGCCCGTTGCGCGACCGGTTCGGCTTCACCGCGCACATGGAGCCTTACTCCCCGGCCGAGCTCGAGCGGGTCATCGCGCGCTCCGCCGGGCTGCTCGAGGTGCCCATCGACACCGCGGGCGCTGCCGAGATCGCGCTCCGGTCCCGTGGCACGCCGCGCATCGCCAACCGGTTGCTCCGTCGGGTCCGCGACTTCGCCGAGGTCCGCTCCGACGGCCGGGTGACGTTGCCGGTCGCGCAGGCCGCGCTGGCGGTCTACGACGTCGACGAGCTCGGGCTCGACCGACTCGACCGGGCGGTGCTCGAGGCGCTGTGCCACCGGTTCGGCGGCGGTCCGGTGGGGTTGTCGACGCTCGCGGTCGCGGTCAGCGAGGAGGCCGAGACGGTCGAGGAGGTCTGCGAGCCCTTCCTGGTCAGGTCGGGCCTGATCGTCCGGACCCCCCGCGGTCGGGTCGCCACGCCGGCGGCCTGGCGGCACCTCGGCCTGCGCCCACCCGGCCCGGTGGACGTGCTGCCCCTGGACCTCGGCGACGCCGGCTAGCCGTCCGTACCCCCTCTCGACTTCCCTGCACCGGTGCCGTTCCTGAGCACCCCTCTACGCTCAGCCAGACGGACGATGTCAGCACCAGCGCAGGGGAGTGGGAAGGGGTGGCGGGAACCCGGCCGCGTGGTGAGCCGTTCTTCCAGCGCGACGCTGCGTAGACTCCCCGGCAGCGCAGCGGGGGACGCACGTCCGCCCGCTGCCCCCGCACGCGCCCTGCGACCCACCACCCGGAGGGGTCGCCCGAGACAGGAGATCGCTCCTCGTGGCACGTCCCGGCCCGTCTACCCGCGGCCAGCTGCACGTCGGCCGCTACCTCGGCGCCCTGCTGGGGATCTTCGCCCTGCTCTACGCAGGCGTGATCTTCGGCGGGAGCAACGGCGACCCGCTGACCCCCAAGCTCGGCCTGGACCTCCAGGGCGGCGCCCAGGTGATCCTCACCCCCAAGACCACGAACGGCTCGAAGGCCAGTGCGTCGCAGCTGACCACGGCCGTCGACATCCTCCGCCAGCGCGTCAACGGCGCCGGCGTCTCCGAGGCCGAGGTCGTCGTGGAGGGCTCGCAGGTCGTCGTCTCGGTGCCCGGTGGCAACCGCGAGAGCATCCAGAACGTCACCAAGACCGCGCAGCTGCAGTTCCGCCGGGTCGTGGACGAGCAGTTCGTCGCGCCGCAGGTCCCGCTCCCGACCGGTACGCCGAAGGCCAGCGGTTCCGCCTCGGCGACCCCGACGGCGTCGGCGCCCGCGTCCGCTGCCGCGAACCCGAAGCCCACGGCGACCACCAACAAGCGGCCGGTGAGCCACGCGCTGCTCGCCGCGCCCAGCCCGACGCCGACGCCAGCGGCGACCACGCCGGCGGCGACCCCGAGCGCCAGTGCCACCCCGGCCGCGGACCAGCCGCTGGTCCGGAGCGGTGATCCCTACACCGCGCAGTCCTACGCAGCGCTCGACTGCAGCAACAAGAAGGCTCGCGCCGGCGGTGCTCCGGACGTCCCCAAGCTCGAGATCGTGGCCTGCGACACCAAGGGCACCACGAAGTACCACCTCGCGATCGCCAAGGTGGTCGGCAAGGACATCAAGGGCGCCAACGTCGGCAGCGACAGCACCGGCCTCGGGGTCCAGGTCAACCTGCAGTTCAAGGGCGGCGGCCAGGACCGGTGGACGAACCTCACCAAGGAGGCGTTCGGCGCCACCGCCCCGACGAACCAGGTCGCGATCACGCTCGACGGCGTCGTCGTCAGCGCCCCGGTCATCCAGAGCGTCATCAACAGCGACGCCCAGATCACCGGCAACTTCACCCAGAAGGAGGGCCAGGACCTCGCGAACGAGCTGAAGTACGGCGCCCTCCCACTGTCCTTCGAGGCCGGTGACGCCACCGTCGTGTCGGCCACCCTCGGCGACGACCAGCTCAAGAGCGGCCTGCTGGCCGGCGGCATCGGGCTGGCGGCGGTCGTCCTCTACTGCCTGCTCTACTACCGGGCTCTCGGCCTCGTCACGATCGCGTCGCTGCTCGTCAGCGGTGGCCTCACCTACGGCATGATCTGCGTGCTCGGCGCCGAGTTCGGATTCGCGCTGAGCCTGGCCGGCATCGCCGGCCTGATCGTGTCGGTCGGCATCACAGCCGACTCGTTCGTCGTCTACTTCGAGCGGCTGAAGGATGAGATCAAGGAGGGCCGCACCCCGCGGTCCGCCGTCGACCGAGCCTGGGTCCGGGCCCGCCGCACCATCTTGTCGGCCGACACCGTGTCGATCCTGGCCGCGGTCATCCTCTACTTCGTGTCCGTGGGAGGGGTCCGCGGCTTCGCGTTCACCCTCGGGCTGTCGACCATGCTCGACATCGTCGTGGTCTTCATGTTCACCCGGCCGCTGATCACGCTGCTGTCGCGCTACCGCTGGTTCTCCAAGAGCCGCCTCACCGGGTTCTTCGGACCGGATGGCGGCGAGCCGTCCCTCGGCGGCCGCAAGTCCCTGCAGGCCCCCACCCCGACAGTGCAGGAGGCCTGACGATGGGACTCATCCACCGGCTCTACCACGGTGAGACCACCTTCCCGCTGATCCGTCAGCGCAAGAAGTTCTACGCCATCTCGCTCGTGCTGGTGCTCATCGCGCTGATCAGCATGTTCTGGCGGGGCTTCAACCTCGGCGTCGAGTTCAAGGGCGGCGGCATCTACCAGCTGCCGGTCTCGCAGAACGTCGACATCAAGGAGAGCCGCAGCTTCGTCGAAGGCCTCGGCGTCAAGGACCCGATCCTGCAGACGGTGAAGAGCTCCAAGGGCGACACCCAGCTGCGGATCGAGACGGAGCCGCTGAGCGACGCCGAGGGCAACAAGCTGGTCGCCGGCCTCGCCACCCACTTCAAGGTCAACGACAACCAGATCACCAGCCAGGCGGTCGGCGCCTCCTGGGGCAAGCAGGTCACCAAGAAGGCGCTCCAGGGCCTCGTGGTGTTCCTCATCGCCGTGGTGCTCTACATCTCGGTCCGGTTCGAGCCCAAGATGGCCGCCGCCGCGATCATCGCCCTGATTCACGACCTGATCCTGGCCGCCGGCGTGTACTCCATCACCGGTTTCGTGGTGACCCCGTCGACCGTCATCGCGCTGCTCACCGTCCTCGGTTACTCCCTGTACGACACGATCGTGGTGTTCGACAAGGTCGAGGAGAACACCCGAGGGCTCGAGAAGCAGAGCGTCCTCACCTACGCGGAGGCCTCCGAGCTGGCGGTCAACCAGACGTTCATGCGCTCCATCAACACCAGCCTCATCGCGCTGCTCCCGGTGTCGGGGCTGCTGTTCGTCGGTGCGCTGCTGCTCGGGGCCGGCACGCTGAAGGACCTGGCGCTGGCGCTGTTCGTCGGCCTCGCGTCCGGGGCGTACTCCAGCCTGTTCCTCGCCACCCCGTTGCTCGCGGACCTCAAGGAGCGCGAGCCGCGCTTCAAGGTGCTGCACCAGCGCGTGCTGGACCGTCGCGCCACCGGCAAGGCGCCGTTGCGGTTGTCGGCGCACTCCGCGTACGCCACCGCGGTGGCCGGGGATGTCCCCGTCGTCGCCGACGTGTCGGTGGCGACCGTCACCACCACCAAGCGGCCGGTGCAGAAGAAGCCCCAGAAGAAGAAGGGCACCCGGCCGTCCTCGAGCAAGGGCAAGAAGCGCCGGTGAACCTGGCGGCCCTGGTCCGGGACGTCCCGGACTACCCGTCGCCGGGCATCGTCTTCAAGGACCTCACGCCGCTGCTGGCAGACGGTGCCGCTCTGAAGCAGGCGATCGACGAGCTCGCCGCCGGGCACGAAGGCGTCGACAAGGTGGTCGGCGTCGAGGCCCGCGGGTTCCTGCTGGCTGCGCCGGTGGCGTACCTGCTGGGGGCCGGCGTGGTGCCGGTGCGCAAGCCGGGCAAGCTTCCCGGGCCGGTGCACGAGCGGTCCTATGATCTGGAGTACGGCAGCAACACCCTCGAGGTGCTGCAGGACGCCTTCGCCCCGGGGGACCGGGTGCTCATCCTCGATGATGTGCTCGCCACCGGCGGTACGGCTGCCGCAGCCGTCCACCTGGTGCAGCAGTGCGGGGCCACCGTCGCCGGGGTGTCCTTCCTGCTCGAGCTCGCGTTCCTGTCCGGCCGGGCAGCCCTGCCGGGGCTGTCGGTCCATGCCGTGCTGACTGTCTAGACTGGGCCGCACCGACGACAAGGAGCAGCGCATGGCACCTGATGCGCCGCCGCCCGACGTCGTGGAACCCGTGCACGTCGACCTCGACGACCACGACCGCACCCCGAGCCCAACGGCAAGCACGGGCGGTGGGCCACCGAGCGGTCGCCGGGTCCGCGCCCGGCTGGCCCGCCTGACCGCCCCGCAGAAGCCCGGTGCCGCTCCGCCGGTCCTGGAGCCGCTGCTCCGGACCGTGAAGACCAGCCACCCGAAGGCCGACACCCGCCAGCTCGTCCGGGCCTATGAGGTCGCCGAGCAGATGCACGGCGAGCAGCGGCGACGCAGCGGCGATCTCTACATCACGCACCCGCTCGCCGTGACCACGATCCTGGCCGAGCTGGGCATGGACACCACGACCCTGGTGGCGGCGCTGCTGCACGACACGGTCGAGGACACGCCGTACACGCTGGAGGACATCCGCGTGGAGTTCGGCGAGGACGTCGGCCGGCTCGTCGACGGCGTCACCAAGCTCGACAAGGTGGGCGACGTCCTCACCGAACTCCGTCGTGACGTCCGCGAGGGTGTAGCGGGTGTCCTCGACCGTGGCGGCGCTGCTGCACGACACGGTCGAG
>JBKJVH010000159.1:0-30088 GCA_046590985.1 Mycobacteriales bacterium
GCGGGACGATCACCACGTGCGCTTCCACGTCCGGCTACATCCACCAGTACGACAACCGCTACTTCTGGATGAACCTCAAGCGCATCGTCGGCTCGCACTTCGCCAACCACCGCGAGAGCTGGGAGGCCAACCGCCTCATCAGCAAGGGCCTCATCCACCCGACGCTGTCCAAGTCCTACTCGCTGGAGAACACCGGCCAGGCGGCCTTCGACGTGCACAAGAACCTGCACCAGGGCAAGGTCGGTGTGCTGTGCCTGGCACCCGAGGAAGGCCTCGGCGTCGCACCCGAGGCACAGGAGTTCCGGGCCAAGCACCTCGACGCGATCAACCGGTTCCAGAACGTCTGACTACTTCCCGTCATTCTTTGGTAGACCAAAGGGCATGACCGACGACGAGCTGCTCCCCCTGTCCCACGAACCGGAAGCCGCTGGGTTTGACGTGGTCCTCCGCGGCTATGACCGCCGCCAGGTCGAGGACTACGTGGAGCGCGTCGAGGTGGCGCTGGCCGACGCCGACCGGCAGCACCTCGACGACGGCGAGCGGCTGGCCGCGCTGGAGCAGGAGTTGCTGTCGCTGCAGCGCCGGCTGGCCGAGGCCGAGGAGCGCGCGGCCGGCCTGCCCGAGCCGTCCAGCCGGATCACCGAGCGGATGGCAACGATGCTGCGGCTGGCGGAGGAGGAGTCCGAGCAGCTCGTCACGCAGGCCCGTGAGCGCGCGGCCGCCAGCGCGTCCGAGCTGACGCGGGAGCTCGACCGCCGTGAAGCCGACGTGAACAACGCCGCCGCGGTCGCCGAGCAGGCCCGGCTCGAAGCCCAGCGCGACGCCGAGGCGGTCCGGTCGCACGCCCAGCAGGACAGCAAGAGCCTCACCACCGACGCGCGCCGCCAGGCCGACGAGCTCATGGCTCAGGCTCGGGCCGAGGCGAGCCGGCTCGTCCGCGAGGCGACCGAGCAGGCCGAGCACAAGAAGCGGACCGCCGAAGAGGACGTCGCCATCCTGCACGAGGACGCGCGCAACCATGGCCACGAGCTGGTGTCCGACGCACAGCGTCGGGTCGACCAGCTGCGCGCCCAACGCGACACCATCGCCGCCCAGCTGCAGTCGCTGCGGGAGACGCTGTCCGCGGCCGTCCAGCCGCTGCACCCGGGCGAGTAGCTACCCGACCAGCGGGGTGCGCTCGATGGTCTGCCACCAGGCGTACAGCTTGGCGTGGTCGCCGTCCGCCCGGACGGCCAGCACCTGCAGGCTCCGGCTGCCGTACTCGTACAGCAGGACCGCGGCCTGCTGGGTGTTCAGGTAGCAGGCCAGCTTGCCGTGCTCCCAGGTGCTGCGGACCTGCTCCTGCTTGCTGCACTTGCCGTCGGGGTAGCGGGTCACGTACCGGTCCCGGAAGTCCCTGGCCATCGCGGTCGGGCTGGCGAACGCCGAGACCAGCACGTCCGCCGCACCTGGCTGCACGGAGGTGCAGTCGACCGCCGTCACGACGGCATCGACCTCACGAGCGGGAGCCGGCTTGCAGTCGGTGTACACGCCGGTCGGCAGCTGCCCGATCACGGCGGTGTACCGATCGGCGGACGGCTTCGGGGAGCCCTGCAGCGTGCCTGTGTCGTGCGAGCCACCGGTGCTCAGCGCCACACCGAGGCTGGCCGCGCCGGCCACGAGGGCAAGTCCGGCGACCCACCACCAGCGGGTCCGGCCGGCGCGTGCCGGCGCGACAGGCTCACCGGCCGGCGCCGCGCCCACCACCGGCAGCGGGGCGGTGACGTGCACCGGAGGGGCCGCCAGGGCGTCCTCGAGGGCAGCGGCGAAGGCCCCCGCCGACGGCCAGCGGTCGGCGGGCGTCTTGGCCAGCCCGCGGCTGACCACGTCCGCGACAGCCTGCGGGATCTCCGGCGCCACCTGCGCCAGGTCCGGGACCGGGTCGTACGCGTGTGCGGCGGCCACCGGGAGCGCCGGGCCGTCGTCGTAGGGCGTCCGCCCCGACAGGCAGTGGTAGGTGACGCAGGCCAGCGCGTACACGTCGCAGGCGGCCGTCAGCGGCCCTCCCAGGGCCTGCTCGGGGGCGAGGTAGGCGGCCGTCCCCAGCATCACGTTGGAGGCGGTCAGGGCGTCGCCCCCGGTGACCTGCTTGGCCAGCCCGAAGTCCGTGAGCAACGCCCGGTCCTGCCCCTCCAGCAAGATGTTCGCCGGCTTCACGTCTCGGTGCACCAGCCCACGGGCGTGCGCGGCGTCCAGAGCCGCGGCGACCTGCGCCATCAGCCGGCCGGTGCGGCCCGGGTCGAGCCGTCGCTCCCGGTCCAGCAGCACCCCGAGATCGGTGCCGTCGACCAGCCGCATCACGACGTACAGGACGCCTTCGAACTCGGCGCGGTGGAACACCGGCACCACGTGCGGGTGCTCGATGCTGGCGGCCAGCGCCGCCTCACGCCGGAAGCGCTCGCGGTACTGCTCGTCACCACTGAGCGACGGTGACATCACCTTCAGTGCCACCAGCCGGTTCAGGTCGAGGTCGATCGCGCGGTAGACCACCCCCATGCCACCCCGGGCCAGCTCGGCCTCGAGGCGGTAGGTGCCCGCGAACACATCGCCCACCTGCATCGGCATCAGCCCGCCGTCTGCCCACCGTCGACGACCAGGGACTGGCCGGTGAAGTAGGACGAGGCGTCGCTCGCCAGGAACACCAGCGGCCCGACCATCTCCTCGACGCCGGCCCACCGCTTCAGGGCCTGGTTCGCCACCAGGGCGTCGCCGCCGTCGGCCCACAGGTCCCGGTTGAGGTCGGTCTTGGTCCACCCAGGACACAGCGCGTTGACCCGGACCCCGCTCGGGCCCCACTCCAGCGCGAGGGTCTTGGTCAACGAGATCACCGCTGCCTTCGAGGCGCCGTACGCGGCCATCATCGGGACCCCGCCGAGACCGGCGACACTGGCCACGTTGATGACACTGCCGCTGCCCCGGGCGACCATGTGCCGGCCCATGGCCTGCGACAGGTGCACGATCGAGTCGACGTTGAGGCGCATCGTCTTCTCCCAGCCGGAGAAGCGAAGGTCGTTGAAAGGGCCGTAGAACGACGACCCTCCGGCGTTGTTCACCAGCACGTCGACGTGCCCGAGCGCGGCCACCGCATCGGCGACCAGCTGCTGGCAGGCGGCCGGGTCGGTGACGTCGGCGGGCAGTACGAAAGCCTTGCGCCCCAGGGCTTCCACCTGTTTCCGGACCTCCTCCAACAGCGGTACGTCCCGAGCAGACAGGGCCAGGTCCGCGCCCGCCTCGGCCAGCCCCAGGGCCAGCGCTCGTCCGATCCCGCGGGAGGCCCCGGTCACCAAGGCCGTCTTGCCGGTCAGGTCGAAACTCATGGGCTCTCCTCGTAGGTCTTGGGCAAGGGGTAGGCCGCAGGGTTCAGGTGCCGGACGATCTCGTCGAGGACCTCGTCGGCCATCCCGACCCAGAGGTGCTTGGCACCGTCGACGCCGATCACCTCGGCCTGCGGGACGACCGCAAAGCGCTGCCGTGCCTCGGGGGGCTGCAGGTAGTCGTCCAGCTCGGGGACCAGCGCCACCAGGGGCTTGCCGGACCCGGCCCAGGCCAGGAGGTGCTCCGGCCTGGAGAACCGCAGCGGTGGGCTGAGCAGGATCGCACCGACCAGGGACGGGTCCAAGCCGTACATCAGGGCCAGGTCTGTGCCGAAGCTCCAGCCGACGAGCCATAGCTCGGGCAGGTCCAGCGCCTCGCAGAAGTCGAGCGCGGCGGCGACATCGTGTTGCTCGGTGACCGCGTCCCCGAACGCGCCCTCGCTGGTGCCGGCCTCGCTCGAGGTGCCGCGGGTGTTGAACCGCAGCACGGCGAGGTCGGCAAGGGCCGGAAGCCGCCAGGCCATCTTCTTGAGCAGGTGGCTGTCCATCATCCCGCCGCCGCTCGGCAGCGGGTGCAGGCAGATGATCGTGGCCACCGGAGCCCGGTGCAGCGGCAGCGCGAGCTCCCCCAGCAGGGTGAGACCATCCGCCGTCTCGAGCGCGACCGGCCGCCGCTCGGCGGGCAGCACGGTGTTGGCGCGGATCTCAGGCATCGTTCCGGACCCTATCTGCAGACCTAGAACCGCGGCCGGCGCCGGTCCCGGGCCGCCCAGCAGGGCGAGTGCCAGTGCCGGCGCTGCTCCGGGTCCCCGTAGGGCCAGGCCACCACGTGCGCGACCGCGACCACGTCCTGGTGGCAACCGGGGCACAGGAACACCCGGTCGCTCACGCCGACGGAGCGCACCGTGAAGTCGCCTTCGGTGCGCTCCCCGGCGGGCGTACGCAGCAGGGGTTGGTCGTCCTTGCGGAGGGCGCTGAGGGCCTCGGCAGCACGCGCTCCGCGCCGAGATCCCTTGCCCACCAGGGTTACTTGCGGGAGTAGTCGCGGAAGCCGCGGCCGGTCTTGCGCCCCAGGTAGCCGGCCTTGACGAGGTGCTCGAGCATCGGGGCCGGCGAGTCGCCCGGCTCGCGGAACTCGTCGTACAGCGTCTTCTGGATGGCCAGCGTGACGTCGAGGCCGACCACGTCCATGAGCGCGAACGGGCCCATCGGGTGGCCGCAGCCAGCCGTCATCGCGAAGTCGATGTCCTCGATGTCGGCGTAGTGCGCCTCGAGCATCTTCACGCCGTCGTTGAGGTAGGGGAACAGCAGCGCGTTGACGATGAAGCCGGCGCGGTCCCCGCAGAGCACCGCGTGCTTCTTGGTCTGCTTGCAGACGTCGACGATGGTCGCGGTGACGTCCGGGGAGGTGAGGACCGTCGGCACGATCTCGACGAGCTTCATCACGGTGGCCGGGTTGAACCAGTGCATCCCGATGACGTCACCCGGACGCGAGGTGGCCGTCGCGCACTCGATGACCGGCAGGCTCGAGGTCGTGGTGGCCAGGACGGCACCCGGCTTCATCACGTCGTCCAGCGCGGCGAAGATCGCCTTCTTGATGGACAGGTCCTCCGCGACGGCCTCGATCACGAGGTCGCAGTCGGCGAGGTCGTCCAGCGCCGTGGTTCCGGAGATCTTGGTCAGCGTCGCCGTCCGGGCGTCCTCGGTGAGCTTGCCCTTCTGGACCGCCTTCTCCAGCGAGGCCTCGATCTTCTTCTGCACCGCAGCGACCTTGTCCTCGCCGCGGGCGCGGAAGACCACGTCGTACCCGCTCTTGGCGCACACCTCGACGATGCCGGTCGCCATCGTGCCGGTGCCGATGACCCCGATCTTGGTGACGGTGCGGGCGGCACCCTCGGGAGCCTCGGGCGCGGTGTCAGCCACGACCTCGGAGGAGTCCCGGGCGGCGTAGGTGTACAGGCCCTGGCCGGACTTGCGGCCGAGCCGACCGGCCGTCACGTACTGCTTGAGCAGCGGTGCCGGGGCGTGCCGGTGGTCGCGCGACTGGCGGTACATCGTCTCGAGGATCTCGTAGGCACTGTCGAGCCCGATCAGGTCGAGCAGCGCAAGCGGACCCATCGGGTGCCCGCAGCCGAAGCGCATCGCCGCGTCGATGTCCTCACGGGACGCGTACTTGCTCTCGTACATCTTGACGGCGTTGTTGAGGTAGCCGAACAGCAGCGCGTTGGCGATGAAGCCGGCGCGGTCGCCGGCAGTCGCCTTCTGCTTGCCGACCTGCCCGACGAGCTCCTCGACGGCCACCACGACGCCCGGATCGGTGACGACGGTCTTGACGACCTCGACCAGGCCCATGACGGTTGCCGGGTTGAACCAGTGCAGCCCGATCACCTGCGAGGGCCGGCCGGTGCCGGTGGCCAGCTCGGTGACGGACAGCGCGGAGGTGTTGGTGGCCAGGATGGCCTCAGGAGCGAGCAGCGCGTCGAGCGCGGCGAACAGCTCGCGCTTCAGGGCCATCGACTCGGGGATGGCCTCGATGACCAGCTCGCAGTCCTTGACCGCGGTGAGGTCGGTGCCCGTGGAGATGCGGGCCTGCAGCGCAACGGCCTCCTCCTCGGTCAGCTTGCCGCGGGTGACGCCCCGGGCCGTGGACTGCTCTAGGTGGCCCCGGGCCCGCTCAACGGCCGCGTCGTCGATCTCGACGCCGATCACCTCGAGGCCGGAACGGGCCAGCACCTCCGCGATGCCCGCACCCATCGTGCCCAGTCCGACGACACCGATCTTGCTGAACGCCACTGCATCTCCAAGGGGGCCGGCGAAAGTTACCGGTCGGTAGTCTAGAACAGGGTCGCAACGTTCGACTCAAGGCCCTTGAGGACCTCGTAGTCGACCTGCACGCAGGTGATCCCGCGGTCGGCCGCCAGTACCTTCGCCTGCGGCTTGAACGACTGCGCCGCCAAGATCCCCTGTACCTCCCCGAGCACCGTCGAGACCCGCTGCAGGTAACGGGTCAGCTGCTCCACGGAGTCAATCTCGGCGACCCGCTTGATCTCCACCAGTACGTGGGCGCCGTCGCCGTCGCGGCACAGCAGGTCGACCGGGCCGATGTCGGTGAAGTACTCCCGCTGCACCAGCGTGAAGCCCTCCCCCAGCACGTGGCACTGCTCCGCCAGCAAGGCCTGCAGCTGCTTCTCGACGCCGTCCTTGATGAGCCCCGGGTCGGTGCCGAGATCGTGCCCGACGTCGCTGAGCACCTCGAAGACGGTGATGAGCAGCTGCTCGCCGGCCTTGTTCGTCACAGTCCAGAGGTCGTCCGTCACGAGGAGCGAGCACGGCGGGGTCATCCACATCAGCGGCTTGTAGCCGCCGGCGTCGGAGTGCACCAGGACCGAGCCGTCGGACTTGAGCATCAGCAGCCGGACGGCTTCCGGCAGGTGGGCGGTCAGCCGACCGACGTAGTCGACGCAGCAGCGCGCGATCACCAGCCTCATGACAGCAGACGGTATGCCCTGCGGCACCCAGCAACTCCACACCGACTTCGCCGGCGCCATCGGCCGGCCCACTGTCGAGGGCCGCTAGCCTGCCGTCGTACACCTAGCTGCCCGAAAGGAGCACCACGATGACTGGTGCTCAGTACGACGAACGCCACCACGACGACCTCGGCACCACGCGGGTCGGCACCGCGATCTACTCCACCGTCGTGCTCCTGTCCCGTGCGTTCATCGGCGCGCGGGGGCGCGTCACCGTGACGGCGGACAGCCCGTTGCCGGATGGGCCGCTGCTGATCGCGGGCAACCACCTTTGCTTCGTCGATCCGTTCGTGCTCGGACCCGCCGTGAACCAGCTCGGTCGGCGGGCGAGGTACATGGGCAAGGTCAGTGTGTTCACCACCCCGGTGGTTGGCAGCGTCGTACGCGCGACGGGCATGATCCCCGTCGACCGCAGCAACGACCCGGCTCAGGCGCTCGCGCCGGCCGCGACGGAGCTGCGTCGCGGCGGATGTGTGGGGATCTACCCCGAGGGAACCACGACGCGGCACCGCGACTTCTGGCCCGAACAGTCCCGGACCGGGGTCGCCCGGCTGGCGCTGATGTCGGGTGCGACGATCGTCCCCGTCGCCCAGTGGGGGACCCAGGACCTGCTTGGACACGGCGGCCTGCGCGATCTGGTCAGCACCGGCTTCCGTCTGCGTCGGCGACCGGTCTCCGTCCGGGCCGGCGCACCGATCGTCCTGACGGGAGACCCCGAGGACCGTGAGGCCGTCGCAGCGGGAACCGAACGGGTGGCACAAGCACTGCTGTCGTTGGTCTCCGAGCTTCGTGGTGAGCCGGCACCGGCGTACGCCGGTCAGCGCTGCGGTCGCCGTGACGGAACCACCTGCCCCTGCGAGTCCGGAGGCTAAGGGGCGCGACGCTGCTGCGTCGGCACGTGGACACACCACTGGGCGTCGGAGCTCGAGCGCGGGACGGCCTTCCCGTCGGGGGCCTTCAGCATCAGCAGACCCCTGCTGGCGAGGGGGCTCGCAGCAGCACCCGCACAGCCAGCGTTGCTGCGTCGAGATCCGGCTCCGCGCCCGCGACGATGCTCACCCAGCAGAACGTGCTCGTCACGGACACAAGCACGACCGCGAGCTCCTCCGCCGAGGGCTCACCGGCACCGATTCCTTCGGCCCGCAGCTGCTGGGCGGTCCAGCGCGTGAGCTCAAGGACCAACGGGCTCCCGGGGTCGAGCAGCGCGCGCAGGGCCACGCCGGGCTCGGTGCTCAGGAAGTGACGCAACGGAGGGTAACCGCTGGTGACACGCATGAACGCCGCGGCGGTGGCCACCACCCGCTCGGCGCCGGCGCCCGGCGCCTGAGCGGCCAGCCAGACCAGGGTCTGCTCGCTCAGGCCCCACAGCACGCGGCCGAGCAGTTGCTCGCGGTCCCCGAACCAGCGGTAGAGCGTCGCCCGCCCCACGCCGAGGTCGGCGGCCAGCAGCTGCATGTCGACCCGCTGGTGCTCCAGGAAGCGTGCGGTCGCAGCCGAGACGGCCTGCTCGGGAGTCGGACGGCCGGCGACCCCTGTCCCGGTGTCGAGCCGGAGCTCGCGCTGCAACCGGAGGACGAGGTCGTCGGTCGGGGCGAGCGCGCTGGGCATGGCGGACACACTAGATCAAACAAGACATATGTCCGCTATGTTTCCTATGACACAAGAACGACTTCTGTCTCGGAGGACGCATGGCCCGCAGGCACTGGATGGCAGCGGTGGCACTGTGCGCCGTCGCGCTCCCGCTCAGCCCGTGGTCAGGGAGTGCCTCCGCCAACGAGACCCGCTCCTGCGCCTGGGGGCTCAAGGTCGACCCCACCGGCGCCAATGTCTTGTTCCCCGACCAGGCCGCGCACTACTGGGCGACCCAGCTCCCGGCCGTACCCGGCGAGACCCTGACCCTGACCGGGCGCTTCCCGCACAGCCGCTACCTGTCCTTCACCTCCTACGACCCGGCGCTGCGCTCGGCGGACGGGTTGAGCGATGTCGCCATCGCGCCGGACCCCGGCAGCACCAACCCGTTCCGCGTGGGCGCCGACCGGCAGGCCACCCGTCGCAGCTACACGGTGCACGTGGTGCTCGGCGACCGGCCCACGATGCCAGCTCCCAACACGCTCTACACCGGCTCGGCGGACGGCTCCCGCAGTCACCAGGCCTTCTCGGTGATCTACCGGAACTACCGCCAGGACGCCGGCTACGGCGACGACGGCGGTGTCGGCCTGCCCGACGTAGCCGTAACGCTGCCCTCAGGGCAGTCGTTCCCGCTCCCGACGTGTGACGAGCCCACCGTGCCGCCGAACGACCTCAACGACCAGGTCGCCGCCGCGGCGCCGCCGGTCGGCTACCCGGCGCTGGTGGGCACCGACCCGCCGGTGTGGCGCAAGTTCTACAACCTCCCGACCTCGGCGGCGTACACCGCCGGCACGCCGTACACCGGCTCTGCGATCGGCGACCGACTCTCCCCCGCGACCACCGCGACCGCACCGGGTGGCTTCGCCGACAACCCCGACAACAAGTACGTCGCGACGGTCGTCTCCTCCGGCCTGGGCGACGTGGCGGTCATCCAGGCCACGCTGCCGGTCACGCCGCAGACGTTCCAGGGCCAGCGCCGGATGGGTGACGGGCAGCTGCGCTACTGGTCGATGTGCTCCGAGGAGTTCGCGTCCGGCCGGTTCTACGGCTGTCTGGTCGACGACCAGGTCCTGCTGGACCACGCGCGCACCTACACGCTCATGGTGTCGACGGCTGCCCACCGCCCCAGCAACGCCACCACCCGGTGCGGGATCGCCTGGCTGCCCATGGGCCCAGCCGTGGACACCGTGCTGCTCGAGCGCAACATGCTCGCCGCACCTGGTTTTCGGCAATCGGTCCAACGCGCCCGGTACGGCCACGAGCAGACCGATCTCGGGAACTACTACCCGCGGACCCGGTACCTCACCGTGCAGCAGGCACAAGCGCTCGGGTGCAAGGGGGGCCACCGATGAAGCGCCTGGCTCTCGCGGGCGTCCTCCTCGCCGTCGCCGCGACCACCCTGCCCGGCGCGTCTGCGGCGACGCCGGCCGCGCCGATCCCGAATGACCCGGGCAACGCTCTGCTGGTCCCCTTCACGGGCGCTCCCGCCGTCGCCCACCCGCTGCCTGCGCAGCCCACGCCGCAGCACCCGTTCATGGCGACCAACGGCGGCAGCAACATCCACAACGACGCCTATCAGACCGACGCCTACGCCCGCTCCGGCCCGATGGGGCACGCGATGACCGTGACCAGCACGCTGCTGGGCCAGGAGTGCGCGTCGGTGACCTTCGACCGCCACGGCCGGATCGTCACGGTCTGCCCCTCGGTCGTGGGGGCCACGGTGCGGCTGATCGACCCGACGAGCCTGGCGACGCTGGCGTCGTACGAGCTGCCGCGGCGGGCCCCAGGGACGTTCTCGTTCACGAACTTCTCCGGTGGCGGGTACTTCTACCTCGACAACCAGGACCGGGCAGTCGTCGCGACCTTCACGGGCCACCTGCTCGTGCTCGCCGAGGACGGCACCGCCTTCACGCTGGTAAAGGACTACGACATCAGTGCCGCGACGGCCGGCTCGGGCATCCAGTCCGCGCTGCCGGACTGGGCCGGACGGATCTGGTTCGTCACGACTGCCGGCACCGTGGGGGTCGTCGACCCGCGCACCTCCCACGTCGCGTCCCAGCGGCTCCCCAGCGGCGAGACGATCGCCAACAGCTTCGCCATCGACGAGTCCGGCGGCGTGTTCGTCGTCTCCACGTCCGCGCTCTACCGCTTCGACCTCGCCGGTGGCCGCCCTGCCGTGACCTGGCGCCAGCCCTACGACCGCGGCCGCCGGCAGAAGCCCGGCCAGGTGAGCCAGGGCAGCGGGACGACGCCGACGCTCATCGGGGCGGCGACCTCCCGCGGCGGAGGTTCCATCGCGATCACCGACAACGCCGACCCGCAGATGCACGTGCTGGTGTTCCGGCGAGGCAAGGCCGGTCCGGGCCGTGCGCCGGTGTGCCGACAGGCAGTGTTCCCTCCCGGCGCGAGCGATGACGAGAACAGCCTCATCTCCGTTCCGGGCGGGCTGATCGCGGAGAACAACTACGGCTATGCCGGCCCGACCCCCTCGGGCTCCAGCCGCTCCGTCGACACGATGCCGGGGATCGCCCGGGTCGACGTCGACTACGCGCACGGCGGCTGCCACCTGGCGTGGTCCAACACCACGGCCCGTGTCCCCACCCTGGTGAGCAAGGTGAGTCTGGCGAACGGACTGCTCTACAGCTACACCCACCCGTCGGCGGCGGAGCTCCCGTACGCGACCCCGTTCACACCACCGGCACAGCTGGCTCCGGACGCCTGGTTCCTGACCGCGTTCGACGCCCGAACCGGCCGTCAGGTGTGGTCACAGCTGGCCGGCTCCGGCGTCGGCTACAACAACAACTACGCCCCGGTCAGCCTCGGCCCGGACGGCGCGGCCTACGTCGGAACCCTCGGCGGGCTCGTCCGCTTGGCCGACAGCAACCGCTGAACCCGGCAGCGAGCGAGGACGAGGCGTACAGCCGTCAGCTGAGCCCCGTGCACAGGCCGGCCCCACGGCGGGCAGGAATCAGCGAGAATGGACGCGTTCCATCTCGAGAGGACCCTGTTGAGCACCCCCGAACAGCACCGCCCCCCTGTGTACGCCTGCGCCGCCGGTGCGGTCCTGCACGCCCACGCGGCCGACACCCTCGAGCCCGCGGTGGTGCTCTACACGTTCCTGCCCGCCGGCGCCGGCGACCGGATCGACGCGGCGGATGCCAAGGTCGACGTGCACGGCGACGGGCCCGGGTCGGCGACCCTGACCCTTCGGGTCCTCAGTGAGGGTCAGTCGCTGTCCTGGCAGCTGCCGATCGCGCCCTTCGTTGCGGCGCTGCCCGGCCAACCCGGCGACGACGGCAGGATGGTGCTGCTGGCGATCATGGACGCCGAACCGGAGGACGGCTTCTGGGCTCAGCCCGTCGACTGCGAGCGCCTCGCCGCGGAGCTCCAGCTGCCCGTCGCTGAGCTCGCGGATGCCCTCCGCGGCCGCCTCACCCCGTGGCTCGCCGACGACGTGGACCTGCTGCTGCACGACGACGCCCATGAGCACGCCGCCGACCTGTCCCCCGCCCAGACGCTCGCGCGGGCGGTGCTCGCGCACTACCGCGGTGACCTCGAGGCCGACCAGGCGTCGACGAAGCTGCTGCGTGCCTTCGACTACGCCCCGAAGGACTTCTCGGCCGAGCTCGGGGCGCGGCTGTGCGTCGCCCTCAACACCGCCGTCGTGATCGCCGGTCCCGCCGGCATCACCACCGTCCTGGACCAGACCGGCCCCTTCGAGCCCGAGGTCACCCGGCTGCTGACCGAGCTCCCCGGCAAGCTCCGGCCCGACGACCCGCTCGCCGACGACCCCGACGCCACCGCAAGCGTGCTGCTGTCCGGCGCCGACCACGGCGAGGCCCTGAAAGCCGCCGTCACCGCGGTGGCCCGGCTCGGCCGCGTCGCCTTCGGGGAGGAGCTCGCCGACGAGGACGTGCTGCGCCGGCTGAACATGGTCAGCGACGCCGGCCAGGCCCGGCTCGCCTCGCTCTGGGTCGACCTCGCCGTCGCCGCGGCCGGCGCGCCGGACGCCGACCCCGTCCTCGCCTCCGACCTCGCCACCCGCGTCGAGGCCGAGGGCGGCCCCGGTGGCGCCTGGTTGCGCTCGACCGCCGCCGCCTTGGGCGCGTACGCCCTGGAGGTGCAGGGCCGGGGCGCGTCCCGCGTCGCCGAACCGGTGCGGGCGCTCGACGCGTTTCTCACCCACCGCCCGCGGGCCGGCGAGGCGATCACCGCCGAGGTTGCCGCCGACGCGCTGCGCCAGTGCCTCACCCTGGCCCGTTTCGTCCGCACCCGCGGCGGCATCAACCCCGGCTTCTGGCGCCAGGTGCCGGTCGAGTCAGCCGCCCAGGCCGTCGGCACCGCCCTCGCGCGTGGGCTGTCCGCCGACCTCGCCATCGACCTGCTCGACGTGCTGCTCGCCGACGACGTGGAGGGCCCCGACGTCCTCGAAGCCTTCGTCTGCGTCACCGCGCAGCTGCTGGTCGAGGTCGACCCCCACGAGTCGAGCGACGGCTTGCAGGCGAAGGTCGACCAGCTGCTGGCAGCCGTACCGGCTGGGGGGAAGAGCCCACGGTGGCTGATGCTGGCCTGCCTGGCCGAGGCACCCGAGCACGATCAGGCCGCCACCGACCTGCGGCCCTTCCTTCCCCAGGAGCTCCTCGGCGACGTCGACAAGATCGCGTACAAGGCCGGCCGACGCGGTGTTCTCAGCGCCGGGCTGGTGTGCGTCGACGCGCTCGCGGGGGTCGTCGGCGAGACCCTCGACATCCCGCGTGAGGAGCTGCTGGCCATGGTGCTGCCCGGTGCGCTCGTCGAGCACGACCTGCTGATCGCCCCGCCGGCGCCCTGATGACGTTCCGCGGAAGCGCGTTCAGGACCGGTCGAGGACCTCGACGGCGCCGCGCGGGTCCGGCGCGACCGGGGCGTAGCACTCCTGCTCGACGACCTGCAGCGCATCGGAGACCACGGGTGACAGCCGAGCGCGGAGTTCCCGGAGCGACTCCCCCGGCCGACGGCGCGACGCCCCGAGGCGCGCGTCGAAGCGCAGGAACGCCGCCAGCGCCGGACCGGCCGAGACCTCAGCCGTCACGGGCAGGACGACCCGCCGTGGCCGCCGGCGCACCAGCAGCCCCACCAGGACAACCGCCAGCAGCAGCGCCGCCAACGTCGGCCGCCCGCCGGGGACCCGGGTCAAGGCCCGGAGCCCGTGCGTCACCTGCGCGGCGACCCGCTGGCGCAAGGACCCGGTGCCCGCGCCGGCAGCGAGCGGCACACCCGCCGTGGGGTCGGAGGACACCCAGCCCACCCCCGGCACCCACAGCTCCACCCAGGCGTGCAGGTCGGTCCCGCGGTAGAGCCGGTGACCTCCGTCGGGCGTCCCGTAGGCGAGCCCGGTGACCAGCCGAGCCGGGATGCCGAGGGTCCGCAGCAACACCGCCTCCGCGCTGGCGAACTGCTCGCAGAACCCCGTCCTGTCGGTGAACAGGAAGCGGTCGACCGCGTCCTCGTCCGGGCCGGGTACCGGAGAGTCGAGCCGGTAGGTCGCGTTGGTCCGCAGGTAGGCGGCGATCGCTTCCGCGGCACCCCAACGACTGCCGGTGCCGGCGGCGAGCTGCAGCGCGAGGGCGCGCACCCGACCGGGCAGCCGGGTCGGCAGCAGCCGCCAGCGCTCGTCGCGGTTGTCGGCGCCGGTCTGGCTCCGCAGCACGGCGTCGTCGCTGACCGGGGCGTCGCTGGTCACCGTGTAGGAACCGGTCAGCCCGGGCAGCTCTGCCTCGCCGGTCTCCCGGCTGGCGAAACCGGTGCCGGGCGCGGTGATGCTGGTGATCAGCCCCGGCGACCAGACCGTCCCCTGGCTGTCCACGCGGAGCTTCGCGGTGTCGGTGCGGGTCGGTCCGGTGGCCTGCGACACCTCGAACCGTGGGCCGTCGCCTCGCCGGTTCACACTCGACGGTGTGGTCCAGCCGGTGCCGTCGTAGGTGTCGTACGTCGTGGAACGCCACAGCGCCGGGGAGTCCGACGGCACCTCGAGCACCGCGGCCGGCGACAGCGCCCCGCGGGTGCGCAGGTCCAGGCTGCCGGAGCTGAACGCCAGCGCACCGGCCTCTGAGCGACCCGCCACCGGGCTCTCGCCGGAGCGCGCCGCGAGCCGGCTGCGGACGCCCGCCGACACCGGCGCCGGGATGAGCAGGTAGGCCACGAGTCCCAGGGCCACCGCCACGGCGACCGCCGGGGTGAGCTGCCGCGCGCGTGAGCCCCCGAGCTGGCCGAGGGCCACCAGCACCGCGACCCAGCCGACGACCAGCGGCAGCCCGACGAGCACGTCCGGCGCGTACGAAGCGGCGAGCACGAGCACGCCCAGAGCCGTCAGGACGCCACCGCGACGCTCGCGGGGGGAACGCCAACCGACCGCCTGGCAGACCTGGATCGCGACGAGCAGCAACCCGAGAGATCCCTTGAGGCGCTGGGGATCTGCGACGCCGACGATGCTCGGAAAGCTCAACGCCGAAACGACGAGTGCGACGACGGTGGCGCCCTTGCGGAGCAGTTCCGCACGCCGGTCGTCGGCCCGGAGCCCGACGTGGCCGAGCACCACCAGCAGGACCGCCGTCACCGGCAGCACCGCCCACGGCAGGATGCCGACCACCGCCGCCGAGAGCTGGCCGGCCAGCCCAGCGACGAGGATCGCGGTGACGCTAGGCATCGAGCACCTCGTGGTGGCAGCAGCTCGCGGCGCTGATCTGCAGACCTGCGTTGAGCCCCCGGAGCTGCAGCACCGTGCCGCCCGGGTGGTATGCGCGCTGCGCGACGCGAGTCGCCCCCGGGTCGAGCCGGCCGGCCTGGTCGATGGCCGCGAAGAAGTCCAGCACGGCAGCCACGTCGAGCACCCGAGGTGGCACCGGCCCACCCTCACCGGCGAGCAGGGTGACCGGGCGTCCGGCCCTGAGCGCCGCGATCGCCACGGAAGCGGCGTAGGACACCTGACGCTCCCACGTCTCGCCGGTGCTGCCACCGGAGGCCAGCACCAACAGGCCCGGACCCTCCGCAGCCTCCCGTTCCCGCTCCAGCACGACGGGTCGGCCGTGCCGCGCGGTCGCCCGCTGCGAGACCGCCCGCGAGGCGTCCCCGGAACGCCACGGCCGGAGGCCGAGGATCTCCAGCCCGCTGCCGGCGACCGGCGACGAGCTGGTGGCTCCGACCAGCTGCCCACCGGGGCGCAGCACCCGACCCCGATCCGTGCGCGGGTGCACCAGCAGGACGTTCGACGTCGGGACCGGACGCACCCACCGCAGCAGCCCGAACGGGGCGGTGGTCGTCACGGTGGCGCGCGCCCCGTCGTACCGGCCTCGAGGCAGGCCGGGACGGCCCACCCGCACGGTGAGGGTCTCCCCGGGAGCCAACGCCGGTACGTCGACCTCGACGCCGTCCCGCCAGGTGCACGGCGGGCTGGCCAGCCGACCGGTGTTCGTGACGACGAGCGTCTGCTCGACGGGCGTCCCGGCCAGCACGCTCCGGGGGCCCTGCGGGTCGAGGTGGAGGGCAGCCAGCGGCGGGCGTACCAGCAGCGAGGCCACCGGCAGCACGATCGCGGCCGCCGAGCCCAACGCGAGCCAGCTGTCGCCGGTGACCCGCGCCAGCAGGTTGAGCACGATCGCGACCAGGACCGCGCCAGCGCACCCCCGGGTCGGTCGGACGGTCACGAGCGCAGCGTGACCGGTACCGCAGCGGCGAGATCCGCGACGAGCTGGTGCCCGGAGCCCTCGTCGCGCAGCACCACCCGGTGGCCGAGCACCGCAGGGGCGAGCACCTTCACGTCGTCCGGAAGCACGTGGTCGCGGCCGCCCAGGAGCGCGCGGGCCTGCGCGCAGCGGACCAGCGCCAGCGCCGCGCGGGTGCTGGCGCCGAGGGCGACCGTCGGGTGGTTGCGGGTCGCCTCGACGATCCGGATCGCGTGGTCAAGGACGGTGTCGGCCACGAACGTGCGCCGCACCTCGGCGCGCACCAGGCTGAGCTGGGCGGGGCTGGTGACCGCCTCGAGCTCGCCGACAGTGGCGTGGTCGAGCTGCTCCCGGACGACCAGCCGTTCGGTCGCCGGGTCGTTGACGCCGAGCGACAGCGTCACCGCGAACCGGTCGAGCTGGCCCTCCGGCAACGGGTACGTGCCGTGCTGCTCGAGCGGGTTCTGGGTCGCAAGCACCACGAACGGGTCCGGTAGCGGGTGCCGCACGCCGTCGACCGTGACGGCACTTTCGTCCATCGCCTCCAGGAACGCCGACTGCGTACGGGGAGGTGTCCGGTTCAGCTCGTCGACCAGCACCACGTTGGCGAACACCGGTCCCGGGACGAACGTGAACGCGTGCCGGTCGGGCTCCCAGATGCCGCTGCCGGTGATGTCGGCGGGCAGCAGGTCAGCGGTGCCCTGGATGCGCCGGAAGCTTCCCCCCAGGCTGCGCGCGACCGCCCGGGCGAGCGTGGTCTTGCCGCTGCCCGGGACGTCCTCGACCAGCACGTGCCCACCGGCCAGGACCGCCCCGATGACGAGCTCGACGGCCGGCCTGCGGCCATGCACGACCCGCTCGACGTTCGCGACCAGCCGGCTGGCCACCGCGGCCGCGTCGGAGCGCGAGGGCATCGGCAGGACGTCGGCGAGGTGCTGGCTGGTCACGAGGCTCTCCTGGGGCAGGGGTCCCTCAGAGCATCGGCCCGACGCCGGCGTATCTCAAGCCCTCCCCCCGGTGATCCACGGAACGGGAGCAACGCGATCCGGCCGGATCTGAATTGCTCCCGTTCCGTGGATCTTGGTCACGAGCGGCGGCGGCGCCGGGTGGCTACCGCGCCCACGAGCAGCGCGCAGACGGCCAGCCAGGGCAGCCGACTGTCCAGGCCGGTGGCTGCGAGCGACCCTCGCGCCACCGCCGCCCTGGTGGGCGTCCCCGCGGACGGACCGGCCGAGCTCGTCGTTGCCTTGGCCGCGAAGTCGAGCACCCAGACCCCTCGGCCGTAGGCCGCGACACTCAGGTAGCGGCCGGTCCGGTCCAGGTCGAGGTCGTAGATGCGCACCTGCGGCAGCCCCTTGCCGAGCCGCGACCAGTGACTCGACCCCAAGGGCGCCGTGAAGACCCCGTTGTCACCGGCCGCGATGAGCCGGCCGTCGCGGACCACCAGGTCACGGATGTTGGAGTGCGGCAGGTTGCCCGTCAGGTCGGTGAAGTGCTCACCGGCGTCGTGGCTGACCATGACGCGCGCCGCGCCGACGACCTTCTGGTCGTACCCGATGTTGCTGTTCTCGGTCAGGCCGACGAAGACGGTGCGGACGTTGGCCGGGTCGATCACGGCGGCCTGGATCGCGACGTGCGGCAGGCCCTTGCCGGCGGCCAGGTGCCAGCACTTCGTCGAGGCCTTCGTCGGCGTGCACCCGGCCTTGCCGACGTTGGTCGCGACGGTGGTGTGGATGGCCGTCGGGTCACCGAGGGAGTTGCGGCACAGCCCGCAGACCGCGTCGTAGATCGCTGCGCCGCGGACGGCCAGCGCCTGCGAGGTCCACGGGATCGCCTTGCCCGTCGCCGGGTTGAGGTAGGTCGAGGTGCCCGCGTCGAACGAGGCGGTCCAGTCGGTCTTCACGACCGTGTAGAGCACCGGGTCGATGGTGGTGACCGTGTTCGGGCCCTTGGTCGTCTCGTTGACATCCTGAGCCGCGGCCACGAGGTGGTTCTCATCCAGGGGGTCGATCGCGATCGGGCTGGTGAAGCCGGCCGCCGTCAGGTTGGGCTGGATCTCGGTGATGTGCTTGCCGCGGTCCTTCGTGACGTACAGGATCGCGCCCTGCGCGGAGGTGTAGAACACGTCCGGGTTGGAGGTGGCGATCGCGAAGACGCCGTCGCCGCTGGACACCAGCTTGTTGGTGCCGCCCTGGTCGAAGATGCCGCCCCCGTTGTCCTGCAGGGCGGTGACGTACTGCCCCGCTGGGGTGCGCGCGATGTGGTACGGCTCCACGGACGCAAGGTGGTTCATGTCGGTCCAGTGGTTCTGGTCGAAGGCGTTGCGGCCGTCGGTGAGCGCCCGGCTGTCCTGCCGGAAGTAGCCGCCGTCGTTGCCGGTGTAGAGCCGGATCCCCTGCGGGGTACGGGCGATGACGCCGACGTGCTGGTCCGGGTGCGTCGCCGGGCCGCCGTAGTAGGGCGTCCCGTCCGGGCAGGTCGTCCCGGTGTACACGTTCTCGAGGTAGGTGGTGGAACCGCAGGCGTCCCAGTACTTCTGGGTGATCTCGAACTGTCCGAGGCCGGGGGTCGCCCCCGTGTTGGCGACCGACTGGAAGACCTCTTCCAGGCCGAAGAACACCTGGTCGGACTTGCGCGGGTCGACCGCGAGCCAGAGGTTGTAGAACGCCTGGACGCCGATGCCGTAGCCGAGCGCCGGGTAGATCCCGAGGCCGCTGTTGGGGGTGCTGGTCAGCGACTGCGGGGTCGCCTTCAACGTCCAGGTCACGCCGTCGTTGTCCGAGCGGTAGAGCCCGTTGAGCAACGTGTTCGTGGCGTTCAGGCTCTTGCCCGTGGTGGTCCCGACGACGTCGAGCCCGGCGGGCTGCGCCTTGTTGAGCAGGCCCGCGTCGGACACCAACGCCCAGAGCACCGGGGTCTCGGTGTCGGTCCCGCCGTAGGCCAGCACGATGCGGCCGAGCGGGTCGGTGCTCGCGCTCGGGTTCGTCAGGCCCGCGGTGCCCGCGAAGTAGTGGAACGCACCCCGGGCACCGGTGGTGGACCGGTAGAGCCCGTTCGCGGGCGACAGCGGCTTGCCCGCGGTGTCCTTGCGCTTGCCGTACGGCAGCCCGATCGCCGCCGTCACGTCGGCGTTGTTGGTCGGGCTGACGACGATCGAGGTGATCCAGTCGCTGTACGGACCGGTCGCCGGCGCGGTGTGCGCCGCGTTGGACGGGAGCACCACCCGGGCGAAGCTCGCGCCGCGGTCCCGAGTGACGTACAGGCCGTGGCTCGTACCCACCAGCACGCCGTCGCGGGTCGCGGTGATCGCGTTCACGCCGTACCCGAGGACGTTCTTCGTGGGGCGCGTGAAATGCCTGCCGTTGTCGTGGCTGACGTAGACGCCCGAACCGGGGGCGTCGCCGGACAGCGTCGCGAGCGCGATGCCGGTGCCGACGTAGAGGTCGCCGGGGTGGTGCGGGTCCAGCGCCACCGCGCCGACGGCCGACCGCAGAAAGGTGCCGTCCCCCAGCACCGCCCAGGTCTTGCCGGCGTCGGTGCTCTTCCACGCCCCGCCCATCGTGCCGATGTAGAGGGTGTTGCCGCTCGGGTCACGCGGGTCGACCGCCGCCGCGGCGCCCATCCCGGCGCCACGCGCGAACCGGAGGCCACCCGAGGGGTAGCTCGACGGGTCGTCCTGCCCGAACGGTCCGACGTTCTTCCAGCCGCGGGCGCTCTCGGCCCCCGGGAGGGCCGCGGCCTGCTTGGCGTACGCGACCTGGTGGCCGACCGTGTCGACATCGGCGATGGCGGCGTCGGGTAGCGCGGGCACCGGGTCCTCGTGGTCGCGGGCCGGGTTCTGACCGGCCGCGTACGTCGGGGAGATCGCGCGCAGCCCGGACGGGCCCACCAGGGCGGTGGCGTGCGACGGCCCGCCACTGAGCAGCAGCGCCGACAGAGCCGACACGCCGGCGGCGAGCACAACGGGACGACGAGCCACGGGGTCCTGCTTTCCTACGACCAGAGGGAGACCGCTCCTCTTTTCGACGCTTTTGCCCCGGTTCCTGCCCCTCCAGCCAGGGAAGCTCAGCTCAGGTCGTTGGCGTCCCTGATCACGTCCACGATCGCGCCCATCACGGTCGTGAGATCGAAGTCCTTCGGTGTGAACACCGCGGCCACGCCGAGCTCGGTGAGCTTCGCCGCGTCGGAGTCCGGGATGATCCCGCCGACGATGACCGGGATGTCGCCGGCGCCGGCCGCCCTCAGCCCGTCCAGCACCGCCGGGACGGCCTCCATGTGCGAGCCGGACAGGATCGACAGTCCGATGACGTGGACGTCCTCCTCGACGGCAGCGGCCACGATCTGCGCCGGCGTCAGCCGGATCCCTTGGTAGACGACCTCGAAGCCCACATCCCGACCGCGTACGGCGATCTGCTCGGCGCCGTTGGAGTGGCCGTCCAGGCCGGGCTTGCCGACCAGGAAGCGCAGCCGGGCACCGAGGTCCTGACCGGTCTGCTTCACGCGCTCCCGGACGGCCGCGATGGCCTCGCCGGAGTCGGCCGCCACCGAGGCCCCCGCCACGCCCGTCGGCGCGCGGTACTCCCCGAACACCTCGCGCAGCGCTCCGGACCACTCCCCCGTCGTGACACCCGCTCGGGCGCACGCCAGCGTCGCCGCCATCAGGTTCTCGTCGGTCTTGGCGGCGTCCCGGAGCGCCTGCAGGGACTCCTCGACCGCCACGTTGTCCCGCTCCCTGCGCCAGGTCGCGATCGCCTCGACCGCATGCCCCTCCACCTCGGGGTCGACGGTCATGATCGCGCCGTCGATGTCGGCGAGCAACGGGTTGGGCTCGGTGGTGGTGAAGCGGTTGACCCCCACGACGACGTCCTCGCCGTCCTCGATGCGGCGGCGCCGCTCGGCGTGGGAGGTGACCAGCGCGGTCTTCATGTACTCGACAGCCTGGATCGCCCCGCCCATCGCCTGGACCTTGTCGATCTCCTTGGTCACCTCGGCACACAGCGAGGCGACCTTGGCTTCGATGACGACGGAGCCCTCGAAGAGGTCGTCGTACTCCAGCAGGTCGGTCTCGAACGCCAGCACCTGCTGAAGCCGCAGCGACCACTGCTGGTCCCACGGCCGCGGCAGTCCGAGCGCCTCGTTCCAGGCCGGCAGCTGGACGGCCCGGGCGCGGGCGTCCTTGGACAGGGTGACGCCGAGCATCTCGAGCACGATGCGCTGGACGTTGTTCTCCGGCTGCGCTTCAGTGAGGCCCAGGGAGTTGACCTGCACGCCATACCGGAAGCGCCGGTGCTTGGGGTTGGTCACCCCGTAGCGCTCGCTGAGCAGGGTGTCCCACAGCCGCGTGAAGGCGCGCATCTTGCACATCTCCTCCACGAAGCGGACGCCCGCGTTCACGAAGAACGAGATCCGCGCGCAGACCTCCCCGAACTGCTCGTCGGGCACCTGGCCGGAAGCCTTCACCGCATCGAGCACGGCGATTGCGGTGCACAGCGCGTACGCGATCTCCTGCACCGGCGTGGCCCCGGCTTCCTGCAGGTGATAGCTGCAGATGTTCGTGGGGTTCCACTTGGGGATCTGCGTGACGGTGTACGCCACCATGTCCGTGATCAGCCGCAGCGACGGCCCGGGCGGGAACACGTACGTCCCGCGCGAGAGGTACTCCTTGATGATGTCGTTCTGCGTGGTGCCCGCCAGCTGAGCGGGGACGGCGCCTTGCTCTTCGGCAGCCACCTCGTACAGCGCGAGCAGCCACATGGCCGTCGCGTTGATCGTCATCGAGGTGTTCATCTCGGCGAGCGGGATGCCGTCGAACAGCGCCCGCATGTCCCCGAGGTGGGAGACGGGCACGCCGACCTTGCCGACCTCCCCACGTGCGAGCTCGCTGTCCGGGTCGTACCCGGTCTGCGTGGGGAGGTCGAAGGCGACGCTCAGCCCGGTCTGTCCCTTGGACAGGTTGTTCCGGTACAGCTCGTTGCTCTTGGCCGGCGTGCTGTGGCCCGCGTAGGTACGCATCACCCAGGGCTTGTCCGCGGGGCTTCGCCCCGACGTCGTGTCGCGCTCGCTCATACCTCGCAGGGTAACGAGCGTGTTGCGCGGGGATAGGGGTGCGGGCCGTGATGTTTGTTACTGGCCGGTCACATGAAGCAGCCGGTCGGGCGCGGTGCCATGGCCCTTGACGACCCCGGTGGTCGCGCCGCGGACCAACGCAGCACGCACCTGCGCCGGCGTCGCCGTCCGGTGGGTGCCGAGGTAGAGCGCCGCGGCGCCGGCCACTGCCGGCGCGGCCATCGAGGTCCCGGAGATGGTCCTGGTGGCGGTGTCGCCGCTCGCCCAGTCCGATCTGATGTCGATGCCGGGAGCGAACAGGTCCACGCACGCCCCGGTGTTCGCCCAGGCCGGCTTGGTGTCGACGAGGTCCGTGGCGCTGACCGTGATGGCGACGCGGGTCCGGGCCGGCGAGGTCTGGCAGGAGTCCACCGCGTGACCGGCAGCGTCACCGTTGCCGGCCGCGATGACGACCACGATGCCGTCCTGAACGAGCGCCCGGACCGTCCTGTCGAGCGCCGGTGAAGGGGCCCCGCCGAGGCTCATGTTGAGCACCGCCGGCACGCCGGGCCTGTGGTCGGCGAGCACCCAGTCGAGGCCGCGCTGAACGCCACCGGCCGTCCCTCCGCCCTGGCAGTCGAGCACCCGGACGGCCACCAGCCGGACCTTCTTCGCGACCCCGAAGCGTGCACCGCCGACGATCCCGGCCACATGGGTGCCGTGACCGTTGCAGTCGGTCGCGGGACCGCCGTCGACCAGGTCGATCCCGGTGACGGCGCGGCCGCCGAGGTCACGCGAGGTCAGCCGGATGCCGGTGTCGACGACGTACACGGTGACGCCCGCACCACCTGAGCTCCAGTGGTAGCGATGATCCAGCGGCAGGGCCCGTTGGTCGATCCGGTCCAGGCCCCAGGGTGCCGCGGTCTGGACGGTGGGCGTGCCCGCGGCGAATGCCGGGGCGGTGAGGGCAAGCAGCAGCAGGACGACGAGACGGCGCATGTGGTTCCTCCGAAGGACTAGGGAGGAACCACCGTCGCGCTCACGGAGCCGTCAGAACGGCCGGCGGCCGAAGATGTGGACGACCAAGGCGCCTGTGGATCAGGCGCAGAGGTCCGGCGCCTGCCGGTCGCTCCGTGCGCCGGGCGGTGAGCACCTTGTCGGGCCGCGCCGGTGGCACTTCTCCCGGGGCCAGCGGATACTCATGAGGTGCCCGTCGTCTCGAGCTTCCACTTCCTGATCGCACCGGTCGTCGCGATCGCCGCGCTCGGCCTCATCGTGCTGATCTGCAGGTGGGTGTTCTCGACGGAGAACCGCGACGAACGACGGCTCACCAAGGCCGTCGGGGACCTCGGCCTGCTCGTCCCCGTCGCCTTGGTCCGGACCCGCGACGACGCCGAGATGCTCAAGGGCGTGCTCGCCGAGGCGGGCATCCGGGCCGGCATCTCCGGGGAGTACGAGGTGCTGGTGTTCACCAAGGACCTGCAGCGCGCCCGGTCGCTGGTGTCCGCCAGCTAGAAGGGCAGGTCGGGTCCGACCTCGCGGCGGACGTCTGCACCGAGGGCGACGAGGGACTCGACGAACCCCTCGTACCCCCGGTCGATGTGATGCACCTCGTGCACCTCGGTGATGCCCTCGGCGACCAGCCCGGCCAGCACCAGCGCCGCGCCCGCCCGGATGTCGTGCGCTGTGACCGGCGCGCCGGACAGCTGCTCCCGACCGCGTACGACCGCGTGGTGGCCGTCCGTGCGCACGTCCGCGCCGAGCCGGGTCAGCTCGTTGACGAACATCCAGCGGGCCTCGAAGACGTTCTCCGTCACCATCGCGGTGCCGTCCGCGACTGCGTTGAGCGCCAGCATCATCGGCTGCAGGTCGGTCGGGAACCCCGGGTACGGCAGGGTGACCACGTCCACCGAGCGCGGCCGGGTGTCCATCCGGACCGTGAAGCCGTCAGCCTGGACGCTGACCTGAGCACCGCACTGGGTCAGCTTGTCCAGCGCGTTGTCGAGGTGGTCCGCCCGGCCGCCCCGCACGAAGATCTCCCCCCGGGTCAGGCAGGCGGCGACCGCCCAGGTCCCGGCGACGATCCGGTCCGGCAGCGTCCGGTGCGTCGTGGGGCTCAGCGACTCGACCCCCTCGACCTCCAGGGTCGAGCTGCCGATGCCGCCGATCCGGGCGCCCATCGACACCAGGAACTCGCAGAGGTCGACGATGTCGGGCTCGCGAGCCGCATTGTCGATCGTGGTCGTGCCCTTGGCCAGGACGGCCGCCAGCACGAGTGTCTCGGTCGCGCCGACGCTCGGGAAGTCCAGCCAGATGGCCGCCCCGATCAGCCGTTCGGCCTTCGCGACCAGGTACCCGTGCTCGATGACGGCCGTCGCGCCGAGCTTCTCCAGGCCACCGATGTGCATGTCCAGCCCTCGGGAGCCGATCGCGTCCCCGCCGGGCAGCGCGACCTTCGCCTCCCCACACCGGGCGAGCAGCGGGCCCAGCACGGTGATGGAGGCGCGCATGCGACGTACCAGGTCGTAGTCGGCCTCGTGCCCGGGCCGAGCCGGGACGGTGATCGCGACCGTGCCCTCACCCGTGACGACCTCGCACCCGAGGCGGCGGAGCAGCTCGCTCATGATCGCCACGTCGAGGATGTCGGGGACCTCGGTGAGCGTCGTGGTGCCCTCGGCGAGCAGGCACGCGGCCATCAGCTTCAGGACGCTGTTCTTCGCGCCGGTGACCTGCACCTCACCCGCGAGCCGGGCACCACCGGTCACCACGAAGCGCTCCACGCGCACGACTCTAGGTGCCCTACTCTGCGCCGATGCGCCGTGCCTCCGCTGTGCTTGCCGTCCTGCTGCTGACGGCGGCCTGCTCCGGCGGCAAGAACGCCCCACCTGCTGCCTCCAGCCCTTCCCCGGCCGCCGCGTCACCGACGACACCCGCCGGCACGCCCGCGCCCACGGCAGCCCGGCTCGTCGTCGAGAGGGTCCCGGACGGGCCGGGCGCCTTCCGCGCGTTCTCCTCACCGAGCAAGAACATCGGCTGCGAGATGGACCAGGGCTACGTGCGCTGCGACATCTACGAGCACAACTGGAAGCTGGCGCCGCGACCGGGTGACTGCGACGCCGACTGGGGCGCCGGTACCGAGCTCTCCACGGACGACGAGGCGGCGACGGTCGGCGTATGCGCCTCGGACGCCGCCGGCGGCGGGCCCGGCATGGCGTACGGCCACGCGCTGCGGATCGGCGACGTGCAGTGCGCCTCCTACCCGACTGGCGTGGAGTGCGTGCATGTCGGCACCGAGCACGGCTTCTTCCTCAGCCGCGAGCGGGTACGGGTCTCCTGACGCAACCTTTGCCGGCGACCCTGCGTCCTGTCCCCTGACCCCAACGGAGGAGCCGTCGTGGACCAGCCAGCACGTGAGGCGTTCAGCGCCTACGTCATCGCCCGCTCCGCTGCCCTGCTCCGGACGGCGTACCTGCTGACGGGGAACCGCGCCGACGCCGAGGACCTGCTCCAGACCGCACTGGCCAAGACCTACCTGGCCTGGGACAAGATCCGCGAGCGGGACGCCCTCGACGCCTACGTGCGTCGCACCCTGGTCAACACCCAGACCAGCTTCTGGCGCCGCAAGCGCCCCGAGGCGCTGTACGACGAGGTGCCCGACGTCCCCGGTCGCGACCAGCACGCCGACAGCGACCTGCACGACGCCCTGTGGACCGCCTTGGCCCAACTGTCGCGAAAGCAGCGGGCGATGGTCGTGCTCCGCTACTACGAGGACCTCACCGAGGCCGACACCGCCCGCCTCCTGGGCGTCTCGGTCGGCACCGTCAAGTCCACCACCTCGCGCGCTCTCGCCACGCTGCGGTCCGACGCCTCCTTGCGCGATGACCCGCGCGCGGCCCTTCCCGACGGAGTCCTGACATGAGTCCCCTCGACGACCAGCTGCGCAACGCCCTGCACGCTCGCGCCGACGTGCTGGCCCCCGCTCCCGACCCGCTTGCCGGGATCGAGCAGCGGGCCCGGGGGTTGCGCCGGCGTCGGCTCGCGGCCGCCGTGGCGGGGTCTGCCGTCGCAGTTTCCCTGGTGGCAGTGGGAATCCCGGTGCTCCTGGACGCCGGCGCCCGCACCCACCCCGCGCCGCTGGCATCGACCGGTCCCAGCCCCAACGACGACCGGCTACCCGAGGCTCCCGCCCCGCTGAACGTCCTCGGCTCCTGGCCCGAACGCGGAGCTGACGGACCTGCCACGCAGGACGTCCTGACCCGCTTCGCCGAGGCCCGCGGGCAGGCCGGCACCGCGGCGCAGTACCGCCCGCTGTTCTCCGGGCGCACGGCCAGCGGCGTCCGCTACACAGTCGGGCAGGCCTGGCTCACCGGCGAGTCGGTGGCCTACACGGTCGGGCTCGCGACCGGTGGCGCGAACGGCCCGGAGTTCTTCCTCGGTCCGGAGACGCCAGCCCACCCGCACGTGCTGGCGCTGGCCGTCACCGATCCGCCCCACGAGCTCCTGGTCGTCGTGCCGGAACCGCAGACCACGCAGGTGCTGTACGACACCGACGCCACCGGAGCATTCACGCCGAAGGACTCTCCCGGCCTGGACGGGGTCGTCCTCATCGACCGCGCTCCGAGCTCGAGCGCCGGGACAGACCGGCTGCAGCTGCTCACCGGCAACGGCGACCCGGCAACAGATGTCACCTTCCAGGGTCCGGTCACCTCGCTGCTCTGCGGTGCGAGCGGGTGCGGCTGACGCCTAGGCTGCCGGGATGGCTGTGCACCTGACGAGGATCTACACCAAGACCGGCGACGACGGCACCACCGCGCTCGGTGACATGAGCCGGGTCCGCAAGACCGCCCCCCGGCTAACCGCGTACGCCGACGTCGACGAGGCCAACAGCGCCCTCGGGGTCGTGATCGCCCTCGGTGGCCTGAGTGACGAGCTCTGCACGCTGCTGCGCCGCATCCAGAACGACCTGTTCGACGTCGGCGCGGACCTCTGCACGCCGGTCGACCCCGACCCGAAGTACCCGCCACTCAGGGTGCTGCCCGAGTACACCGCGCGCCTCGAGGAGGCCTGCGACACCTACAACGAGCAGCTCGAGAAGCTGTCCTCCTTCATCCTCCCCGGCGGCACCCCCGGCGCGGCCCTGCTGCACGTCGCCCGCACCGTCGTCCGGCGCGCCGAGCGCGGCGTCTGGGCCCTCCTGGAGACCGAGCCCGACACCACCGCCAAGGAGCCGGCGCTCTACCTGAACCGACTCAGCGACCTGCTGTTCATCTTATCCCGGATCGCCAACCCGGACGGCGACATCACCTGGAAGCCAGGGGGAGAGCGCTGAAGCACGCCCTGTTCCTGCCGATCTTCGAGGAGCTCGCGGACCCGCTGCTCGTCGCTCGCCTGGCCGCTGACGCCGAGGAGGCCGGCTGGGACGGCGTCTTCGTCTGGGACCACATCGCCTACCGGGCACCGGTTGTCGCGGTCGCCGACCCCTGGGTGACGCTGGCAGCGATGGCCTGTGCGACGTCGTCCGTACGCCTCGGTCCGATGATCACCCCGCTCCCCCGCCGCCGGCCGGCGAAGCTCGCCCGCGAGCTGGTGACCCTCGACCGACTGTCGGCGGGCCGGGTCACCTTCGGCGTCGGCATCGGCGGCGACGGGGCCGGGGAGCTGACGGCAACCGGCGAGGAGCTCGACGACCGGGTGCGCGGGGAGATGCTCGACGAAGGGCTCTCGATCTTGGCTGAGGCCTTCACCGGGGAGCCCATGACCCATCGCGGACGCCACTACGTCGTCGATGGACTCACCCTCCAACCCACCCCGGTGCAGCAGCAGCTGCCGATCTGGGTCGCCGTCCGGTACGGCCGCCCGAAGCCGCTGCTGCGCGCCGCACGCCACGACGGGGTGTTCCCGATCGAGATCGACCACCCCGACAAGCTCGCTGAGACCCTCACCGCCCTGGTCCTCCCCGACCGGCCGTTCGACGTCGCGGTCGGCGCCCAGGACGACACCGACCCGCGGGCGTACGAAGCGGTGGGGGCTACCTGGTGGATGCGGGGGTTCTCGCCCTACGGCCTCACCGAGGGGCACGTGCGCGAGGTGCTCAGCGCAGGCCCCCTGCGCTAACGCGGAAGCGTCGCTCCGGGCGGGCGAGCCTCGAGCCAGGCCAGGAAGCCCGTCATCGCGGAGGGATCCATCGCGATCTGCACCGGGCCGTTGCGAGAGCTGAGCTCCACGACCTCGGCACCTTTGAGCAGCGCCAGCGACTCCGGTCCCACGGGAGGTCGGCGGGTCTTCACGACCAGGTCGCGCCGCGACAGCGTGCGCCGCGGGCGCGGGCTCAGGCTGAAGACGCGGAACCACTGCAGGTCGTCGCCGATGAACCGGCCGACGCCGAGCACCCAGCCGCGACCTTGGCTCTTGACCTTCAGCCGCAACGACAACTCGATGGCCCCGCCGCTGCGCGACAGCACCCGTCGGCGCAGCAGGATGCTCACGAAGGGGCCGAGGACAACCACGACCAGCGCGGCGAGGACTTCGGCGGTCAGCACGGGATCGGGGTGCCGGTGCGCTCGAACGTCAGGCGGATTCGCCCGGCAGGATCGCGGACTCCGCGAGGATGGTGACGCCCGCCTCGGTGACCGACAGGAACCCGCCGGAGACGTTCACGGCGAGCTCGGAGCCACCGGCTTGCAGGATGCGGACGTCGAAGCCCTCCGCGAGCTGCCCGAGCAACGGGGCGTGACCGGGCAGGATGCCGATCTCACCCTCGGTGGTCCGGGCGACGACGGAGTCGGCCTCGCCGCTCCACACCTCGCGCTCGACCGAGACCAGCTCGACGTGCAGCGCCACGACAGTCCTCCAGGTTCGCGTCCGGGGTCCTCCGGACTGCCCACAGCCTACCGGGAGCCAAGATCACGGCGTGAGGCGGCTGCGGAGGTCAACGGCGCCAGCAAGGATCTGCTCGGGCGAGGCCGGGGGCAGCACCTCCTCCCACTCCACCAGCACCGAGCCCAACAGGTCCAGGTAGCCCAGCGGACGCGGGAAGAACCACTGATGAAGGTGCGCTCCACCGTCATTCCACAGGTGGCTGTGCACCCGACCGACGCGCCCATCCCCGAAACCCACGGTCCCCTGGGGTCGCTCCATCAGGGCTCGGGTGATCGCGGCGACCATCGGCCCGTACGTCGCCAGCTCGGCGTTGTTCAGCCCATTCACGCCGTCACAGTGCCGCAACGGCACGAGCATGCAGGTGCCGACGAAGGCGCGCTCGCCCAGCACCCCGACCCGCCAGAGGTCGTCTCGGTAGACCTCGAGCTCATCCGGCTCACGCGTGCAGGCGCTGCAACCGGGCCGGTCGCCCTCGCCGTGTCGCGAGGGCTCGGGGATCACCGGCTCGGCCAGCGAGTGGGTCGGGACCGTGCCCTCGTCAACGCCGACCCAGGGATGCCTCATGCCCTCACCCAACCAGATCCGCCCGCGGGTGCCGTACCACCCCGCTTGTGTCCTCAAGACTCAAGGGGCCCCACGCTCAGCTTTGAGGACACAACGGCCGGGGACGACCGAAGGGAGTGCTTAGCCCGCAAGCCTCTTGGCGTTGGCCTCGACGTCCTCAAGACCACCGCAGAGGAAGAACGCCTGCTCCGGGATGTGGTCGTAGTCGCCCTGGGTGAGGCGCTTGAAGGAGTCGATCGTCTCGTCGAGCGGGACGAACTTGCCGGGCTGGCCAGTGAACTGCTCGGCCACGAAGAACGGCTGGCTCAGGAAGCGCTCGATGCGACGGGCCCGGTTGACCAGGACCTTGTCCTCCTCCGACAGCTCGTCGATGCCGAGGATCGCGATGATG
>JBKJVH010000069.1:0-3266 GCA_046590985.1 Mycobacteriales bacterium
GGCCCCGGTCGCCAGTGAGGTGGTGCTGGCCGTCGATGCCACGAAGCTCGGCAGCCGGGCGCTGGCCCCGGGGATGCGCTGGGACCGCATCGCCCTGCTCGTCACCGATCTGGACGCTGGCGACTCACGCCTCGATCCCTACCGCGACCTGGTTGCCCTGCTCTAAGGCGTCACAGGTTGTCGGAGTAGACCTCGAGGCCAGTCAGCTCTCCCACCTTCTTCAGCGTCGCGGCGTGGTGGCCGACGCCGAGCGCCCAGTGGTGGGCCGGGCCGCCGGCACAGAACGCGTCGACCCACTCCCCCGGATCACGATCAAAGCTGACCCGACTGCTCGTGTTGCCGATCTCGAGCAAGGGGCCGGGGACGACGCTGCCCTCACTCACGATCATCCGCAAGCCGCCATCGCGCCGCTGCGTCAGGGCCAGCAAGGTGACCGGCCCTTCCTGTACGCCGAACTGCACGGACACGCCATATCCCCGCTTGCCGTGGTAGGTCCCGAGCCCGCGCAGGATCGGACGGCCACTGCTGATCGCTAGGTGCGCCGGCCCGTCGTGGCCCATCTCGACGACACCGTCGTCGAAGTTGATGGCCTGGAACTCCGTGAAGGAACCACCGGCGCCGAGCCGGTCCATCACCAGCATCGCCAAGGAGGTGCGCAGGTCGAACTCGCCGGCACACGGGGTGCCCTCGGCAGTGAGCAGCGAGGCGCCCAGGATCATGCCTGCGCCCAGCCGCTCGTAGAGCTCGCCGCCGAGGCCGCGGTAGTAGTAGGCGAGGCTGTCGAGTCGGAAGTCCTCGGTGAGCGAGCGCAGTCCCACCGCGCATCGCGCACCCCAGGCGAGGTCCTCCGCGACCACGCTGTCGTGCACGTCGAACAGCTCGTGGGTCAGCACGAGGACCTCGTCAACCTGTGCCTGGGAGGCGGCTTCGACCCGGACCCGCAGGTCATCCATCTCGAGCACCTCGACGTGACCGCCGAGCTGCGACGCGACCTGGGTCGGGTCAGTGGAGATGTCGAGCATCCCCGGATAGAGGTGGCCCAGCAGGCCAAAGCGCCCGTTGCGCAACGCCGTTGAGGCCACCGCTGCCTGCACCCAGGTGCGGATCCGGGCCCAGCTGCGCTCGTCCTCGAGGTGGCCGGTCACCGACCGGAACTCGATGCCGCTGCGCTGGAAAGCTGAGGAGATCTCGGGCAGCGAGCAGACGCCGCAGTAGGCCAACCACCGGCCGGTGTCGGTGTTGGGGTGATCCATGCTGGCGGTGGGCTGCAGGTCGATGACCAGCACGGGCACGCCGACCCGCTGCACCGCAGGCAGCACCTGCGACGACGTGCAGTAGGTCGCGAGGTGGACGACCAGCAGGTCGAGCCCGGCCGCCCGCAACCGGTCCCCGGCACCAGGTGCCTCCTCAGGCCACGAAACGAACTCCTCGACCACCACGTCGGCACCGGCCTCGGTGAGCCGTTCGACAACCCGCCTGGTCTGCCTGGCCAGTTCTTCCCGCAAGCCAGGGAACTGCTCCCAGTAGGTGCCGAGACCGGCAGACAGCACGCCGATGCGTGGCCGGGCGGCGGTCTTGCGTGCAAGGGTTCTCGTCAGCGCGGCGGTCATGGGCTCTCCTTGAGGACTGTTGTGCGAAGGACGACGGGACCGAGCAGACCGGACAACGTCTGGCCCGGAAGAACCCAGCGGGTGGGGCTGATGGCACCGACGTAGGGCGCAAGCGTGTTGTAGATGTCGACCTCGATCACGTTCTCCTCAAGGGCTAGGCGCTCACCGAGGTCGAAGGAGTAAGGCGACCACAGCCGGCAGCCGACATCTTCGCCGTTGACCCGGACCTCTGCCGTGCCACGGACGGCGCCCAGGTCGAGCGTCGCGGCCACCAGGCGCCCGACCACTGTTCGGTAGCGCAAGCCACCGGACCAGCTCGCCAGACCGACCTCGCTCCACGGACCGATCGCCACCACCCCGTGCCCGCTGGCCCGCACTTCGATCGGCCCCGGCCACAGCAGGCCACCGTCCCATCGGCCGTCGTGCCGCACGGCGACACCAACGCGGGTCCCCGCTGCCGCCGGGGCATCGAGCACCCACCAGCCGTCCTCCAGCCGACCGATGTCGACCGCGACCGGCAAGGTGATCGGCAGCCGGAACCCCGTGGCGCCAGGAGGAAGCGCGAACCGGAACGCCGACTCATGGTCACCGGTCGCAGGCCCGGCAACCCGAACCGCGTCCGCGGCGGGGAGCCCTTCCAGCACGTGGGCCTCAGGCAACGGGTGCGATCGAGGCCGCAGCTGCACCCAACGCGGGTCGTGCGGGATCTCCGGCAGGCCTCCCGTCACGCCCGTCCACGAGCCATTCGTGACCAGCTCCGGCTGGTCCCAGCCAGGATCGACGACCACAGCTGCCTGCGCCTCGTGCAGCTCGATCTCGACCAGGTTGTCGCCAGTGACCAGGAAATCAGCGACGTCGTATCGACGCACCCGCGGCTGCCGGACGGCGCTGTAGTTGTCGAACTCGCCGTGCCGCGCGACCACGGAGCCGTTGATGCTCATGGTCACCCGGCCAACAGTTCCAAGTTGCAACAACGGCTCTTGTGGCACCTGGTTGAGGCAGAAGGCGCGAGAGATCTTGGTCCCGGTCACCCACTCAGGCCGCGGGCTCTCAGGGCTGTGCCGAAGGCACCACGAGGCCTTCAACCGGCGGGCGGTCACCGCCGTGAGCCGCACCTCGAGCAAGTTGTCACCGTCCCGCAGAGGCACCTGTACGTCGAGGGAGTAGGGCGACGACTGACCCTGGATCGCGACGCCGTTCCACCGCACCTGCTTGTCCGCTGTCGAGCCGACAGACAGCCACGCAAGGGCCGCACCCTCATGGGGTACGGCGAAACGCACGTCCACGACGGCGCCCGCCTCGACGGGGCCGAGGTCCAAGAACTCCTCAGGGACATAGCCCTTCTGCTCCTCGCCTTCAGCGCCGGCCGGGCCGCCCGCGCTGTCGGACCAGACGAGCGGTCGCCACTGCGCACCATCGCGGACCTGTCCCCGCTCACCAAAGGTCACCGAAGCAAAGGACCACTTCTCGTCAACGCGGTGCTCGACCTGCCAGAGCAGCACGGGCAGCAGTCCGGGCGTGGGCGGTTGCCGAAAGTCCCCCCAGGTGTTGTCGAGGGTGGGCAGCAGCATGCCCGTCCAGTCCGCCAGCACCTGCCCCTCTCCCATGACAGTCGCCGGGCGGGCCATCTGCAGCGTGGCCTGAGGCGGAAGAGGC
>JBKJVH010000152.1:0-25009 GCA_046590985.1 Mycobacteriales bacterium
GTGGGCGACCTCCGCCTGGGCTGCGCCTACCAGCTGCGCGGCGGGCCGGTCTCGACCGTCCAGCACGAGGGCGGCAACCGCAACGGACCACCGGACGGCAAGCACCTGGTGCTGCAGGCCCAGCGCGCCGAGTTCGAGACCATCGCTGTCGACCTGCGACGCTGTCACGACCTCGAGCGGCTCGCCGTCTACGCCTTCTCGGCCAGTCACGTGCCGCTCCAGTGGGCCGGCACGCTCGTCGCCACGACGGCAGCGGACGCATCGATCGAGACGCCCCTCGAGGTGGCCCGGAGCACGCCGGTGGCCGTACTGCTGTCGGTCTACCAGGTCGGCGGGGAGCTCACGCTGCGGCGCGAGATGCAGCCGTTCGACACCAACGTCAAGGCGGCGTGCCTGGCCTACGGCTACGACCGGATCACCTGGCTCGACGACTGGACGCCGATCAGCTAGCCCCGGCAGGGTCGTGCGCGTCGAGGTGGATGCCACCGTGCTGCGCAGGTTCCCCCTGCAGTGCCTTGTACGCCGCGTTGAGGGCGGCCACCAGCGGTACGGCGAAGATCGCTCCCGGGAGGCCGGCGATGATGGCGCCCCCCGTGAGCGTGAGCGCGATGGCCATCGGGTGCAGCGAGACGTGCCGGCCGACGACGAAAGGCTGGAGCACGTGTCCCTCGATCTGGTTCTCGACGATGAGCACGACGAGCACGATGAGGGCGGCCGCGCCGCCCTTCGCCACCAGGGTGACCAGCACCGCGAGACCGCCGAACACGACCGCACCGATGAGCGGGATGAACCCTCCGATGAAGATCAGCACGGCGAGCGGCGCGATCAGCGGCACCCCGACCAGCGCCAGCGTCACGCCCATCACGACGCCGTGAAACACCGCGACCAGGAACGTGCCGGAGACGTACCCGGAGACGGTCTCCCACATCCGCTCGCCGACCTCGTCGACCTTGGCGCGCAGGTGCTTGGGGAACGCCCCCGTCACCCAGTTGAAGATGTTGCGTCCGTCGTACAGCAGGAAGATCGTGAGGAAGAAGGTCAGGACGAGCGCGGTCAGCACCTCCACCGCCGTCTTGCCGATGTCGACGGCGCTGCTGACGACCTCGCCCTGCCGGTCCCTGAGGTAGGCCACGAGCTGGTCGCCGACGTTGCTGACGTTGCTGCGCGGCAGCTTGAGGGGGCCGTCGACGAGCCAGTTCTGGGTGCGCGACACGAGGTCCTGCACCTCGTTGACGAGCTCCGGATAGCCGGCGGCGGCGCGGTTCGCGACGAAGGCACCGACCCCACCGAGAACAGCGATCGCGAGCAGCATGGTGAACACCGCGGATGAGCCGCGACCGAACTTGAGCCGGCGCAACCGGGCGTTCACCGGCTGCAGCAGACCCGTCAGCAGCATCGCCGTCAGGAGCGGCACGAGGGCGAGCTCGAGCTTCCTGGCAAGCTTGCCCAGGAAGTACAGCGATGCGCCGATGACCAGCAGCCGCCAGGCCCAGCCGGCAGCGGCCTGCAGGAACACCGGCACCAACGTGTCGTCCCGCTTGCGTGGCGTGGTCACGAAAGCCTGCTTTCGTAGTCCGCACGCACTCCAGGATCGGTGGCGTGCACCTGGTTCGGCACCAGCTTGCGGTACATCGCGTCTCTACCGCGCTGGGGCAGCAGCGCCAGCACCCGGACGAGCACGGACACCCGGGCCGGCACGAACGTCTCGAACCGGGGCTTGGCAATCACGCCGACGACCGCAGCCGCGACCTCCTCGGGCGTCAGCCGCGGCACGCCACCTGACGCGGTACCGACGGCGAGCTCGGTCTCGACCACAGCCGGCATCACCAGCGCCAGCTGCACCCCGCTGCCGGCGAGCTCCTGCCGGGCCGCCTTCATCCAGCCGTGTACAGCGTGCTTGGTGGCGGCATAGCTCGCCTCACCGGCCGGCGACACGTAGGACGCGACCGACGCGACCGTGACGACCAGCCCGGCGCGCCGCGCGAGCATCGCCGGGAGCACCAGCCGGGTGCCCCGTACGGCGCCGTGGAAGTTCACTGCCATCTGCCTCTCGGCCACCCCGACGGGCTCCGCGTCGCAGCGTCCCACCCACATGATCCCGGCGTTGTTCACCAGCACGTCCACCTGCGGCACGAGCGCCAGCCACGCCTCGTACGACGCCTGGTCGGTCACGTCCAGCACGCCTCCGATCCCTCCGAGCTCGGTCGCCAGGGCCTCGACGGAAGCATCGAGGTCCCCGAGCAGCAGGTCGTACCCGGCGTGGGCGAGAGCACGCGCGACGGCGGCACCGATCCCACGGGCGGCGCCCGTCACGGCCACTGTCGTCATCTAGCGTCCCGCTCGCGGAGGGCGACCTCGCGCATCGAGACCTCCAGGGCGCTCAGCAGCTCGGGGTGCTCGAGGCTGTCCCAGAGGTGCAACGCAGCCCGGAACTCGCCGGCCTCGAACTTCTCACGGGCCTGGTCCCGTTGCGCGGTCTCGTCCGACATGCCTCACCCTCTCGTGCGGTCCCCTGTGGGCGCAGGCGATGATACGGCCATGACCCTCTTCGAGATCCCGCTGAACACGCTCACCGGCGAGCCCACCTCCTTGCCGTCGGGGAAGGCCCTGCTGCTCGTCAACGTCGCATCGAAGTGCGGCCTCACCCCGCAGTACACCGGCTTGGAGAAGCTGCAGGAGACCTACGCAGACCGCGGCTTCTCGGTGCTGGGCTTCCCGTGCAACCAGTTCGGCGGCCAGGAGCCAGGCTCCGCCGAGGAGATCACCGAGTTCTGCTCGACGACGTACGGCGTGTCCTTCCCGCTGTTCGAGAAGCTCGAGGTGAACGGCGATGGGCAGCACGCGCTGTTCGCGGAGCTGACCGCCGTGGAGGATGCCGACGGCAAGGCCGGCGACGTCCAGTGGAACTTCGAGAAGTGGCTGGTGTCCCCGGACGGTTCGCTGATCCAGCGGTTCCGACCGATGGTCGACCCGCTCGCGCCGGAGGTCGTTGCCGCCATCGAGGCCCAGCTCCCGGGCTGACGTCAGGGTTGAGAGGCGCTCTGAGAGGGCACGGACTCCTTGTGAGCCCCCCGACCGCGACGGCCTTGCGGCCCACTGCTTCGTCCCTGCCGCGGCTCGTCTCGCCACCCCGGCGCCGAGCGCGGTTTGCCCTCCTCGGGCACTCCCCCGCCCTGGACGGGCTCCGCGGGCTGGCCCTGCTCCTGGTCCTGGTCTTCCACTTCGTCGGCCACTACTTTCTTCCCGGGGCGACCAACGGCGTTGACGTGTTCTTCGGCTTGTCGGGGTTCCTCATCACCGCGCTGATCCTGGACGAGCGGCGACTGCACGGTCGGCTCTCGATCGCCCGTTTCTATGCCCGCCGGGCCTGCCGACTGCTGCCCGCGCTGTTCGTCTTCCTGGCGGTCTGGTGCGTCGGTCTGGCCCTTTTCCACGGCCAGACCTGGTTCGCCGCAACCCCCTCCGGGGACGGCACCGGGCGCACCGTTGACGTCGGCGGCGCGCTGCGGAACATCGGCGTCGCGCTGGTCTACCTGGCCAACTGGGACGTCATCTCCGGCGGGATGGAGGCGCCGCTGTCGCACCTGTGGTCGCTCGCCGTCGAGGAGCAGTTCTACCTGCTGTGGCCGACCATGCTCCTGGGCCTGCTGCTCCTCGGCCGCCGCCTGCGTCTCGTGTTACTCGGAGCCCTCATCGCGGTCACCGCGGTGCTGCCGTGGCTGCTGTGGGACGGCACTCACGCGGCCCAGGACCGCATCTACTTCGGCACCGACACCCGCGCCGTCGGGCTGCTCGCCGGTGCCTTCGCGGCGCTGGTCTGGCACGAGCGGCACGCCCTCAGCCGGGCCAGCAGGTTCGCTCTTCCCCGCGCTCTGGTCGGGCTGGCCTTCGTGCTCTGGGTCGCATGGAACCGGGGTTCGACGCCCGCGAAGTTCGTGGTTCTCCCGGCCCTGCTCGGCCTTGCTGTCTCGCAGGTCGTGCCGTACCTGGCCGAGAACCGCGGCTGGCTGGCCCGGGTCTTCTCGATGCGCTGGCTCGTCTGGATCGGCAAGCGCTCCTACGGCCTGTACCTCTGGCAGTACGTCTGGGCGACCTGGACCCACCCGCTGCCCCCGTGGGTCGGCATCCCCGCCGGCGTGCTGGGGACCTTCGTGACCGCCGAGCTGTCGTTTCGGTTCGTGGAGCAGCCGGTGCTCCGGTTCGGCCGGCGCTTCAGGCCGGCCGCCGCCGTGGTGGAGCGGCCTCGGCTGGCTGCGGCCGCCTGAGCTCAGGGACGGTCGGCAGGGTGGGGGCCCTCGGGGTCGCTCAGGGGCTCGCTGTGGATGCCGGCGAGTGCTTGCTCCATCCGGCGAGCCAGGACCCGTAGCCACTCGTCGAAGTCGTCCGGGCCGTGGAAGTTGTTGTCCAACTCGAAGTAGGCGAACCGCTCCGAGGGACTGAGCGTCGCGAACGCCTCCGCAATATCGTGTTTGAGTTGATGCAGCAGTGCCCCTTCAACCCTGACAATGAAGTCCTCGGCACCTTCCCAACGGTCCTCGAACTCATCTCGTGCACCTTCATCAAGGTGGGCCATGAGCATCTGCTCCAGGGCATACATGGGTTGGCCCCAGTCGAGCATCGCTGCATCCTCACAGTGGTCCATGAATGAATCCGGAGTTCAAGAAAATACCTCCCGGCCGCCTCCTGAACTCAAGGATCACGCTCTCCGATCGGACTTCCTGACCAGAAATCCCGATGACGCGACCAATGCCATCGACGGGTCCACGAATCCTGAGCTGCCCCTCGGTTGCGGTCTCTGCCCACGCGCGGAGTCGTTCGGGGTTGTCCCCGAAGGTCATCACCCGGTGAACAGCCACTTCTGCCTCCGCCTGACTCGCGAAGCTACTGGCGGGATTGGTCCAGCCGTTGGCACGTTTGTCGTCACCCTGGCGCTTCGCCAGGAACTCCAGATCCCGACCCACGTGCTTGAGCAACGTGTGACCACCCAACGCCTCCTGCTGCACCAAGTCCACCCCATCAGCAAGGAGCTTCTCCACCGTCGGTGCCGCCATGCCGCGGAACCGCTGCAGTTCCGCCCAGAACAGCGCCTGACCGTGCTCGGCGACCCACGCGGCCGTGTCCTTCGCCGTCAAGATCGGCACCTGCTTCAAGCTCGCCAGCACCCCCAGCGGCATGTCATCGTGCGCACCGAACAGGTCAACCCGGCGGCCACCGAAGCCGCGCAGCACCAACACCCCTGCCAACCCACCCCCGGCGTGCGCGTACTGACCCTGCTCGAGCTCGTCCAGGAAGCTCTCCACCATCAACCACGGCTGCGCCAACGCCGCGCCCGCCGCCCACAGCTCCTGGCGCGCCGCATCCCTTGCATCCGGATCCGTCACCCCGGGCAGGGCCAGCACGACATCCCCCGCCAACTGCCCCAACCCCACCATCGGGCCGACCGCACCGTCCACCGCCCGACCGATACCCCGGTTCGTGTTCGTCCAGCCGCTCACCCGCGGCGCCTCCGCGGCCAGCTGTCGCAGCCGCGCCGCCACCCGCCGTGACGCTGTCGCCTCCAGCTCCTCAGCCTCGCGCTGCAACAACGCCGCCCGCTCCAACCAGGCCTGCTCCTGCGGTGTCCGGACCCCCACCGGCGACAACACCGACCCATCCAGGCTGTCCCGCCAGGACGCCGCCTGCCGCGCCGCGACCGCATCCTCCTCCCGGCTCCGCAACAGATACGCCTGCAACGCCAGCTCGCGCACCGTGCCCAGCACCCGGCCGTACCCGACCAGCGCCGCGCTCGCCTCCTCGAACGAGGACCGGACCCTCCCCAAGTCGCCGCACAGCTCACTCAACCGGGCCTGGTACTGCTGATTCGGCCGCCCCACCCAGCGCACCTGCGCACACGTGCGTGCCTCAGCGATCGCCCCCGCCACCACCTCCGACACCTCACCGAACACCACCCCCACCCGCACGAAGTCCTCGGGATGGCAATCCCGCAGCGTCAACCCGGCCACCCCTTGTGGTCGTGCCACGTCAGGGCCAGCTTCCGGCTCAGGTCACCTTCGGTGCCGATGTACTCCTCGGCGCAGCGCCGCAGCTCGTCGCCGAGGGAGCCGGCGGTGCCGGACACCTTCCACAGCGCCAGGTCCCAGCGCTCCATGAAGGACCTCAGTGCCTCGTGCACCTCCGCCGACGGGCCGCGCTCACCGAGCCGCTCGACACCGCGCTTGTCGTCCGACACCTTCCGAAGGACCTCCTCGGTCCGCAGGAGCGGCCGGGCTGCGGCGGTCAGCTCAGGGGGGCACCACTTCCAGTACAACCCGGGGTAGCTCGACATGCAGCAACGCTAGGGAATCGCGGCATATCGTGCGTTAAGTTATCCACAGGTCAGCCGACGTGGGGCAGCAGCAGCTGCTGGCCGGCCTGGACCGCACCACCTCGGAGGTGGTTGAGGTGCTGGATCTGCGCGATCACCTCGCGCGGGTCGTGCCCAGGCGCCACGCGCTTCGCGACCGACCACAGCGTCTCCCCGCTGTGCACGGTGGTCGACGCGTACGCAGTGTGCCGTGGAGCCTCGGTAGCCGCCGAGGAGCTCCCTACGCGGCCCACGATGAACGCGACGAGCGCCAGGGTGACCATGGCCAGCAGCAGCACGACGCGACCGCGTCGCGTGAGCCGGACGGCGCCGGACGCGCGGCGGACATCGCGGTGCGTGGTGGCGATCATCGGGGTGGTCGTCGTGGCAGTCATGGCATGCTCCTCGTGGTCCCGGTCGAACGGAGGTTCGATCGAACGTCTGTGCCAATGTCTAACAGAGGGCTCCGACAAAATCCACGACACTTCGAACATCTGTTTGAAACAGTCGGGGCTAGGCGTTACCGTCCGGGGAGATCCACCACCGGACCCGAGGGCGGTCCGATTGAAGCGAGGAGCCTTACGTGGCAGGCAAAAGCGGCACCACCGATGTCGATGCGGTCATCACCCCAGCGGTCCCCATCGGACCCGGCAGGCCGGGACGCAAGGCCGGGGTCCCCCCGAAGACGACCGAGATCCACAACTTGCCGGACGGGCCGGCCGACAACGAGGGACTCACCCTGCGGCAGCGCAAGGTGCTTGAGTTCATCAAGGAGTCGGTCGAGCAGCGCGGGTTCCCGCCCACCATCCGGGAGATCGGCGACGCGGTCGGGCTGGCCAGCACGAGCAGCGTCTCCTATCAGCTGATCGCCCTCCAGAAGAAGGGCTTCCTGCGCCGTGACGCGACCAAGCCGCGCGCAGTGGACGTCCGACTGCCCAGCGAGATCCCTGCCGCCGGCGGCCACGGGCTCGAGGACGGCCAGCAGCACAGCGCGCAGCCCAAACCGGCGTACGTGCCGGTGCTCGGTCGGATCGCCGCGGGCGGTCCGATCCTGGCCGAGCAGGCCGTCGAGGACGTGTTCCCGCTGCCTCGGGAGCTCGTCGGTGAGGGCACGCTGTTCCTGCTCAAGGTCGTCGGCGAGTCCATGATCGACGCTGCCATCGCGGACGGCGACTGGGTCGTGGTCCGCCAGCAGCCCACGGCGAACAACGGCGACATCGTCGCGGCGATGATCGACGGCGAAGCCACGGTCAAGACGTACAAGCGCAAGGACGGCCACGTGTGGCTCATGCCGCACAACGAAGCGTTCTCGCCGATCCCCGGTGACAACGCGACCGTCCTCGGCCGGGTCGTCACGGTGCTGCGCAAGCTCTGACCGACCGGCGCCGCCCTCGCTCGACCCGAAGGCCCCTCCTCGAACCTGAGGAGGGGCCTTCGGCCTGCCCAAGGCTTCTCCGTACCTGGGCCAGTACGTCCGCAAGAGTCACGGGGCACCCGGCGCGAGCGTGAGGACGCAAGCACCAGGGCGGGCCACCACACCCACTACGTCCGCAAGAGTCACGGGGCACCCGGCGCGAGCGTGAGGACACAAGCACCAGGGCGGGCCACCACACCCACTACGCCCCCACGGCGCGCTGCTGCCCTCGGACCTCGAGGTCGGGGACCGGGTCCACAACGGGTCCGCCGGCGCCTACTCGCTCTGCTGCGCGGCCCCGTTCAACGGGTTTCCGGTGCCGGTCCCGATCTCCCTGGACTGAACGCGTAACCCTGTCGCCACTGTCAGCGATGACGCTCTGTGACACCCCCCGCAACGCGAAGGATGACGATGAACCTCCTCCACATGTGCACCAGCAAGCTCAGCGCGGCCAGCGCAGCCGGCAAGATCGTGTTCGTCGGTGGCGTGGCTGTGGTCAGCATGGGTGCCGCCGGTGCCGCCGTGATGATCCCGGCCAGCAGCTCATCCCCTTCGACGGACACCGCCGTGACCACCGCGGGCAGCCCCGCGGCCGACGACCTCGCTGACACGTCGGCGGGCACCGCAGACACCGCCGCCGAGCCGACGGAGACGCCGGACGACACCGAGAGCCCCGAGCCCGCTGAGGCACGCACGTCACCCAAGGCGGCCAAGAGCCCCAAGGCCTGCCCGGTCAAGGTCGGCCACAGCCCCGAACCCGCCGAGTCCCCCGACGGCGACGACACCGACGGTGACAACGCCGACGGGAACCACGCCGACGGGAACCACGCCGACGGCGAGCACGACTGCGGCGAGCACAACGGTCAGGACGGCGACCAGAACGACGTGCAGGGCGACAACCAGTCCGGCGAGCAGTCCGGCGAGCAGAACGACGCCACGGACCCGGTCCGGCCCAGCGCCGCCCCCGAGAGCGGCGACCACCAGGGCGACAACGGTGACGACAGCGGCGACGACAAGGGCGACGACGGCGGCGATCACTGATCGTCTGTTGAGCGGCCAGGCATGATGCAGGGCGGGCCGGATCTCCGGCCCGCCTTTGCCGTGCCCGGACAGAGAATGAGCGACCAACTCCTCGAGGACCTCCTCCCCGCAGCCCAGGCCGGCCAGGCCTGGGCGCTTCGTGCTGTGTACGACCAGCTCAGCCCCCGGGTGGCGTCCTACCTGCGTGCGCGCGGGGCCTCCGAGCCCGAGGACCTCACCAGCGAGGTCTTCCTCACGGTGTTCCCCAAGCTGCACACGCTGACCGGCGGAGCGGCGGGGCTGCGCACCTTCACGTTCTCCGTCGCGCACGCCCGGCTTGTTGATGATCTACGCAAGCGCGGCCGCCGCAGTCCCACCGTCCCCTACGACCCCGACACCGACCTGCGCACCAGCGCCTCCTCCGAGGACGACGCCCTGGCCAACCTGGGCAACGACCGGGTACGCGCCCTGCTGGACTCCCTCGTCCCGGACCAGCGGGACGTGCTGACCCTGCGGGTCCTGGGTGACCTCACGGTCGAGCAGGTCGCCCAGGCCCTGGGCAAGTCCGCCGGTGCCGTCAAGCAGCTGCAACGGCGCGGGCTGCTCGCGCTCCGCCGCACGATCGAGGCCTCCGAGGGAGTAACCCTGTGACCCCGACTGGCGATGACAGGGGTGTGACCCGCCGCCGCCGCCTCGATGCCCGGACAGCTGACGCGCTGCTGTCCGGCCGGGACGTGGCCTCCGAGCCGGGTCTTGCGGCGTTCGTCGGGGAGCTGCAGTCCCTTGCGGACACCCCGGCCCCCGCCCCGTCGGCGGCGCTGACCGCGATCTTCGCGACCGGCCTGGATCTGCCCCCCGTCCCTGCGCCGTCCCCACCTCGGCAGACCTGGGCACTGCCGCTGCAGCTGTCGCTCGGCGGCGCCGCTGCGCTGGCGCTGGTGCTGGTCGCGGCGGCCGGCAACGACCTGCCGGCGCCCGCGCAGACCGCCGTCGCTGACGCGGTCGAGGCCATCACCCCGCTGCACCTCCCGAGGCCGGCAACGCACGCCCCGAGCCCCGCGGTGACGCCCTCGGACCAGCCGGCCGGAGACGACGACGGCATAGCCTCACCGACACCGAACGCCACGCACGGAGCCACCCCGACCCGCTCTCCCGACCGCAGCCAGGGGCAAGACGGTCACCAGGACCAGCAGGACGGCACCGACCAGCAGGGCCGGGACGGGCAGCCGGTCGGCGACGGCCAGGACCACCCGCGCGCGAGCAGCAGCCCGCAGGCCAGTGAGCGACCCGACCCGTCCGGCGGCGGTGACCCCGCAGACCAGGGCTCCGGCAGCGACCGGGAGGGCTCACCCCTCCCGACCAGCAGTCCGCACGGCGACGGTAGCGGCAGCGAGTCGGGTTCCGACTCCGGGCACTGACCCCGTCAGGCGACGAGGTACGGGTCGAGCTCCGCGGCGAGGCCGGGCTTGACCCGAGCCTCCATGCGAGTGCCCTGCTCGAGGTGCTCCTCGGTGAGGACCTCGCCCTCGGAGTGGATCCGAGACACCAGCGACCCGTTGGCGTACGGCAGCACGACGGTCACGAGGGTGTCGGCGTGCGGCACCTCGTCCTCGAGGATCTGCAGCAGCTCCGGCAGCCCCGCGCCGGTCTTGGCCGACACCAGCACGCAGTGCTTCTCCTGGCGCTGCAGCCGGGACAGCACGAGCGGGTCGGCGGCGTCGGCCTTGTTGACCACCACGATCTCGCGGACGTTCCCGGCGTCGATGTCGGCGAACACCGCCCGGACGGCCGACAGCTGACCCTCCGGGTCGGGATGCGAGCCGTCCACGACGTGCAGGATCAGGTCGGCGTCCCCGACCTCTTCCAGCGTCGACCGGAACGCCTCGACGAGCTGGTGCGGCAGCCGGCGCACGAAGCCGACGGTGTCGGTGAACGTGAACTCCCTCCCCGAAGGCGTCTGGGCCTTGCGGACCGTCGGGTCCAGCGTCGCGAACAGCGCGTCCTCGACCAGCACACCGGCGCCGGTGAGCCGGTTGAGCAACGAGGACTTGCCGGCGTTGGTGTACCCCGCGATCGCCACGGACGGCACGGCATGGCGCTTGCGCTCCTGACGCTTCACGTCGCGCGCGGTCTTCATGAGCTTGATCTCGCCCGCCAGCTTGGCCTTGCGGTTGCGGATGCGACGGCGGTCGGTCTCGATCTTGGTCTCGCCGGGTCCGCGGGTGCCGACGCCGCCACCGGAGCCACCGGCGCCACCGCCCTGCCGGGACAGCGACTCACCCCAGCCGCGCAGGCGCGGCAGCATGTAGGTCATCTGCGCCAGCTCGACCTGGGCCTTGCCCTCCCGGGACGTGGCGTGCTGGGCGAAGATGTCCAGGATCAGCCAGGTCCGGTCGATGACCTTGACCTTGACGATCTCCTCCAGCGCGCGCAGCTGGCCGGGGCTCAGCTCGCCGTCGCAGATGACGGTGTCGGCGCCGGAGGCCAGCACGGCGTCCCGGAGCTCCAGGGCCTTGCCCGAGCCGACGTAGGACTTCGGGTCGGGCTTGTCCTTGCGCTGCAAGAGACCTTCCAGCACCTCGCAACCGGCTGTCTCGGCCAGCGCCTTCAGCTCGAACAGGGAGGTGTCGGCATCGTCGTTGCGGGCATAGACGCCCATCAGGACGACCCGCTCCAGCCTGAGCTGGCGGTACTCGACCTCGGTGACGTCCTCGAGATCGGTGCGGATGCCGGCGACGCGGCGGAGCGCGTTGCGCTCCTCGAGGTCGAAGCCCTCACCCTCGAGGTCATACCAGTCGTCGTCGAGGTGGATCGTGGCGTCTTTCGCGCGTTCGTTCGGCTGCTCGGTCATGCCTGCCTTCCGGTCACCTCCATGGTCGCACTCGGTTCCGCGGGCAGCGACTGCTTTGCCACCTCCCACGCGCTGCTGCCGCCGAACGCCTAATCTGCGGGGGGTGGAAGACCAGCGTGCCGCCGCGCCGCAGATCACGATCACCGACCCGAACAACCCCGGTGATGTGGTCGACGTGCTCGGCAGCGGCACCGAGCGCGAGCCCTGGCGGCCGTCAGCCCGGGCGCTGAAGGTGACGGCCGTCGTGGTGGTGGTCCTGCTCGTCATCGGGCTGCCCGTCGCGTTCCTACAGCACCGGAGCGGCGAGCAGCAGGCCGACCGCCGCTCGGTCGCGCAGCTCGCCCTCACCGTGCCGGACGCCGGCGAGGCCGCCTTCACCGGCTTCGACCCCGCGAACGGCAGCGACCCCGTGATCGCCCTACACAACGCCGGACCGGCGGGGGGCCACGTGGTCGGTGCGCGCGTGGACCGGGAGGGCTACGCGAAGCAGCGCGTCGAGGTGAACATCGCCGCCGGCAAGGACGGCCCGATCCCCGTCCCTCTCGAGAAGACCTGCCCGAGTGCGCTCCCCCACAGCGGCCCCGGCGGGGTGCTGCTCGACCTGGTCACCACCCGAGGCGTACGGACGACCCTGCGGGTGCGGACCCTCGACAGCCAGTTCGCGCAGGACTACCTGGACGCCCAGCGGGTGACCTGCGGGCTGTACAGCCTGGAGGAGTCCGTCGAGAGCGACCTGGTGTCGGTCACCGTCGGTACGGGCAAGCTCGTCGTCAGCCTGGACCTGGCCAACCTCGCGAAAGCGCCCCGGACGCTGACTGCACTGACCCCACCGGACGGGTTCGCGCTCGGCACCGACGTGACGTTGCCCACGAAGCTGCCGTCGGCGAACGGGGTGCCGCTGGGGGTCGTCGTGACGCTGCGGGTGACCGACTGCGCGAAGGCCATCGCGGCGCCAAGCCTCGACGTGGTGACGCGGGACGGGACCCTGTTCGGCCAGGACCTGACCGCCACCGTCAGCGGGGACGGCGACACCACCCGGTTCCCCTTCAGCCTTCCCGAGCTGTACACCGAGAGCCTCTCTCAGCTGATCGCGACGGCCTGCCCGCATGGCTGACCTGCCGCCACCGCCGCAGCTCACGATCAGCGACCCGAACCGCCCCCGCGCGCTGGTCGACGCGATGGTGCCGCGCAGGTGCAGCAGTGGGTCAGGCTCCTGGGCTGCCCGTCACAGACCCCGTAGGCCCGCGGTGAGCTCGTCGCGCTCGGCGTCGGTCAGTACCGCGTAGGCCGGCGCCACCATCGCGTCGGTGACCACCTCGGCCGCCGCCATCGCGTCCTTGGCCAGCTCCGGGTCGGGCCAGGGCTGCGGCCAGCCGAAGAACTCCGCGTTCGTCGCGCCGTACCGGCCGCTCATGACGGCCTGCAGCGGCGGGACGCCTGCCGCCGCGACGGCCACGAGGTGGCAGCTGCCGCGGTGCTCGCGGGCCGCCTGCAGCGCCAGCGCCAGCCGGGCGGGGCCGTCGGCGGGTGCGGCATGGAGCTTGGCCAGCCAGCCGGCGAACAGCGGCAGCCCGACCAGCGACGCGCTGTCGAGAGCTGTGGTGAGCAGGTCCGCGAGCCGACCCGCGCCTTCCCCGAAGCGAGAGGATCCCCAGTCGGCGCAGGCCTTGGCGTACTCCTCGGCGATGTCGGGGGCGGCCATCACCGCGATGCCCTTGTTCCACGCCTTGGTCTGCAGCTCCGGCGGGAAGAACCCGAAGGCCGCCACGATGACGGACGGGTCGGGCTGACCCAGGACGCCACCGCGACCGCAGTGGTACCAGGCCCAGGTGTCCAGTCCGAGCTCCTCGCCGCGGGCGTTGACCTTGCCGTCGAACATCCACGCGCCACCCAGCTTGCCGACCGGGCCCTTGATGCCCTTGACGCACTCCTCGGGAGTCACAGCCACTCACCCTTCGCCACCAGCACTGCGGGCCCCTGCAGCAGCACGTGCCCGTCCTCCTGCCACGTCACGACCAGCCGGCCGCCCGGGACATCCACCTGGTACGCCGAACCCCGTGGGGTAGCCGCGCGGAGCACCGCGGCCACGACGGCCGCGCACGCCCCCGTGCCGCAGGACCGGGTCTCCCCCACGCCCCGCTCGTGGACGCGCATCTTCACGTGTCGGTCACCCACGTCCTCGACGTACTCGACGTTGAGGTCCTTGCGGGTCGGGTCGAGCACCCCGAGGGCGTCGACCGACGCGACGTGCACGACGGCGTGCGGGTTCCCCATGTCGACCGACATGGCCACCGCCCCGTCGATGTCGACGGCCTCACCCAGCACCGCGGGGCCCATGTCGACGACGACGTGATCGGCGGTGACCTCGACGCGCTTCACCCCACCGCGGGTCGCCAGCGAGAGCTCACCCAGCTCGGCCAGCCCCGCCTCGACGAGGTAGCGGGCGTAGACCCGCACCCCGTTGCCGCACATCTCGGCGATCGAGCCGTCCGCGTTGCGGTAGTCCATGAACCACGCTGCCTGGTCCGCGAACGCCGCAGCGTCAGGCTCGTCGCGGCTCGGGACGATCCGGAGCACCCCGTCTGCGCCGAGCCCGGCTCGGCGGTCGCACAGGGCGCGCACGAGCTCGGGGGTCAGCACCAGGGTGCCGTCAGGGTCGGGCAGCAGCACGAAGTCGTTCTCCGTACCGTGCCCCTTCAGGAAGCGCACCTCACCGAGACTAGAGGGTCAGCCGCAGCTGCTCGCCCACCGCGCTTCGAGGTAGCTCTCGATGCCGCGGACGTCGCGGGGGGATTCCTCGACGACGTCGTTGCCGGCGTTCCGAACGAAGAAGGTGACCAGGTCGGGCTGACCGCTCTGCTCGGCGGTGTCGAGGGCCGCCCGGGCGAGGCCGCAGCTGCTCACCGTCGTTTCGAGCATCAGGGGATGGCTGACGAGCTCGTCGAACCGCAGCACCCCCGCGGCGCGGGCGGGCAACGGGAGGGGCAGCGGCCGGCTCGGCCGAAAGGTGAAGCCGGGGAACGTGACGTCGGTGACGACCAGGTCGTGGACACTGAGGTTGGCCAGCTCCACCGTCACGGTGACCCTCACGCCGAGCCGGCTCAGGTCCGCGGCCACGATCAGCAGCGCGGCCCCCGGCTCGACCTCCCCGCAGTACGGGGCCTGGTCGGTGCCCAGCAGCTCGGGGTCGCCCGGGTCGATGACCACCTTGGTGTCACGGGTCCGGTCGCCGGGCACCGTCGTCCGCAGCGTCAGCGTGGTCGGTGGTGGGACCACGGCCGAGCAGTCGATGTCGTGGCTCAGCGTCACCTCCGTGGTCGCATCCTGGACGAGGGTGAGCGACCTGGAGGTGACGTGCCACCCGCCGTCGACGCGTAGGTCCCGGAGCTGCACGTCGGTGCGCGGGTCGCCGGTCACGGTGGCGACGTAGCCGAACACCGGTCGGGAGAAGCGCGCGGGGGGAGCGAGGCGGGAGAGGGCAGCGGCCAGTTGCAGGTGGGTGGCGACGCGCTCCAGCCGTCGCTCGTGCTGGAGGTGCTGCACACTGCTCGCGCCGGCGAGCAGCAGCAGGACGACCGCGGCCACCAGCCCGCGCTCGAGGTTGCTGAGCCTGCGGACCGGCGGGTCGAGCACGTCGTGCACCGGCGCCGGGCAGGCCGGGTCGACGATCGTGACGACCGGCGTGGGTCGTTGCTCCTCGGCCACCGGCCGAGGTTAAGACCTCAGGCGGAGTGCACGCGCGGGCTGGGGAAAGGGAGGGCCTGCGACTCCGGGCTGACGACCCCGCCACGCCAACCGGTGCCCTGGGTCAGCAACCAGCGGGCCTTGTCGGCACGCTGGGCCGACGCGAACAGCCAGCCGTGCGCCCGGTCGCAGCCGAGCTCGGTGAGGCGGCTGCTCTCCGACCAGGACTCGACGCCTTCGGCGACGACGTACAGCCCACGCTGGTGGGCGCGCGTGATGAGGGTGGCGACGAACTCGTCGCTGTCCCCCTCGCCGACACCGCGGACGTACCGCTGCCCCAGCTTCACGGCGTCCACGGGCAGCGCCTCGATGGCACCCAGCGTGGCGTAGTAGCTGGTGAAGTCGTCCACGGCGAGGGAGACGCCGGCGGCGCGGAGGGCTACCAGGATGGGGGCGGCGGCCTCCCCGAGATCCAGGATCGTGCGCTCGGAGACCTCCAGGCCCAGCGCTCCCTGAGGCAGCCGGTGCTCGGCCACGACGCTCGCGACCAGCTCCGCGAAGTCGGGATCCAGCAGCTGAGCGGCGCTGACGTTGAGCCACAGCTGCCGGGACGGACCGCGCAGGCTCTGCCAGGACGCTGCCTCGGCGGCGCCGGTACGCAGCACCCACTCCCCGATCGGGGAGATCTCCCCGGAGCTGATCGCAAGGTCGAGGAAGTCGGCCGGTGCGAGCACGCCCTCGGGCCCGTGGTGCCAGCGGAGCAGCCCCTCCATCGCCACGATGGCGCCGCTGTCGAGGTCGATCTCCGGCTGGTACACCAGCTCCAGGGAGCCGTCGGATGTGGCCTGGTGCAGGGAGACGATGTCAACTGCTGTGCTGGTCATTCCTTCATAGTCGACCGAACTGTCCCTTACGCGGCATAGCGAAGCAGGGTGGTTGTCATCTAGTCAGTGCGGCTCAGCCGCGCCAGCGACTGGTCCAGCAGGTCGCCACCGGGATCGAGCCAGGTGATCCGGGGATCGCGCCGGAACCAGGCGCGCTGCCGCTTCACGAACCGGCGGGTGGCCGTCACCGTCAGCGCCTTGGCGGTCGCCTCGTCGAGCTCGCCGTCGAGCTGCTTCAGAGCCTGGGCGTAGCCGAGCGCCCGGCTGGCGGTGACCCCCTCGCGCAGCCCGTCCAGCGCTGCCACCTCCGCGAGCAGGCCCTGCTCCCACATCCGGTCCACCCGCGTCGCGACCCGGTCGGCGAGGTCGTGCCGGTCGACCCCGAGGTACACCGTCGGCACGTGCATCTCATACGACGTCATCGCTCCCGGCATCGAGCCGGTCAGGATCACGACCTCGAGCGCCCGGACGATGCGGCGGCCGTTGGAAGGCTCCATGCGGGCCGCGGCGTCGGCGTCGAGGTCGTGCAGCCGACGGTGCAGCGCCCCGGAGCCGTGCGTCTCCAGCTCGGCCTCCAACTCGGACCGGAGCGCCGGGTCGGTCCCGGGGAAGTCCAGCACGTCGAGCGCAGCGCGGACGTACAGCCCCGAACCGCCGACCACCACGGGCTGCTCGACCCGGGCCAGCACCTCGCGGCACAGCCCCTGGTAAGCCGCCGCGGTGGCCGTCACCCGGACGTCCCACACGTCGAGCAGGTGATGCGGGATGCCCTGCCGCTCAGCGGAAGTGAGCTTGGCCGTGCCGATGTCCATGCCCCGGTAGAGCTGCATCGAGTCGGCGTTGACGACCTCCCCGCCGAGCGCCCGGGCCAGCGCGACACCGAGGTCGGACTTGCCGGCCGCGGTCGGGCCGACCACCGCGACGACCCGCCCCACGGTCAGGATCGGCTGCCCTGGTAGATCAGCACCGCTGTCACGATGAGCGCGAGGACCGCCACCACCGCGGCGGTGATCTTCACCCAGCTGTACGGCCGCTCGCCGATGACCTTGCCGGTGTTGGCGTTGACGTAGACGTCGAAGACCTTCCCGCCGAACGCGTACGTGGCAAGCCACAACGGCAGCAGCAGGAGCCGGAACAGCACCTCCTGGTCGTACGTCGTCATCGCGCTGACCCGCTGCTCGTCGCCGCCGATGTCGGACCGGCAGTCCTGCTCGATGACCTGGGCCATCTCCTGCTTGGCGACCGCGAATCCCATACCGGCCTCCACGGAGTAGCGGGGCGCGTCGAAGCCGGCGAGGTACTCCGACTGGTACCCGGTCGCCGCCGCCGTCGACCAGGGCCCGAGCTTGCCGAGCAGCTCCGCGTCCGGCTCGGTGACGCCGCTGGCCAGCACGTCCACGAAATCGCGCTGCACCCGGCCGGAGGCCGGATACCACGCGGTGTGCTGGACCTGCCGGGTGTGCGTGACCGATCTGCCGTTCTCCTGCGTCGTGTAGGTCTCGGTCGTGTAGTAGTGCTCGCCGCGCTGACCTTCGTAGTCCGTCGTGGTCCGGTCGTCGAACCCCCAGTGCGGCACGTACGTGCCCCGCATCGAGTCGGTTCGGACGACCTTCTTCAGCGCGGTCGGCGCGAACCAGCGCGACGTCGACCAGGCGGTGAACGCAGTGCCGGCCTGCTCCTTGGTGACCACGAACGGCACCACGCCGTCGGGCGACTTCAGCTGACCGCCGCAGTCGTCGGTGATGACGATGGGGCCCTTGCAGCTCCCGCAGCGGCCGGCGACGACCGCGAGCTGCTGCTGGCTGCCGCAGTTCACGCAGGCCACCTCACACGCCGGCAGCTCCAGCGCCGGCGTCGGGGGTTCGCCGGCATAGGCGGCGTAGTCGAGCTTCACGCTGCCCGCTGCGGGGGCGGCGATGTCGAGCGTGGCCTGGCAGTAGGGGCAGGTCAGACCGGCCGTGCCCGGCGCGAACTCGAGCGCGGCCCCGCAGCTCGGGCAGGCGTACTGGTGAGTGCCGGTGGAGGGGGCGGTCACGAGCCCGGCAGCGGCGGCGGGGTGGTGCCTTGCAGCTCGGGCACGCCACTGAGCTTGGTCCACTCAGCCATCCCGGCCTTCCACACCAGCGTGTCCGGGGTGATACCAGGGCGGGCCTGCACCTCCGCGGGACTGAGCGGGCCGACCTGCTGGCCGTTCTCACCGACGTACCACTGGGTGGTGCCCGGCAGCGGCGGCGGCGCCGCGACCGGAGCCTGCGCGGGGGCGGGCACGTTGACCGCGGTCGGTTGCAGCGCCTGGGCGAGCTGGGCGCCCAGGGCGGCGCCCGCCCCGAGTCCGACGCCCGCCCCGGCCAGTCCGCCGGGGTTCTTCGCAGCGTCCCCGATGGCCTGCGCAGCCTGGAACTTCGCGTAGGTGTCGAGGTTCCCGAGCACCCCCATCTCGGTGCGCTTGTCCATCATCGCCTCGACCTCGGGAGGCAGGCTGACGTTCTCGATGATGAAGCGCGGCATCTGCAGGCCGAGGTGCTTGAGGTCCTCGCTGATGATGCCCGCGAGCCGGTCGGCGATCTCGTTCTGGTGAGCAGCCAGGTCCAGCACGGCCACGCCGGACGTGGCGAGCGCGCTGACCACACGAGACACCACGGACTGCCGGATGAACTCGTCGACCTCGTCGGTCTGGAACGCCGGGTCGGTGCCGACCAGCTCGCGCAGCAGCACCGCAGGGTCGTCGGCCTTGATCGAGTAGGTGCCGAACGCCCGGACCCGCACCATGCCGAACTCGGCGTCGCGCATCATCGCCGGGTTCTGGGTGCCCCACTTCAGGTCGGTGAACTGCCGGGTGCTGACGAAGTAGACCTCGGCCTTGAAGGGGCTGTTGAAGCCGTACTTCCAGCCCTTCAGGGTGGTGAGGATCGGCAGGTTCTTGGTCTCCAGGGAAACGGTCCCAGGTGAGAACACGTCGGCGATCGTGCCCTCGTTGACGAACACCGCGACCTGGCCCTCCCGGACCACCAGCTGCGCGCCGTTCTTGATCTCGTTGTCGTGCCGGGGGAAGCGCCAGACGATCGTGTCGCGGGTGTTGTCGGTCCACTCGACGATGTCGATGAACTCGCCCTTGAGCTTGTCGATCAGTCCCACAGCAGTGCTCCTCGGTCGGGTGAGGACACACCGTAACTCAGCCGATCGTGCGTCGGAGCTCCTCGACGAGCAGCTCGGCCTGGGCCCGGAGCTGCGGGTCCTGCGGGTCGGTTCCCACCTCGAACACGACCTGCCAGCGAAGCGGGTCGCGCTCGGGAACGCGGCGTCCCACCAGCCGGACGTGACCGGCCGGCACGAGCGCCCGGCGGCCCATCCAGCCGATGCTGGAGGTCACCTGGGCCCGGACCGTCTCCGCCAGCCGGGCGTCCTCGGCGACCTCCCAGGTGTGGGTCGCGCCGGCGCCCTCGACCTCGGCGACCTCGGTGAGGGTGAGCAGTGGCGGCTGCCACGAGACCTTCTGGACGTCGACCCAGGGGAGCTCGAGCGAGCCGGCGTACAGGGTGGAAGCGGTGGCGACCAGGGGCAGCCCGTCGGCCGTGAGGCCCCAGGCGATCCGCCGCTCGGGGGTCCGCCGGTCCTTGACGACTTGGGGCACCTTCACAGGGTGCTGATCCCGCCCTCGCGGAAGGCGCGCACGGTCGCCTCCATGCGGATCAGGTCGGCGTAGGTGCGGTTGTAGACCTCGGTGTCCTCGACCGGGTTGATGCGCTGCAGCTTGCCCTTGAGGTCGGTGACGCGCCGGGTCGCGGAGTGCATCTGGAGCTGGTTGAGGGTCACCTCGGCATAGCGGTCGAGCTCCCAGTCCGTCAGCGGGGCCTCCACCGCCAGTGTCATGAGGGCGCTGCGCACGGCGTCGTCCGCGGCGGCGGCGAGCAGCTGCGCGACCCAGGGCTCACCGCCGACCGCACCCGCGACCCCGCCGGCCTTGCGGACCGTTTCCTGCACGAGCTTGTTGGCCTCGTCGAGGAACACCTCGTCGTCGAGCACGTCGAAGATCGGCGTCACCGATACCGGCGACTGGACGGCGAGCTTGAGCGCCTCCCGCTCGAGCTGCAGCTGGGCGGCGTCACCGCTGGGCTTCCGGGCCACCCGACGCTGTCCCTGGACAGGACTGCCGCCGACCTCACCGACGCGGGCCGTGACGGCCTCGACCTCCATGCCGAGCCAGCCGGCGAGGCGTCGGGCGTACTCCGGGCGAAGCGAGCGGTCCTTGATCTTGGCGACCAGCGGAGCAGCGTGGTTGAGGGCCTGGACGCGGCCCTCCGCCGACTCGAGGTCGAAGCGGGCCAGCCCGGCCTTGATGGCGAACTCCACCAGCGGCACGCGCGCGGCGACCATGTCGCTGACGGCGACGTCGCCCTTGGCCAGTCGCAGCTCGCAGGGGTCCATGCCGCCCGGGCTGACCGCGATGAAGGTCTGCGTGACGAACTTCTGCTCGTCGCCGAACGCCTTCAACGCGGCCTTCTGACCGGCACTGTCACCGTCGAAGGTGAAGATCACCTCCCCGCGCATCTCGTCCTGGTCCATCAGCAACCGACGGATGACGGTGATGTGGTCGGCGCCGAACGCCGTTCCGCAGGTCGCGATCGCGGTGGGTACACCGGCGAGGTGGCAGGCCATCACGTCGGTGTAGCCCTCGACCACAACCGCTTGACGCCGACGGGCGATCTCCTTCTTGGCCAGGTCGAGGCCGTACAGCACGCTCGACTTCTTGTAGATCGGGGTCTCGGAGGTGTTGAGGTACTTCGGGCCTTGGTCGTCCTCGAGCAGCTTGCGCGCCCCGAAACCGATGACCTCGCCGCCGATGTCGCGGATCGGCCAGAGCAGCCGGCCGCGGAACTTGTCGATGAGGCTGCCCTTGGAGCTCTGCCCGCTCAGGCCCCCGGCCAGCAGCTCCTCACGCGTGAAGCCCTTGGCCATGAGGTGCTTGGTGACGACGTCCCACCCGGTCGGCGCGAAGCCCACGCCGTACGCCTGGGCCGCGGCCTGGTCGAAGCCACGCTCGGCGAGGAACTGCCGCCCCACCACCGCTTCGGGCGAGCCGAGCTGCTCGACGTAGAACTCCGCGGCGGCCCTGTGGGCGAGCAGCAACCGGGTGCGTTGGCTGGTCGTGGAGCGCGCCGCCTGGCCGCCCTCTTCGTACTGCAGGTCGACGTTGTAGCGGCGTGCGAGGTGCTCGATCGCCTCGGGGAAGGTCATGTGGTCGTGCTTGTGGACGAAGCTGATGACGTCGCCGCCCTCACCGCACCCGAAGCACTTGTAGTAGCCGTTGGCCGGGTTGACGTTGAAGCTCGGCGACTTCTCGTCGTGGAACGGGCACAGCCCCTTCAGGCGCCCGCCGCCGGCGCTCTTGAGCGCCACGCCGGCTTCCATGATCACCTGGTCGATGGCGGCACGCTCGCGGACGGCTTGGATGCTCTCGTCCCGGATCCGGCCTGCCACGTCCGCAGTCTAGGTGTCCGCTCCGACCCTCAGGACCCCCCTGTGGAACACTCCAGGTAGAACACGTTCTAGGGAGACCTATGCGCTACGGCATCGTCCTGTTCACCAGCGACCGCGGCATCAGCCCCGCCGCCGCGGCCCTCGCCGCCGAGACCGCCGGCTTCGACACCTTCTACGTCCCCGAGCACACCCACATCCCGGTCAAGCGCGCGGCCGCCCACCCCGGTACGGGCACTGCCGAGCTCCCCGACGACCGGTACAGCCGCACGCTCGACCCGTGGGTTTCCCTCGGCTCAGCGGCGTCCGTCACCTCACGCATCCGGCTGTCGACCGCGGTGTGCCTCCCGGTGGAGAGCGACCCGATCACGCTCGCCAAGTCGATCGCCACCCTCGACTTCCTGTCCGGTGGGCGGGTGTCCGTCGGCGTCGGTTTCGGCTGGAACACCGACGAGCTAGCCGACCACCACGTACCGGCCGGCAAGCGACGCACCGTGCTGCGGGAGTACCTCGAGGCGATGCGGGCCCTGTGGACCCTGGAGGAGGCGTCCTACGCCGGGGAGTTCGTGTCCTTCGGTGCCTCGTGGGCCTACCCGAAGCCGACCCAGGCGCACGTGCCGGTGCTGGTGGGTGCCGGCGGTACGGACAAGACCTTCGACTGGATCGTGGCGAACGCCGACGGCTGGATCACCACACCCCGCGAGACCGAGATCGACGACCAGGTAGCGGTCTTGCGAGCCAAGTGGACCGACGCCGGGCGGCCCGGGGTTCCGGAGATCGTGTCGCTCGGGGGCAAGCCCGACCCGGAGCGGATCAAGCACCTGGAGTCGATCGGCGTCACCGAGTGCGCGTTCGGACTGCCCGACAAGCCCGCGGACGAGATCGCGCCCTACCTCGCCCGGACCGCTGCCCGGCTGGGCTTCTGAGTCTAGCGACCTCGGGCCCGACGCCCTGATGCTGACTTCGCAGACGACGCGCCGGCGTTTCGGCTGTCGATCCAGCCGTGGCGGCGGGTCGGGGACCCGTGGCAGTCGTCAGCTGAGCCGGGCGTGGACGGCGAGCGCGGCGGCATCGGTCAGCGCGGCAACCTGGTCGACGACGACCCGCTGCCTGGCCCGGTCGTCCGCCGCGGCCTCCCACTGCTCGCGGTAGAACGGCTCCAGCATCGCCGGCGCCCGGGCAGCCAGCAGCGTCACCAGCTCTGAGACGACCTCGCGCTCGCGCTCCTGGATCGCGGCCGCCTCGGGGCGGCCCATGACGTACAGCGCCGTGACGGCCTTGAGCAGCGCGACCTCTGCCCGCTCCTGCCGAGGGACGATGAGGTCGGCGGCGTACCGCGTCAGCGGTTCGTCGCCGAACCGGTCGCGAGTGGCCTCCTCAGCAGCCCGGCAGAACCGCCCGATCAGCGTGCTCGTCGCGGTCTTGAGAGTCGCGAGATCCCTTGCTGTACCGACGAAGTCGCGCGGCCACCACGGCTCGCCGAGCAAGGTTGCGTACACGTCGGCGAGCTCGTCGACGGCCATCTCGGAGTAGTGCTGCGCGGCTCGCTCGGCAACGGCATGGCGCTCATCGGCGTCATGCAGGCGACTCAGGTGGATCTGGCCCCCGACGATGCCGTCCTCCAGGTCATGAACGGAGTAGGCGACGTCATCGGACCAGTCCATCACCTGGCTCTCCAGGCAGCGCTCCTCACCCCGACCCTCGCGCACCCAGGCGAAGGAGGGGAGGTCGTCGTCGTACACGCCGTACTTCTTGCGGTCCCCTTTGGGCCACGGGTACTTCGTCGCCGCGTCGAGGGCCCCGCGCGTGAGGTTGAGACCGGCGCCCTCGAGCTTCACCTCGAGCCGGGTGAGCAGCCGGAAGGACTGGGCGTTCCCCTCGAACCCTCCGGCGTCGACCGCGGCGAGGTCCAGCGCGATCTCGCCGTTGTGGCCGAAGGGCGGGTGACCCAGGTCGTGGGCGAGGCAGGCGGCGTCGACCAGGTCCGGGTCGCAACCGAGAGAGGCCCCGAGCTCGCGCCCGACCTGGCTGCACTCGAGCGAGTGCGTCAGGCGGGTGCGCGGGACCAGCGCCTGCATGCCGGCCGGCTCGACGACCTGGGTCTTGCCCGCGAGCCGGCGCAGCGCGCCGCTGTGCAGCACCCGGGCCCGGTCGCGCTGGAAGGCTGTGCGCCCACGCCGGTGGTCAGGCTCGGGGACGCGTCGGGCACGGTCGCTCTCGTCGTAGCTCACCCCGCCATCCAACTACGTCGATCACGGTCGCCCACCGCGGGCGCGCTGGGCCTTCGAGATGGCCCGCCACCGCTTGCTCTCCTCGGCCTGCAGCCGCGAGTCGTTGCGGCGAGTCTGGAAGGCGAGCTCGCGCTGAAGCTTGCGCCAGGAGTCGACCCGGTCCTGACCGAGGTCGCCTGCGATGACCGAGGACAGGACGGCGCACCCCGGCTCGGTGCGGTGCGTGCAGTCGGCGAACCGGCAGGCCGTCGCGAGCTCCTCCACATCGGAGAAAGCCAGCGCCAGCCCCTCATCTGCGGCATGCAGCGCCACGCCACGCAGACCGGGGGTGTCGATGATGACGCCACCTCCGGGCAGGAGCAGCAGCTCGCGGTGGGTCGTGGTGTGCCGGCCCTTGCCGTCGACGTCGCGGATGTCCTGGGTGGCCACGGCGTCGGTGCCCAGCAAGGCGTTCACCACGGTCGACTTGCCCGCACCGGAGGCGCCGAGCAGCACCAAGGTGCTGGACGCGTACGGGGCGAGCGCGCCCACGTCACCGAGGGCCGCGGCGACGGCCACCACGTCGCAACCGGGAGCGTGCGGCTGCACCTGCTCGACCGCAGCGTCGACGTCGACGCACAGATCCGCCTTGGTGAGCACGACCACCGGCGTCGCACCGCTCTCCCAGGCGAGGGTCAGCAGCCGCTCGAGGCGGCGGAACGGCAACGGACCGGACAGCCCCAGGCAGATCAGGATCAGGTCCACGTTGGCAGCCAGCGGCTGGCCTCCTGACGTGCCACGAGCGGTGCCGCGTACGAGCAGGGAGGTGCGGGGAAGCAGGTGAGCGACCCTCGGCTCGATCGGCGTCAGGGCAAGCCAGTCCCCCACGGTCGGTGCCGACAGCGGGTCGGAGGTGGGAGGGACCGCGGCGATCCGCAGCGGGCCACCGGGGGTGAGCACGTCGTACGCAGAGCGGTCGACGCGGGTGAGCAGGGCCGGGACGAGACCGTCAGGGACGGCAGGAAAGGTGAGCAAGGCAGAAGCCTTTCGGAGCAGGGGTGAGGTCGTCGGAGTGCACGACGAAGTCCGTCATGGCGACCCACCTCCTTCCGCTCGCGTTGCCTTCCC
>JBKJVH010000011.1:0-18945 GCA_046590985.1 Mycobacteriales bacterium
TCCTTGGTCGGCAGCGACGCGGCCAGCGCGGCCTTGATGGCGGCGATCCGGTTGACCGGGCCGCGGGCGTGCAGCACCGCCTGACCATCGGCGTCGCTGTAGAACGCGACCCGTCGGTTCCGGTCGGCGACGTCCTGCCGGGCCTGCGCAGCAGCCAGGTCGATCGTCAAGATCAGCCGGCGGACGACCTTCATCAGCTCACCGGGGGTCTGGCCGTCGTAGCGGGCCAGCAGCACCAGCACCACCGCCTGGCGCTGCTCCAGCGACAGCTCCACCAGGTCGAGCTCGCGGAGCACCGCGTGGACGTGCCGCTCGGTGAGGACCCCGGCCTCGACCGCCTCCAGCAGCCCCGGCAGCGCCGTGATCGCCTGGGCCTGCAGGACCAGGTTCCCACCCGTCCCCAGCCCGGCGCCGACCGCCAGGGCGACCTCGTCCCGGGCGAACTCCCGCTCCGACACGGACGCCCGGTTGTAGGCCGCCACGATCGCCCGGACCTGACCGGCGAAGGCCTGGTCCTTCAGCTGCTGGAACCGGCCGATCGCATCGAGCTCCTCCCGCGGCGTGACCGTGAACAGCAGGCTGTCGGCCTTGGCGTAGGCCGAGTCGACCCAGGCCGCGAGCTTCTCCGCCGACTACGCAGTCGGGACCGGACGGTCGGTCCACGTCGCCTCGTTTCCCATACCTCAAATATACAAGCGAAGACTCGAAAACTCAAGCGAAATTACCCGTACAACCCGTGGGAAACAGGGACTTTCAGTCTCGGTAGACACCGCGGCGCCCGAATGAGCCTCTCGACGCACGGCCCACCTAGGGTGGATCCATGATCCGCACCGGACCTGTCCTGGCCCACGCGTTCGGTGAGCGCTACGAGCTGCCGCTGCCCCTCTACCTGTTCGTCACCGGCGGAGCCCTCGTCGTGGTGCTGTCCTTCCTGCTCGTGCTCCGGCGGCACTCCGCCCCGGTCGCGCCACTCGACGCCGACGATGTCGTCCCCGCAGCCGGTCGCCACCCCCTCGCCGGTGGTGTCAGCGTGCTCGTCACCGCGGCGGTCGCCGTCGTCGGCCTCACCGGCAGCCAGGAGACGGCCGAGAGCATCGCGCCGACGTTCTTCTGGGTCCTGGTGTGGATCGGTGTCCCGCTCTCGTGCGGACTGCTCGGTGACTGGACCCGTGCCGTGAACCCCTTCGGGGCGCTGGCCCGACTGGGAGACTCCGAGCGCCTCCGCAAGACCGTGCTGGTCCGTTCCGAGCCCCTGACCTGGTCCCGTGGGCTCGGCTGGTGGCCGGCGGTGGCGCTGTTCGTGGGGTTGGTGCTCGGCGAGCTGGTGTTCAACCTCGACACCACCCGGCCTGCCTTCGTCGGCGGGATGCTGCTCGTCTACGGCCTGCTGTCGCTGTTCCTCGGGCTCCTGTTCGGGCCCGCGTGGCCGGCACGGGGCGAGGTGTTCTCCGGGCTGTTCAACGCCTGGGGGCGGCTCGGCTTCTGGCGGTTCGGCGCCCCGGGTCGCCGCGGGTTCGCCGGCGGCCTCGACGTGCCCTTCGAGCCAACGCCGAGCCGGGTGGTGTTCGTGCTGCTGCTGCTGATCAGCATCAACTTCGATGGGCTGCTCGCGACTCCCAGGTGGGCCTCGTACGAACGCAGCACCCTCGGGACCAACACCGGTGGCATCGAAGAGCTGCGGACCGCATCGCTGCTGGTGCTCATGGTCGTACTGCTCGCCGTGTTCGCCGCGTTCGCCAGCGGGTCCGCGCGGGCGGGCGGGTTCACCCTCGGGCCCCTGACGTCCCTCGCGGCGCTGCTCCCCAGCCTGGTCCCGATCGCCTTCGGGTACCTGGTCGCGCACTACCTGCAGTACCTGCTCACGAACGGCCAGCTGCTCGCGCCGCTGATCGGCAACCCCGGCTACACCGGCTGGCCGATCGACCTGCCGGCGCCGTTCAACGACTCCTTCGAGGTCGACCGGACCCTGCTGCCCAACAGCTTCTACTGGTACCTCTCCGTCGTGGTCATCGTGGCCGTCCACGTGGTCGCGGTCGTGATCGCGCACCGACAGCTCACGAGTCGGGCCGCCAGCGAGCAGGCTGCCCGCCGGAGCGAGTACCCCTGGCTGGTGGCCATGGTGGCCTACACCGCCTTCAGCCTGTTCCTCATCGCCCAGCCGCTGACCCAGGAGACCGGCTCGGCCACCACTGCCGGGCTGAGCAGCGCGCAGCCGTGAGGCGGTGGTTGGCCGCGCTGGCGGTCGTGACTCTCGGCTTCCTCGCCAGCCCCGCGGCGGTCCCGATCTACGACGGGGTAGGCCAGCCCGACGACCCGTACCTGCTCGTCGGTCGCGACCCGGAGCCGAAGAAGGCCAGCACCACGGTCTCCGTCAACGGCGGCAGCTCGGGCGCGATCCAGGTCCGGACCACCGAGAACGGGCCGCAGCTCCTGCTGGACCTCTCCGCTGCCGCGTTCACCTCGACGGCGCAGACGCTCACGCTGACCGGTACGCCGCTCGCGCCGGACGGCACGCCCCCGAGCGGCACGTTCGACGGCAACAGCTACCGGGTGTCCGTGAGCCCCGGGGCCAGGTTCGACCCCGCCACCGCACAGGGGTTCCTGTTCCTGCGCGCCGCAGTGATGACCAGACCCAACCCGGTGATCGTGCACCGCACCCTGCCCACCGACCCGTGGGCGAAGGTCGCGACCCAGCTGACCGGCAGGGACATCCTCAGCACCCCGTTCCGGGCGCTCGGTGACTACGCCGTCGTCCGGCCGCCCGGCGCGAAGCCCCTGTCAGCAGCAGGCGTGAGCGTCGTGCGGATCGTGCTCCTCGGTGGCGGCGTCGCCCTGCTGCTCATCATCACCGTCCTGGTGCTGCGCAGCTCCCGAACCGAAGAGGAATAGGCGCGCCGGCGTCGAAGACTGCGGGAACCCACCCAGGAGTCTCCTTTGTCCAGGTCCACCACGTCCGCCCTGCTGCTCGCCACCGCCTTGCTCGCCACGGGCGCCGTAGCGTCGGTCCCCGCCCACGCCGCCGCCCCCGGCGCGACCTTCTCGCCGCCGTTGATCCTGGCCGGGGGTGGCGCCGAGCCGAGCCTTCGGGTTCCCCACGACGGCAAGAGCGCGGCGTACATCTCGGCGCCGACCGGCCTCGGCAGCAACTTCTGGCGCATCACCGAGCGCAAGAACGCCGACAAGAGCGTGACGTTCCTGCAGAGTCCCGTGATCCAACCCGACCTCGGCACCGGCGGCGGGGACTCCGAGATCAGCGTGGGCAACAAGCCGGCGGGCGAGTCCGGGTGCGACACCATCGCCTACACCGGGCTCCACAACATCGACCTGCTCGACAACTTCACCTCTGCCGTCTCGACCGACTGCGGGAAGACCTTCGGCCTGGCGAACCCCTACGCCACCCAGAACACCCTGACCGACCGGCAGTGGCAGGCCTTCGACGGCAACCACACCAACTTCCTCATGTACCACAAGGTCGACACCAGCCAGATCGTCGTGTCGGAGTCGACCGACGGGGGCCTGACCTACGTGTCGCTGTCCCCCGACGGCACGCACGGCGTCATCGATGCCGCCACCCTGCCGGCAGCCGCCAACAGCAACCAGGTCGGCAACCTCGTCACCGACTACGCGCACCCCACCGGCGCGAAGAACCTGCTCTCCGGTGAGCCGGTCCACCGCATGTACGCCGTCTTCGGGGCGCCCCGTGACGCCGCGGACAACGCCCAGTCCCAGGTCGACCAGAACGCCCAGGGCGCGGCGTACAACCACATCGACACCGTCTACCTTGCGCGCTCCGACGACGGGGGGATCACCTGGAAGGACACCAAGGTCGTCAGCGTCAACCCGCTGAGCCGACGCGAGCTGAACCTGCTGTTCCCGGTCGTCGACGTCGACGCCAAGGGCAACGTGTACGTCGTCTGGTCCGACGGCTTCAAGGTCGAGTACGCCTCGAGCACCGACGGCGGCGCGAGCTTCAGCAAGCCCCACCAGGTCAACCACGACAACCGTGCGCTGGTGCCGGTGACCGGGGCCGAGAAGCCGGACCCGGGCAAGAGCGACCTGTTCCCGTGGATCGCCGCCGGCGCGGACGGGCTGCTCGACGTCGTCTGGTACCACGGGGAGGGCGGCGCGAAGAGGTCCAACCTGGCCTACCGCGACCCGGGCGACAAGAACACGAAGTGGACGGTCGCGTTCGCCCAGCTCGGGGCCGCACACGGCCGCGTGCCGAAGGAGCTCTCGTACAGCGACGCGGTCACACCGGTCGTCCACACCGGGGACATCTGCCAGAACGGCACGTTCTGCAGCCTCGTCCCGGTGCCCGGGGCACCGCTCAGCACGGGGGACCGGTCGCTGCTGGACTTCTTCGAGGTGGCGATCGACAAGGAGGGCCGCGCCAACATCGTGCTGGCCGACAACGCCGACGCGCCGGGCGCCCTGCGCAGCGCGTACAGCCGGCAGACCAGCGGCTACTCACTCACCACCGGCAAGCGGCTGGCGCCGCAGCGCGTCAGCACCCCGCAACTGGTCTGCCCGACGGATGGCCGGTTCACCGACCCGTCCGGGGACGCCAACGAGGTCCTCGTCAGCACCCCGCTCCCCAACGCCCCCGCGCTGGACCTCACCCGCGGATCGCTCAGTGTCGACGCGCACTCCGTCGTCTTCCACATCAAGGTGCTCGACCTGAAGCAGGACCCGCCGCTCGGTGGCACCGGCGAGCAGTTCGAGTTCACGTTCACCTACCAGGGGACGGCGTACAACGCGGTGGCGAGCCACGACAACACCGGCGACGACTTCCACATGGAGGCGCCGTTGCGCACCACCGTCGGGAGCGGCCTCACCGGGACGTTCGACAAGGCGCACTCCGAGGTCCGCATCAACGTGCCGCTGGACTTCTTCCGCAAGCTGGGCAAGGGAACCCTGGTCGGTAAGGGCGCCACCTTCAACGGCTTCGCGCTGACCTCCCGGCGCCAGGACGGCGTCCTCGTCCCCAACGCCGACGAGGCCGGGTCCACCGGCTGCCCGTTCGTCGTCGGGTCGGGTTCGCGGGTCGCCGCCCACGCGGTCACGGTGCCGTCGGCGGTCGACGCCCGACCGGTCCCGAACCTCGCCGCAACCGGCCTCCCCGAGGGGCTGCCCTTCGTCGCCGGTGGGCTGCTGCTGGGCGCCGGCGCGCTGCTCCGGCGCCGCTGGGCTACCTGAGGAACCAGCCGACCAGGTCGGCGCCGACGTGCGTGACGGCCGGCGCCGCCGGCGTCCCGCTGGACTGCCGCAGGCCTCCCAGCACCAGCCCGACCGCGAGGTCAAGCGGCAGCACGTGCCACCCGTACAGGGGCACGTGCAGCAGGGCGAACACGGCTGCCCCGACCGCGATCGCCAGCAGCTCTGAACCGCGGGCGGTCACGGCGTCATAGAGCGCACCGCGCAGGAACAGCTCCTCAGAGGTGGCGACGACCGTCACCACCAGCGCCCAGGTGGCAAAGCCGGTGGTGCCGTGGACGGGCCGGAGGCTGACGAGGTGCTGCAGTCCGACCGGTGCGCAGACCACGGCTGTGCCAGCCAGTCCGATCAGGAAAGCCTTGCCGGACAAGGGAACCCGGGTACGCGCTGCCGCAGCGACGGCCAGCAGGCAGGCGGCGAACACCAGGGCTGCGGGCTGCGATCGGGCGACGTCGTCGCCGCCGACCAGGATCCGCAGAGCCAGCGAGAGGGCAAAGGCGAGGAGCAGCAGGAGAATCCTCACGCCTTTGCCGGCTCACCACCCCGCACCCGGATCACGACCACCACCAGGACCAGCAGGACCAGCACGCCACCGACGGCATAAGGCAGCACGGACGAGCCCGACGTCGCCTTGGCGGAGGTGCGGAAGGCCAGCGCGTAGTCGCCGGGGCCGACGAAGCTCGCGACGTAGGCATCCTGGCCGCCCCGCGAGGTCTGCAGCGGCTTCCAGGGATCGGTGGGAGCCGCTCGGTACTCCGCGACCGGGCCGGGCTGCACTGCCGTCGTGGCTCGCAGCAGCAGCGTCGCGATCGCCGCCCGGTCGGTCAAGGTCGCCGGTGCGCTGAACGTCACGGCGTACACGTTGCCGTTGATCAAGCCCCCCGCGGGCTGGGTGTCGGGCGCCTTGGGCGAGATGCTGACCCGGATCTCGGTGGCGGTGGTCGCCAGCGCGAGCTGGGGCACGAACAGCGACGCCTGCGGCCCTTGCTCGGCGGTCTGCACCGACATCCCCGAGGTGTTCTTCCCCGCCTTCACCGGGCTGGTCGCGCTGCCCTCGGTGGCCGCAGCCGTCTTCGGCGCTCCCGGGGGTCCGACGACATAGCGGTAAGGCTCGTCGGGAGCCCCGACGCCGTCATAAACCGGCACAGCCTGAGGCGTGACGAGCCAACCGACGGTGACGAGCAGCCCGGCAGCAAACCAGCGACGAGGAGCGGAGATCACCCCCTCAGTCCATCACAACCGGCGCATCCGGAACCTGCCGGATGCGAGGATGGTCCCCATGACCGACCCGTACGCCGCACCCTCCGGCACTGAGCCCCTACCCCCGCAGAGCGGCGTCCCCGTCTACGCGCCGCCGCCACCCCCTCCCCCGTACGGCGCGCCCGCACCACCTCCGTACGGGGCACCGGTTCCGACCGGGGCGAAGAACGGCCTCGGGGTGACCGCACTGGTGCTCGGCATCCTGGCGATCGTGTTCTGCTGGACGGCCGTCGGCGGCCTCATCTTCGGCGGACTCGCGGTGGTGTTCGGGATCATCGGACGTCGGCGCAGTGGCCGGCGGGAAGCCACGAACGGCGGTGTGGCGCTGGCGGGCGGCATCGTCGGGGGCATCGGGCTCGTCCTGGGGGCGGGGTTCCTGTTCCTGTGGATCAGCCTGTTCAACTCCGCAGCGTTCCAGCGCTTTCTCGACTGCACCCGCGCCGCGACCAACGACCGGGTCGCGACGGACCAGTGCAATCGCGACTTCGCCCGCGACTACTTCGGGCAGTAGCGCCGCCGGTCACGGGCTCTTGTCGGGGTGCCCCGGCCCTGAGCACCACCCGGCCGATGCTGGATCGGCAGGCAACCCGCCGGTGAGTTGGCTGCTGAACCAGCACCCGCTGAGCTGACTACCGTCACGCCGCCCTCGGCCGCTAGCCGCGGCGCTTCTTGCGGCGGCTGCGGCGGACCACCAGCAGACCGACGACCCCGGCGGCCGCGGCGACGTGGGTCTTGGTGATCGGGACGCCCGGCACCGGTTCGGGCAGCTGCGCCAGCCGCGACTGCGCGGTCGGCAACGGCGTGACGACCGGTGGCTTCGGGGGGGCCGGCGCGACCGGCGGCGGGGTGGAGACCTCGGCCGGCTTGGGCGGCACGGCCTTGCTGGCCGGGGCTTCGGCCTTTGCCGCGGGAGGCTCGACCTTCATCGCGGGAGCCTTCACCGCTGGAGCCTTCACCGCGGGAGCCTTGCGCGGGGTCGCCTTGGCCGCGGGTGGAGCCGGTCGCTCCACCGGCACCGACCGCTTGACCGGGGTCAGCTTCTTGGTGGGCCGCTTCAACGGGGCCTTCGCGGCCGGCGCGACCGGAGCGGGGGCCTTGGCTGCGGGCGCGGGCGGGGCTGACGCCGCCTGCTCGGCGGCGGCCTTCTCGCGCGCCGCGCGCTCCTGGGCCGCCGTACGCGGCCGCTTGGCCGGGGTCAGCCGCACCTTCGGGGCCTCGGTGCCGTCCATGTCAGCCAAGGGGTTGCTCCTGTTCGTGGGCCGGTTCTGGACGCATCATCCACCAGAACCGATCAGAGAGGGAGTACGGGTCCGTTACAGAGGGGTACGCAGCTTGTCATCGGCGCCAGGACCCACGGTTCGCGGTGGCTGTGATGAAGTCAGGCTCCAGCCGTCCGAGAGCAAGGAGACCCTGGTGCCTGCGATCGACCTCCCCCACGACCACCAGCCCCACGACCTGAGCGAGACCACGTACGACGTGATCGTGCTCGGGGCCGGTTCGACCGGCGAGAACGTCGCCGACTACGCCGTCCGCGGCGGCTGTACCGCCCTGCTCGTGGAGGCCGAGCTCGTCGGCGGCGAGTGCTCGTACTGGGCCTGCATGCCGAGCAAGGCGCTGCTGCGTCCGCTGGAGGTGCTGTCGGAGGCGCGGGCGGTGGGCGGCGCCCGCGAGGCCGTCACGGGCACGGTTGATGTGGCCGCCGTGTTCGCGCGCAGGGACTCCTTCACGAGCGGCTGGAAGGACGGCAGCCAGGTCGACTGGGCGGTCGGGGACGGTATCGCGGTGGCCCGCGGACGGGGGCGTCTCACCGGGGTGAAGACGATCGAGGTGGGCGGGATCGCCTTCACCGCAAAGCATGCCGTCGTGGTGGCCACCGGCAGCGCAGCGGCTCTCCCGCCGGTCGAGGGGTTGGCGGCAGCGAACCCCTGGACCGCGCGCGACGCCACCAGCTCGCACACCGTGCCGGCTCGCCTGGCCATCCTGGGTGGCGGCGTGGTCGGGGTGGAGATGGCCTTCGCCTACCACGGGCTCGGATCGGCGGTGACCCTGTTCGAGCGATCCGGTCGGGTGCTCGTGACCCAGGAGCCCGAGGTCGGCACGCGCATCACCGCCTCGCTGCGGGACAAGGGCGTCGACGTCCGCACCGACACGTCCGTCACCAAGGTCGTCCGGGCAGGTGGCGTCGTCATCGTGACGCTGGCCGACGGCAGCACGGTCGAGGCCGACGAGGTGCTGGTCGCCGCCGGTCGCCGGCCCTCCACCGACGACCTGGGGCTGGAGACGATCGGCCTCAAGCCCGGCAGCTGGCTCACGGTCGACGACACGCTGCTGGTCGACGGGTTCGACTGGCTCTACGCCGCCGGCGACGTCAACCACCGCGCGCTGCTCACCCACATGGGCAAGTACCAGGCCCGCGCCTGCGGCACCGTCATCGCCGACCGCGCACACGGTCGGGCGGTAGGCGGTCCCTGGACCAAGCACTCCGCCGTCGCGGACCACCGCGTCATTCCGCAGGTGGTGTTCTCCGACCCGCCGGTCTCCTCGGTCGGGCTCACCGAGGCCGCTGCCGTCAAGGCCGGGCTCGACGTCCGGACGGTCAGCTACGAGCTCGGCAACACCGCCGGCGGGTCACTGTTCGTCGACGACAACGGGGGCTGGGCGCAGCTGGTCGTCAGCGGTGACCGCCTGGTCGGCGCGACGTTCCTCGGCGCCGGCGCCACAGAGATGGTGCATGCCGCCACGGTGGCCATCGTCGGGGAGGTGCCGCTGCAGCGACTCTGGCACGCCGTGCCGAGCTACCCGACGATGACCGAGGTGTGGCTCCGACTGCTCGACCAGCTCCCGCACGGCTGATCCTCGTAACCTCGACAGCTAGTACGCGCGACGGCGCCCGTTTCCAACTCGTAAGCCTCCAGGGGGGAGAATGTCGGTGCCAGCGGGCAGGCTGGTGAGGTGCCACCGCACCTCCGCCTGAGACAGGAGCCACCATGACCCTGGCAGCAACCGCTCTGACCACCCTCACGGACCGCTTCGCCCGGGTCCGGGCGCTGACCGAGCAGCTCGCGGAGCCGCTGTCGGCCGAGGACCAGACCGCCCAGTCGATGCCGGACGCCTCCCCCACCAAGTGGCACCGGGCGCACACGACCTGGTTCTTCGAGGAGTTCGTCCTCGGCAAGGACGAGGAGCCGTTCGACGCCAGCTACCGCTACCTGTTCAACAGCTACTACGAGGCCGTCGGTCCGCGCCACCCGCGCCCTGAGCGGGGCCTCGTCACGCGGCCCGGCGTCGAGGAGATCCGGCGCTACCGCGAGCACGTCGACGCAGCCGTCCACCGGCTGTTCGGCCAGGACCTCGACGACACCACCGCGGAGCTGGTCCTGCTGGGCACCCACCACGAGCAGCAGCACCAGGAGCTGCTCGTCATGGACGCCAAGCACCTGCTGTCACGCCACGCCTTCGGCCCGGCGTTCATCGAGCGCGACGCCGAGCCCGACGTGCCGTCAGCCCCGCTGAGCTGGCGGGCCGTCGAGGGCGGCCTGCACCTGATCGGGCACGCGGGCGAGGGCTTCGCGTTCGACAACGAGGGCCCGCAGCACCGCGTCCACCTCGAGGACTTCGAGATCGCCTCCCGAGCCGTCACCGTCGAGGACTGGCTGGCGTTCATGGCCGACGGCGGCTACCGCCGTCCCGACCTGTGGCTGTCCGACGGCTGGCACGCCCTGCAGGAGCGCGGCTGGCGCTCTCCCGAGTACTGGTGGGACGTCGACGGCACCTGGATGGCGTTCACCACCGCCGGTGTCCGCCCGCTGGTGCGCGGCGAGGCGGTCTGTCACGTCTCGTTCTACGAGGCCGACGCCTTCGCAAGATGGGCCGGCGCCCGACTTCCCACGGAGTTCGAGTGGGAGGTGTCCGCCGCGGGCCTGGCCGACCGGCGTGGTCAGCTGCTCGACGCCGGCCGGCTGCACCCGGGGCTCGCCGGCAACCACATGATCGGCGACGTCTGGGAGTGGACTGCCAGCGCCTACCTGCCTTACCCCGGCTTCAACCCGGCTGCCGGAGCGGTCGGGGAGTACAACGGGAAGTTCATGTCCGACCAGCACGTCCTGCGCGGTGCCTCCTGCGCGACCCCGGCCGGCCACGAGCGGCTGACCTACCGCAACTTCTTCCCGGCCGCCTCACGGTGGGCGTTCTCCGGTCTCCGGCTGGCGCGCTGATGCCACGCTGGACGATCGAGGAGCGCACCACCCCCGAACCCGGCCGGCTGGCGGCTGATGTGCGACACGGCCTCAGCCAGACCCCGGTGTCGATACCGCCGAAGTGGTTCTACGACGAGAAGGGCAGCCAGCTCTTCGACGACATCACCGAGCTGCCCGAGTACTACCCGACCCGCACCGAGCACGCCATCCTCGAGGCGCACGCCGCCGAGCTGCCGCAGGTGGACACCCTCGTCGAGCTCGGCGCCGGCTACTCGCGCAAGACCCGGCTGCTGCTGGAGTCCCTGACCCGCGACGACCGTCCCCTGCTGTTCGTGCCGCTTGATGTCTCCGCCGAGCCGCTGCGCGACGCGGCCCAGCGCATCACCGCCGACTTCCCGACGGTGACCGTGACCGGGGTCGTCGCCGACTTCGACGACGAGCTGACCCCCCTGCCCGGCACGCCCGGGACCCGCATGGTCGCGTTCCTCGGCAGCACCATCGGCAACCTCACGCCGCTCCCCCGCAAGGCCTTCCTGGAACGGCTGCACCGCGCCACCGACCCCGGCGACTGGTTCCTGCTCGGCGCCGACCTGGTCAAGGACGTCGGTCGACTGGTGCGAGCCTATGACGACGCGGCCGGGGTGACGGCGGCGTTCAACAAGAACGTCATCGAGGTGCTGGCCCGCGAGCTCGGCGCCGACCTCGACCCCGACGACTTCGACCACGTCGCCCGCTACGACACCGACCTGGACCGGATCGAGATGCGGCTGCGGGCGCGCCGCAACCTCCGCGTCGACCTGCCCGCCCTCGATCTCGAGTGGCGGATAGCGGCCGGCGAGGAGATCCTCACGGAGACCAGTGCGAAGTTCCGGGTCGAGGGCCTGCGCGACGAGCTCGCTGCGGCGGGCTTCGAGGTCCAGACCAGCTGGACCGATGAGGCTGACGACTACTCGCTGACCCTGGCTCGCCGGAGCTGAGTCGGCTTCTTGCACATCTTTTGCAGGAGCGACTGCAGGGCGATAGCGTCGAGAACATGATCCGGTCCGTTTCCACCGCGGTGTTCTGCTTGGCCCTCACCGGCTGCAGCGCCTCCGCAGCAGCGCCGAGCAACGACGGCAAGCTGGTGGTCGCCACCACCGTGGCACCCATCACCTCGATCGTCGCGAGCATCGGGGGTGACCGGATCGAGTTGCACGGGGTCGTCCCCGAGGGCACCAACAGCCACACCTACGAGCCGCCACCCCAGGTCGCGGAAACCCTGGTGAACGCCGACGTGGTGTTCATCAACGGCCTGAAACTCGAGGACCCCACTGCTGAGCTGGCCGAGAAGAACGCCAAGAAGGGCTCCGAGATCGTCGCGCTCGGCACCAAGGCGCTCCCCGAGACCGACTACATCTACGACTTCTCCTTCCCGAAGAAGGACGGCAAACCCAACCCCCACCTGTGGACCGACCCGCTCTTCGCCATCAGGTACGCCGATCAGGTCGCCGCCACCCTGACCGCGCACGACCCGGCCAACACGGCCTACTTCGAGGCGAACCGGGTCGCGTTCGACGCCAGGGCCACCGCGCTGTCCGACGCCTTGAAGACCGCGCAGGCGACGATCCCGGACGGCAACAAGGAGCTGCTGACCTACCACGACGCCTACGCCTACTTCGGCCGCGACTACGGCTGGAAGATCCTCGGCGCGGTCCAGCCCGCCAACTTCGAGGACCCCACCCCGCAGGAGGTGGCCCGCCTCATCGACCAGGTCCGGGCCGAGAAAGTGCCGGTGATCTTCGGCTCCGAGGTGTTCCCCTCCAAGATCCTCAAGCAGATCGGCAAGGAGACCGGCGCGCGGTACGAGGACACCCTCCGCGACGACGACCTGCCCGGCAAGCCCGGCGACGCCGAGCACAGCTGGCTCGGCCTGATGCGGTACGACTACCGCACCATGGTGAAGGGCCTCGGCGGCGACCCAGCGGCCCTGGACGCCCTCGACACCACCACCACGGTCCCGGACAAGGCGAGCTACCCCCAGTGACCAGCAACCTGGTCGACATCACGGGCGTGACGTTCGCGTACGCCGGACCGCCTGTGCTGCGGGACGTGACGTGCGGCATCGCACCGGGGCAGTTCACCGGCATCGTGGGCCCCTCAGGGTCGGGCAAGACGACCTTGCTCAAGCTGATGCTCGGCACCGAGAAGCCCCACCACGGCACCGTTCGGCGCGCCGCCGGGACCGCCGTCAGCTACGTCCCGCAACTGGAGTCCGTCAACTGGAGCTTCCCCGTGACGGTCGCGGAGTGCGTGCTGATGGCTCGCGCGACCCGGAGGCTGTCGCCGTTCGCGACGCGGGAGGAGAAGGCGGACGTCGCCCGCGTGCTGGACCGGCTCGGCATCGCCGAGCTCAGCGGCCGGCACATCCGTGAGCTCTCCGGTGGCCAGCAGCAGCGGATGTTCATCGCCCGCGCGCTGGTGCGCAAGCCGCGCCTGCTGCTGTTGGACGAGCCGACCTCCGGGATCGACGTCGGCACCCGCCACGAGGTGCTGCACCTGCTCGACGAGCTCAACCGGGAGGGGCTGGCCATCGTGCTGACGACCCACGACCTCAACGGGATGGCCTCGCACCTGCCGCACCTGATCGCCCTGCAACAGCGGATCATCGCCGCAGGGCCTCCCTCCGAGGTCATCGTGCCGTCGGTGCTCGAGAAGGTCTTCGGCGCCCGGATGGACGTGCTCATGCACCTGGGCATGCCGGTCGTGGTCGACAGCCACGCCCGCCGGCCGGGGGTGGCGTGATGCCCGCCTTCCACTCCGCGTTCTTCCAGCACGGCATGGAAGCGGCCGTCATGGCCGGGGCGCTCTGCGGCCTCATCGGGGTGTTCGTCACGCTGCGCGGGATGAGCTACATCGGCCACGGTCTCTCGCACGCCATCTTCGGCGGGTTTGCCGCCGCGCCCCTGCTCGGCATCAACGTCCTGCTCGGTGCCGGCGTCTGGGGGCTGGCCTCCGGGCTTGCCATCACGAGCGTCACCCGGCGGCGAAAGATCGGCGCGGACGCCGCCATCGGGGTCATCACGACGGCCTCGTTCGCCCTCGGGGTCGCGCTGCTCACCAAGTTCGGCAACAAGGGACCGAGCTTCGACGCGGCGCTGTTCGGCAGCATCCTGGGCGTCGAGACCAGCGATCTGGTGCTGCTCGCGGTCGCCCTGGTGCTCGCGGTGACGGTGTTCACCGTCTACTACCGACGCTTCCTGTTCACGACCTTCGACCCCGAGGTCGCGGATGTGTCCGGCGTCAACGTCAAGGTGATGGATGCGCTGCTCATGGCCATCCTGTCGCTGTCGATCCTGGCCACCCTAACCATCATCGGCGTCACGCTGGTCGCCGCCACCCTCGTCATCCCGGCGGTGGTGGCCAGGATGCTCACCGACTCCTTCAGCCGGATGCTGTGGCTCTCCAGCGTGCTCGGGGCGATCTGCGGCGGCGTCGGGATGTACGCCTCCTACGACCTCAACATCCCGTCGGGCACGACGATCGTGCTCGTCAACGCGGCGGTCTTCGTCCTGGTCCTGGCGATCACCGGCGGCCGCTCGCTGCGTCGCGCGCAGGGCCTGCACGACCACGCCGACGCGCCGCTGTCCGTCGCCGCCTAGGCTCCTCGCATGCCTGCGACCCCGCGCCTGTCCCCCGGTGACAAGGCCCCCGCGTTCACCCTCCCCGACGCCGACGGCAACCTGGTGAAGCTGTCGTCGTACCAGGGTCAGAAGGTGATCCTCTACGTCTACCCGGCGGCGATGACGCCGGGTTGCACCAAGCAGGCCTGCGACTTCCGCGACAACCTGCAGCGCTTCGTCGACGCCGGCTACGCAGTGCTCGGGCTGTCGCCGGACAAGCCCGAGAAGCTCGCGACGTTCGTCGCCGCCGAAGGGCTCACATTCCCGCTGCTGTCGGACGTGAGCAAGCAGACGCTGACCGCGTACGGCGCCTTCGGCGAGAAGCAGCTCTACGGCAAGACCGTCACCGGCGTGATCCGGTCGACGTTCTTCCTCGACGAGAAGGGCGTCGTCACGGACGCGTCCTACGCCGTCAAGGCGACCGGGCACGTCGCGAAGCTCCTCAAGGACCACGGGCTGTAGGTGGTCGTCGTCATGCTGTGCCGCGGCTGCTGCTGCGGCACGGCCCAGAAGCACCCGCGCACCGACCACGCGCAGCAGCAGCTCGCGCTCGAACAGGCGGTTGCCGCCCAGCCGCTCGTCGACCTGCGGGTCGTCGACTGCCTGGATGAGTGCGACCGCAGCAACGTCGCCCTGGTACGGCGGCCGCGCGCTCCGAAGGCGGACCGCGACACCTGGCTCGGCGGGCTACTCACTCCGGCCGCGACCAAGGCGTTCGCGGACTGGCTCAGCGAGGGCGCGCCACGGGAGCTACCCCGGCACCTGGCCTCGCTGCGCTTCAAGCCCGCGCGGCGCAAGGGCCGCTAGGTGCTCCGCCGCGCGAGCGCCCGGGTCGTGGCCGTGCGGACCGCTCGCACCCACCCGCAACGGCCGGTGCGAGCGGTGGTCTCGGAGGTGCGCGACCTGACGCCGTCCATGCGCCGGATCACCTTTCAGGGGCCGGACTTCCCGCCGTTGGGGAACGACCAGTACGCCCGGCTGCTGCTGCCCCGCGACGGCGAGCTGCTGCTCCCGACGACCGAGCGGTGGTACCCCGAGCTGCTGGCGATGGGCGAGCGCCGACCCGTGCTGCGCAACTACACGCTCCGCCACGTGCGGCCCGGCGCGGTTGACGTGGACGTCGTGCTGCACGACGGCGGGCCGGCCGGCCGGTGGGCCCGGACCGCTACGCCTGGGGACGTCGTGGGCCTCATCGAGCAAGGCGCGCCCTTCACGCCACAACCCGGCTCGCTGCTGGTCGTGGCCGATGAGAGCGCGCTCCCGGCGGCCCTCAGCATCCTGGAGGGGCTGCCCGCCTCGGTCTCCGGCACCGCCGTCCTCGAAGTGGGTTCCGCTGCTGACGAGCAGGTGGTTGCAGCTCCGGCTCGCGTGCTCTGGGTCCATCGGGAGGGCGGCGGCCGCGCGCTGGACACCGTCGCCGCCCTCGACGTCACCGGCCGCGCCTGGGTCGCGGGTGAGGCGGGGTTGGCCACCGGGATCCGCCGGCACCTCGTGCGGGACCGGGGCTGGGACCGGCGTGCGGTGCAGTTCGCGGGCTACTACCGGACCGGCCGGCCGCAGTACCCCTGAGCGCTCACCCGCTGATCACCGCCGGCGTTGGGTAACCTCCCCTCGTGCACGGCAAGGGGCCGTATCCCAATGGCAGAGGAGCGCCGTTTAGGGCGGCGACAGTGCGAGTTCGAATCTCGTCGGCCCTACTCCAGAACGGTTGGACCGTCGGTGACGCGGACGGTCGAGCGCGCGAACCTGCTGCAATCGGCCGAGGCGCTGCTCACCCGTTGAGGGCTGCGGCCAGCAGGGGCGCCAGCGCCCGGAACGCCTGCCCCCGGTGGCTGATCGCGTCCTTGTCCTCGGGCGACAGCTCCGCAGAGGTCACCGAAAGCCCCGCCGGGAGGAAGATCGGGTCGTACCCGAAGCCGTTCGCGCCACGGGGCGCAGTCAGCAGCGTGCCGCGCAGCTCGCCCAGGACGACCTCGGCGCGGCCGTCGGGCAAGGCATAGGCGGCCGCGCACACGAAGGCGGCACCGCGGCGGGCCGCCGGCACATCGGCCAGCTGGCCGAGAACCAGGTTGAGGTTGGCGAGGTCGTCGCCGTGCGCGCCCGCCCAGCGGGCGGACAAGATGCCCGGCATCCCGTTCAAGGCATCGACAGCGAGCCCGCTGTCGTCCGCGACGGACGGCAGCCCGGTCGCGGCGACTCCCTCGACCGCCTTCGCGAGCGCGTTCTCCGCGAACGTGGCACCGGTCTCTGGACCCGGGTCGTACGAGGCGCCTTCGAGGGTCAATCCGAACGGTTCGAGGATGCGGGCCAGCTCCGCGACCTTGCCCTGGTTGCGGGTTGCCAGCAGCACCCGGGTCACGAAAGCGGCTGCGCCAGGACGGCGTTCTGCAGGTCGGTCAGGGACTGGCAGCCCGCGAGCGCCAGGTCCAGCAGCGCATCGAGCTCCTTGCGGGAGAACGGGGCGCCCTCGGCGGTGCCCTGCACCTCGATGATGTCGCCGTCGCCGGTGGTCACCACGTTCATGTCGGTCTCGGCCCGGACGTCCTCGGTGTACGCCAGGTCGAGCAGCGGTTCGCCGTCGACGATGCCGACCGAGATCGCGGCCACGGTCCGTACCAGCGCCTGCGAGCGGTTGAGGTGGGCGCAGGCATCGGCCAGCGCCACGTAGGCGCCGGTGATGGCGGCCGTGCGGGTGCCGCCGTCGGCCTGGAGCACGTCGCAGTCGATGGCGAGGGTGTTCTCGCCGAGCTTGGACAGGTCGACGGCCGCCCGCAGCGATCGCCCGACCAGGCGCGAGATCTCGTGCGTTCGGCCTCCGAGCCGGCCCTTCACGGACTCCCGGTCGGAGCGGGTGTGGGTAGCGCGGGGCAGCATCGCGTACTCCGCGGTGATCCAGCCGAGGCCGGAGCCCTTCCGCCACCGCGGCACGCCCGCGGTGGCCGAGACCGCCACCAGCACCCGGGTCTTGCCGAACTCGACGAGGCACGAGCCCTCGGCGTGGTCGAGCCACCCGCGGGTCATCGTCACCTGGCGGAGCTGGTCTGCGGTCCTGCCGTCTTCACGCGTCATGCGCCCAGGCTAGTCAGACGGTGTAGACCGACCCCGCGTGCACCACCTCCAGGTGACCGTCGAAGGTCTCCTTGGCTTCCGCGAGCATCGCCTGCGGGTCGTGGAACGGCATCAGGTGGGTGAGCAGCAGCTTGCGCACCCCGGCCAGCGCGGCGTGCTCGCCGGCCTCCCGTCCGGTCAGGTGGATCCCGGGCGGCGGCGTCGGGATCGACGGCCAGGACGCCTCGCAGAGGAACACGTCAGCGTCACGGGCCAACTCCACCAGCTGCGGGCAGGCGGCGCTGTCGCCGCTGTAGACCAGCGTCCGGCCACCTGCCTCGATGCGCAGGGCGTGGCACTCGATGGGGTGCTCGACCACGACAGCCGTCACGGTGAACGGACCGATCTCGAGCGTCTGGGCACCCCCCTCGCGGAAGTCGTAGACCTCCAGGAACCCGTCCACCGGAGGTTCTTCGAACGCGGACTGGATGCGGAAGCTCGCACCCACCGGGGCGTAGACGGGGAGCGACCGCAGCATCCCGGTCGGGTGGTAGCGACGGGCGTAGTAGTACGCGACCAGGTCGATGCAGTGATCGGCGTGCAGGTGCGTCAGGTAGATCGCGTCGACATCGCGCACGTCGATGTGCCGCTGCAGGTTGCCGAGCGCCCCGGAGCCGAGGTCCAGGACGAGGCGGAAGCCGTCGTGCTCCACCAAGTAGCCCGAGCACGGGGACTGCGGCCCCGGGAAGGTGCCCGCACATCCGAGAACTGTCAGCTGCACAGCCGTCCCCCTCGATTCACACCGGCGACCTGCCCGATCTCCGGTGCCCCGAACCCCTCGCCCACCTGCACGATGGGTCTGTGGCCCCCGTCACTCACGGATGCAACAGTACGACTGAAAAGCAGCCGACGGGGCCGACACTCGGTCGACTTCCCGACACTTCGCCCCGCCGAGGTGGCGAAGGCGAGCAACCGCCCTCCGCGATCAGGCCCAGAGCTGGCCCTCCAGGGCCGCCTCGGCTTCCTCGAGCGTGCCGGCGTACGCGCCGGTCGACAGGTACTTCCACCCACCGTCGCAGACCACGAACGCGATGTCGGCACGCTGCCCGGCCTGGACGCACTTCATGGCCTCACCGATCGCTGCGTGCAGGATCGCGCCGGTGGAGATGCCCGCGAAGATCCCCTCCTCCCCGACGAGCTGCCGGGTGCGCCGCAGCGCCTCGCGTGGACCGACGCTGAACCGGGAGGACAGCACCGACGCGTCGTAGAGCTCGGGCACGAAGCCCTCGTCGATGTTGCGCAGGCCGTAGACGAGCTCGCCGTACCGGGGTTCGGCCGCGACGATGCGGATACCGGGGACGTTCTCGCGCAGGTAGCGGCCGGTCCCCATCAGCGTGCCGGTGGTACCGAGCCCCGCGACGAAGTGCGTGATGGTCGGGAGGTCCTCGAGGATCTCCGGACCGGTCGAGTCGTAGTGGGCCTGCGCGTTCGCGGGGTTGCCGTACTGGTAAAGCATGACCCAGTCCGGGTTCTCGGCCGACAGCTGCTTGGCGACCGCGACCGCCTGG
>JBKJVH010000033.1:0-2243 GCA_046590985.1 Mycobacteriales bacterium
ATCGCGGTCTTGGTGCTCCGCGACCGGGACGCGACATCCTCCGACGTCGCCCTGCTGGGGGCCGCCAGCTCCCCGCGGGTCCCCTCTGAGTCAGCCCCGTTCTGGGTGCGCCGTAGCGGTGGGCTCACCCTGGCGATCCTCATCGGCGCACTGGCGACCGTCCCGCTGTTCGTGAACGGTGCTGCGAACCTCACCGACCTGTCGGGCGGGTTGCTCAAGACCGTCGTGGCCCTGTCGCTGGTGGTGCTCACCGGGTGGAGCGGGCAGCTGTCGCTCGGACAGGTCACGCTGTTCGGATTCGGGGCCACGACGACGGCCGTGCTGGTCAATCGCGGTGTGCCGTTCTGGGCCGCGGTCATCGAGGGAATGCTGGCTGGGGTGGTCGTCGCCGTGCTGGTGGGGCTCCCGGCGCTGCGGGTGCGAGGACTGTCGCTTGCGCTGACCACACTGGCGCTGGCCGTCGCCTGCCAGTCCTGGGTGTTTGCACGACCCTTCCTCGGCGGCCAGGGAACGCCGCTTCCGGTGCAGCGACCGGCGTTGATTCGCGGCAACGCGGTCTACTACGAGCTGTGCCTGCTCGTGCTCGCGCTGGTGGCGGTTGGCCTCGGTCGGCTGCGCCGCGGCGGCATCGGCCGGGTGCTCATCGCGGTGCGCGGCAATGAGGACCGCGCAGCCGCGCTGACGATCTCCCCTGCCGTGGCCAAGCTCTCTGCTTTCGCGGTGTCGGGGGCTCTCGCAGCCCTTGCTGGCGGGCTGTTCGCGGGGCTCCAGGGGACGACGGTGACCTCGGCGTACGGCCCTTATGCCTCCCTTGAGGTCCTCACCGTCGCGGCGCTCGGCGGACTCGGCTCGGTGGGCGGGACGCTGCTTGGGGCGGCCTACGTGTTCGGGGCCCCGCTGCTGACCGGAGGGTCTGCAGCCGATCAGTTCGTTGCCGCCGGGACCGGACTCCTGCTCGTGCTGCTGTACCTGCCCGGAGGCCTGGGCGGCCTGTTGGACCGGTTGAGAGACCTGATCGTGCGCGATGAGGACCAAGAGCAGCCCGGCGTGCGCCCGGTGAGCACCAGGGTGCGCGAGCCTTCGGAGGCACTCGCACTCGACGCCACGGCGATCACCGTCGAGCTCGGAGGTCGCGGCATCCTGGCGGCCGTCGACCTGCGGCTCGCCGACGGTGAGGTGCTGGGCCTGATCGGTGCCAACGGGGCCGGCAAGAGCACGCTGCTCAACGTGCTGGCCGGCCGCACCCCCGTGACAGCTGGCCGAGTCCTGCTGCGTGGCGAGGACGTGACCGGCCTGACTCCACAAGCCAGGGCCCGGCTGGGAATGGGCCGGATCTTCCAAGACGCCCGGCTCTTTGAGGACCTCACGGTGCTGGAGACCATCGCCGTCGCTCTGGAGGCTCGCCGCCGCACCGAGCTAGTGCCGGCGTTGCTGGACCTGCCTCCGGCCCGCCGGCTGGAGCGAGCGACCAGGGCAGAAGCCTTGGAGATCATCGGGTTTCTCAACCTGACAGCCTTCTCCCACCGCCGGATCGCCCAGCTGTCGACGGGCACCCGGCGGGTCGTCGAACTGGGGTGCCTGCTCGCCCAGGACGCGGACGTCCTGCTGCTCGACGAGCCCACCGCTGGCCTTGCCCAACGGGAGGTCGAGGCATTTGCCCCGTTGCTGGTGCAGGTGAAGGACGAACTGGGCGCCTCGATCGTGCTCGTCGAGCACGATGTGCCACTGGTGATCGCGCTGTCGGACCGGGTGCAGGTGCTCGCGCTCGGTGAGACGTTGGCCGAAGGTCAGCCAGAGCAGATCCGCGACGACCCGCGCGTGATTGCGGCCTACCTAGGCACCGGACGCGCCGTCCAACGCAGCGGCAGGCGCTGAGTCACCGAGCCGCACGCCCCCGGTGATGCGCTCTGGCTGCCGAAACCGCCAACTGATCAAGGCGCTGGTCATCGCCGCGTGCAGCGGCAGAGCAACGGTCGGCGGGGGACCCCAGAGGTTGGGCCAGCGCCGGCGCCACCACAGCAGCGCCGCTCCGGTCCACACCAGGCTGGAGATGTCGTTGGCCCGCCGCGGGTGTCGCGTGGTGCGAGCCGCGACGGCAGCCACTAACAGGTCGGGCACGGCGTAGACAGGGAAAACGCCGAGCACAGCGCCGTACGACGTAGCGACTCCCTTGCCGCCCTGAAAGCGCGACCACAGCGGGAACACATGGCCGACGACGGCTGCCGTTGCGGCGGTACAGGCGG
>JBKJVH010000053.1:0-29777 GCA_046590985.1 Mycobacteriales bacterium
GCGCCTCATCGGCACCATCGGGACCGTGTACGAGGCCCGTTCCGCAAGGACTAGACCGGGACGACATCGCCTGACGTGTAGGGGATCCGGCCCTCACGGGTGAGCACCCACACCGACTGCCGACCGTGCACCGTCCAGGTGCCGGCGTCTCCGACCAGGGCGGTGTCCTCGTCCACCCCCAGCACGGTCACGCCCACGGGGGCCTTGGCGAGGTACCGGCCGACCAGCTCCGGCATCCACCCCAGGAACCGGTCGAAGTGCGGGATGACGCGCACCTGCGGGACCACACCCAGACCCGGGTCGGCCTCCCGCAGCGGATGCCTGATGTCAGGGACCCAGGACGTCAGCGCGATCGCCCCGGCGCTGCAGCCCGCCAGAGCGGCGCCGTTCTCCCACGCGGATCGGACCGCCTCCCACAAGCGGGTCCCGCGCAGGGCAGCGGCGAGGTAGGGCGGGTTGCCCCCGGACAGGTAGACAAGCCCAGCTCCCTCCACCTGCGCGGCCAGCTCCTCGCTGTCAGCCTCCTCGCGGTTGCGGGCCACCAGCGCTCGGGCCTGGACGCCGAGACGTTCGGCCTGCGCCTGGCCGAGGGCGACCCAGCGAGCGAGCGACTCCTCACCCTCCGGCGCCGCGGCAGTCGGGATCTGGACGTACACCGGCGGCCGGCCCTGCAGCAGCAGGCGTTCGGTGTCCGTCATCACCGGCAGGTACTCACCACTGCCGACCAGCGCCACGGGACCGCTCACGGCAGCAGGCTCAGGCCGCCGTCGAGCACGATGACCTCGCCGGTGAGGTAGGCCGACCGGACCAGCCCCATCACGACCTCCGCGACGTCCTCGGGGGTCGCGGAGCGCTTCATGGGCGCGAGCGCGGCGACCAGGCCTCGGATGTCGTGCCAGTCCGCCGTCCAGGCAGTGTCGACAAGTCCGGGGGCGACGGCATTGACGCGGATACCGGGTCCGAGGGTCTTGGCGAGCAACCGGGTCTGGTGGTTGAACGCCGCTTTGCTGGCCGCATAGGGGATCGAACTACCCGTCGGCTTGACGCCGGCCAGGGAGCTGATGTTGACCACGCAGCCCTGCGCGGCTCGGAGCGCCTCCTCCGCCGCAGTCACCAGCACGAACGGGGCGATGACGTTGACGTCGTACAGCCGCCGCCACACCTCCGGGGTCGCGGCCTTCAGGTCAGGGTGCGGGATGACCTCCGTCGTACCGGCGTTGTTCACCAGGCAGTCGAGGCGGCCGTGAGCCTGCAGCACCGCCTCGATGAGGCCGCGTGCGGCGTGCTCGTCCCCGACATCTGCTTGCAGGTAGGAACCGCCCACCTCCGCGGCCACGGCTTGGCCGGCCTCCACGGACGCGCGGCTGTTGACCACGACGGAGTACCCGTCTCCCGCGAGGCGGCGCGCGATGGCCGCGCCGATGCCAGAGGAGGAGCCGGTGACGAGTGCGACCTTCGACATGCACCGGACGCTAACAACAAGGCAGACTGCGGTCTCGATGAGCATCGACGACGCGCCCCACACCTCGCCCCCGATCGACAGCCTGCTGCTGGTCGGCTTCGGTGGCCCCGAGGGCCCCGACGACGTGCTGCCGTTCCTGGAGAACGTGACGAAGGGTCGTGGTGTGCCACCCGAGCGGCTCGCGGAGGTGTCGCGGCACTACCTGGACGTGTTCGGAGGAGTGAGCCCGATCAACGCCCAGTGTCGGGCGCTCCAGCAGGCTCTGCGGGAGGCTATTCCGGAGCTGCCCGTCTACTGGGGGAACCGCAACTGGCACCCCTACCTCGCGGACACGACCGCGGACATGGTGGCGGACGGTCGGCGTCATGCCCTGGCCATCGTGACCTCAGCCTTCCCGTCGTACAGCGGTTGTCGCCAGTACCGCGAGGACATCGCCCGCGCGCTGCCGGACGGGCTCGTGGTCACCAAGCTCCGGCACTACTACGCGGAGGAGGGGTTCCTGGAGCCGATGCGACGCAACGTCGCCGCGGCGGGCAGCGGACACCTGGTCTTCACCGCCCACTCGATCCCGATGGTCATGGCCAGGACGGCCGGGCCTGCCGGGAACGCGTACGTCGACGCCCTCCGGATCGCGGCCGCAGCCATCGCCGGGGACCAGCCCTGGGACCTGGTGTTCCAGTCGCGCAGCGGGCCGCCGCAGGTGCCGTGGCTCGAGCCCGACGTCGGCGACCACCTCGAGAAGCTCTACGCCGCAGGGGTTCGCGAGGTCGTGCTGGTCCCGATCGGGTTCACGAGTGACCACGTCGAGGTGGTGTTCGACCTCGACCACGAGGCCGCCCACCGGGTGCCCGGGCTGACCGTCCGCCGAGCCGCGACGGTCGGCACCGACCCGCTGTTCGTGGCCATGCTCCGCGACCTCGTCTTCGAGCGCATCCATGCTCGCCAGGAGCTCTCCGACCACGGCTGCCTCGCGACGCACGACCGCTGTCCGGTGGGTTGCTGTCCCCCACCCCCACCCCGAGTCGGGTGATCCACGGAACCCGAGCAACCCGGAACGGGCGGGAATGGAGTGCTCCGCTTCCGTGGATCACCGGTCGGAGGGGCTCGGAGGGGCTCGTAGGGTGAGTGGGTGCTGAGCGCTCGGGTCGTTGCCGCACCGATGGCGGGTGGCCCGTCGACGCCTGCGCTGGTCGCCGCGGTGGGCGAGGTCGGTGGGCTCGGGTTCCTCGGGGCCGGCTACAAGACGGCGGCAGCTGTTGCGGCCGAGATCGCCGCGACCCGTGCGCTGAGCGACCGACCCTTCGGCGTGAACCTCTTCGTTCCCAGCAGGCCCTCGGATCCGGGTGCGGTGGCGGCCTACCGCGAGCAGCTCCGGGGCCGGTACGCCGCCGAGCCCGGCGAACCGCGTTGGGACGACGACGGCTGGGAGGCCAAGCTGGCCGTGGTCGCGGGCGTGGCCGTCGTCAGCTTCGCCTTCGGCTGCCCGCCTCCGCACGTCATCGGCCGGCTCCGCGACCAGGGGAGCGCGGTGGCCGTGACCGTCACGACGCCGGCAGAGGCCGATTCCGCTGGGGACGTCGACATCCTGGTCCTGCAAGGCGCCGAGGCCGGTGGGCACCGGGGGAGCTGGGCCGATGACGAGGACCCACCGCTGCCGCTGCGCGCCCTGCTGGCGAACACCCGAGCCGACGTGGCCCGATGGGCCGCGGGCGGGCTGATGACCGCGGTCGACGTCGCCGAGGTCGTGGCAGCCGGCGCAGAAGCAGCCGTCCTGGGCACCGCCTTCCTGCTCTGCCCGGAGGCGGGAACCCACCCGACGCACCGCAAGGCCCTCCAGGACGAGCGCCTCACCGCGACCGGCCTGACCCGAGCCTTCACCGGGCGCACGGCGCGGGGCCTGGTCAACGACTTCATGCGTGAGCACCCGGACGCACCGCGGGGATACCCAGAGATCCACTATCTGACGCGACCGATCCGGCAGGCCGCCGCCGCAGCCGGGGACCCGCAGACGCTGCACCTGTGGGCCGGCACCGGATGGCAGCAGTGCCAGGCGATTCCGGCCGCTGACCTGGTCCGGCAGCTGAGCTAGAGGGCCTGCTCGACCTCGTCGCGCGGGATGCCCAGCAAGAACAGCACCGCATCAAGGAACGGTACGGACAGCGCAGCGTCGGCAGCATCACGCACCACCGGCTTGGCGTTGAACGCGATCCCGAGGCCAGCGGCCTCCAGCATGTCGAGGTCGTTCGCGCCGTCCCCGATGGCGACGGTCTGCTCCGGCATCAGGTCCTCTTCCAGAGCGAACCGACGCAGCGCCGCGGCCTTGGCAGCGCGGTCGACGACCGGCCCGACGACGAGGCCGGTCAGCCGGCCGTCGACCACCTCCAGGACGTTCGCGACCGCATGGTCCAGGCCCAACTCGACGCGCAGGTCGTCGGTGACCGCAGTGAACCCGCCGCTCACGATGCCGACCGTCCAGCCGAGCCGCTTCAGGGTGCGCACCAGCGTGCGGGCCCCGGGGGTCAGCTTGACCGCGGCCCGGACCCGGTCGACCGCCTCGACGGGGAGGCCGGCCAGCAGCAGGACCCGGGCCCGCAGCGAGGCCTCGAAGTCGAGCTCGCCGGCCATCGCGGCCGCGGTGACGCGGGCCACCTCGTCGAGGCAGCCGGCCTCGGCGGCGAGCATCTCGATCACCTCGCCCTGCACGAGGGTCGAGTCGACGTCCATGACCACGAGCCGCTTGGCGCGCCGATAGATCGAGGCCCTCTCGACCGCGACGTCCACCCGCTGGGCGACCGCCTCCAGGGCCAGCTCGTGGCGCAGGGCGGCGGTGTCCCCGCCGGCGACGAGGAGCTCGAAGGACTGGGCCGGCCACGACGACAGCCGGACCACCCGCTCGATGTTGGCGCCACACGCCGCCAGCCGTCGGGCCACGCCCGCGAGGGCCGCCGGAGGCAGCGGCGCCCCCAGGACGACGACGTGGTGCCGTACGGAGGGCACCGGGTCAGCGACCTCCTCGAGGACGGTGAACTCCAGCACCACGCCGAGGTCCTGCGCGACCGCGGTGAGCGCGGAGGTCACCGCCGTACCGGGCCCTTCGCCCGAGATGACCACGCCCAGGAGCAGCCGGCCGTGCACGACGACCTGCTCGATGTCCTCGACGGTGGCGCCGTGCTCAGTGAGGACGTCCATGAGGGCAGCCGTCACACCGGGGTGGTCGCGGCCGGTCACCGTGACGAGCAGGCTCACGGCACAGTCCCGGAGGCGTTGTAGGCGGCGACCCGGGCCCGGCGGACGACGCGGGCAAGGTCACGCAGGACCCGGTCGCGCTCGGCCGCCTCCCGGCTGTCAAGGGCCCCGCCGACGTCCTGCGAGGCGAGCTGCACCACCCCGGACAGCTGCCGCGCCTGGACGAGCAGCCGGCGGGCCCGCGCCGGCCACGATCCCGGCAGCTCGTCGTCGTCCACGCCTCGGCGCGCTGCGGCGCGCAGGTCACGCAGCTCGTCGCCGACCTCAGGGTTCCAGCGGGAGACGTCCAGGGCGACGAGCGCGCGGGTGGCCTCCAGGACTCCCAGACGGAGGTCGTGCTCGGCCTCGTGCAGGAACGGACCCTGGTCAGGTCCGGCCGCCTCGACCGGGAAGCACCCCCACACCACGGTCGTGACGGTCCCGTCGAGCTCGGAGCCGTGGGACGTGAGCGCGGGCACCAGCCCGGTGCCGGAGCCGTCCGCGCGGAGCGCCAGGACGCCTTCGCCCGCCAGCAGGGCGGCCGAGGTGAACGGCCCCGGTCCCGGCAGCCCGAGTGGGTCACCGGGGGCCGGCAGCACGACCCGCAGCTGCTGGATGCCGTCAGCGCGCAGCCGGCCGGCCGCCTGCGTGAGCTCCACGTCATCGACCCACAGCCCCGTGACGGTGTGCGCGTCGTCGTACTGGGTCACGCGGGCTACCAGGTCCGGCAGCGCGGCCTCCCCGCTCAGCCAGGCGGTCATCCAGCAGGCGAGCAGGGCACTGCGCGGGGGAAGAGTGCTCGACACGATCAGCGAGCCTACGAGGCGCCGCTGCGGACCTCGCATAGCGTCGCGGGGTGCGCGCGTATGACGGGATCGACCTGACCCCACCGAAGAAGGCTGCCGCTCCGGAAGTGGCGGCCGATCGGGGTCTGGTCGTGGAGGAAGTGCTGTCCGGGTGGTGCGGGGCGGTCGTGGAGTGCGACAAGGAGCGGGTGAGCCTCGAAGACCGGTACGGGAAGGTGCGCGTCTTCCCGCTCGGGGTCTTCCTGCTGGAGGGCAGGGCGGTGACCCTGGTCCGGCCCCGCGGCCCCGCTCCGCTGCTGAAGACCCGCACCGCCAGCGGGTCGGTGGCCGTCCAGGGCCTGCAGGCGCGGGTCGCCCGGGGCAGCCGGATCTGGGTCGAGGGCAAGCACGATGCCGAGCTGGTCGAGCGGGTCTGGGGACATGACCTGCGGGTCGAGGGCGTGGTCGTGGAGCCCCTTGACGGCGTGGACGACCTGCCTGGCCTGGTCCGCACGTTTGCGCCGGCACGCGAACGCCGGGTCGGCGTGCTGGTCGACCACCTCGTCCCGGGCTCCAAGGAGAGCCGGATCGTGGCGCAGGTCACCAGCCCGCACGTGCTGGTCACCGGGCACCCGTACATCGATGTCTGGCAGGCGGTGAAGCCGAAGGCGGTCGGCATCGTGTCCTGGCCGGTGGTGCCCCGGGGGCAGGAGTGGAAGCAGGGCGTCTGCGACGCGCTCGGCTGGGGGCAGCCGTGGGAAGGGTGGCAGCGGGTGCTCGCCGCGGTCGACAGCTTTGCCGACCTCGAGGTCCCGCTGCTGCAGTCTGTGGAGAGGCTGATCGACTTCGTCACGGAGACGTGAAACTCTCTCACGTATGAAGAGGCTGCTGCTCGCCCTGCTGCTCGGGCTGTCCGCCCTGACGATCCAGCCCGGCGAGGCGGCCGCCGACTCGCTCCAGGTGGGCGTCGGACGGGCCGACATCACCAGCCCGACGGGGTACTTCATGCAGGGCTGGGTGCGCAGCGACGCCGTCCTGCAGGGCGTGCACACCCGGATCCAGGCCCGAGCCATCGTGCTCAGGCGCGGCGGTCAGAAGATCGCCCTCGTCGCGGAGGACCTCAACGGGATTGCCGGGGGAGTGGTCCACGAAGCGGCAAAGCGCCTGGCCAGCAGGGGTTTCAGCGAGGCGAACATCGTCGTGTCGGCCAGCCACACCCACGCAGCGCCCAGCGGCTACTACCCCTACCCGAGCTACAACACCGTCTTCATGGCCGCCACCAGCCTGGAGGCGCTGACCACCCAGCACGTCTCCGGCGACCCGGACCCGCAGCTGTACGCCTTCGAGATCCGTCAGCTCGTGCTGGCCATCACCCGCGCCGATGACGACCTCGCGCCGGGCAAGCTCGGCTGGTCCACGGTCCAGCTCAGTGGCCTCACCGCCAACCGCAGCCTTGAGGCGCACCTGCGTGACCACGGGATCGTGAAGCCCTTCGGCGCCGGCACGGTGTCCGATGACCCGAAGGGCTACCTCGACACGATCGACCCCGAGGTGCAGGTGCTCCGGGTCGACAAGGACGGCGTCGGTCCGGTCGGGATGTGGTCGACGTTCGCCGATCACGGGACGGTGAACAAGTACCAGTTCGGGGTCTACAACGCCGACCACCACGGCTCGGCGACCCGGATCGTGGAGGAGCAGGTCCGCGCCTTGGGCCACGTCGCCAAGGGGCAGGACGTCGTCAACGCCTACGGCAACACCGACGAGGGCGACCAGTCCGCAGGCTTGACCCGGAGCGGCCCGGCCGCCGCGGACTACGTCGGCCGCGTCGAAGCCGCGAAGATGCTCACCGCCTGGAAGAACGCGGGGGCGCACCTGACGAGCACCCCGATGCTGCGCACCCGCTGGACCCGGATGTGCTTCTGCGGACAGACCACCGCGGCAGGTCCGTCCTCGAACACCGCCGAGCCGGGCCTTCCGCTGTTCACCGGCTCGGAGGAGGGCCGCGGGCCGCTCTACGACGTCACGCAGCAGCCTTTCGAGGGCGACGCCAGCCCGACCGACTACGCGCCCGATCCCGCGCAGGGGCACAAGATCGTGGTCGCGACGGGTGCCCTCGGGGGCGGGTCGACCCCGCCCGCCGTGCCGATCACGGTGGCTCAGGTCGGGGAGCGGCTCATCGCCACCATCCCGGGTGAGATGACCGTCGACATGGGCCGTCGGGTCCGCGGCGCGATCGGGGTCACCGCTGCCGGCCACGGCATCAAGGCGGTCCAGCTGTCGGGGCTCACGAACGAGTACCTGTCCTACTTCGTCACGCCGCAGGAGTACGACGCCCAGCACTACGAGGGCGGCTCCACCATGTATGGCCGGACCTCCAGCTTCCTGCTGATGGAGCAGCTCCAGCTGCTCACCAAGGCGCTCGTCGAAGGGACCCCCGCGACCGCACCGGACACCTCCGACCCGACGAACGGTCTGGCGGCAACCGCCGCTCCGTTCGGCACCGGTGCCACCTCCGCCGGTGCCAAGACTCAGCCAGGCACGACCCAGCGGCTGCAGCGCGCGACCTTCAGCTGGCAGGGCGGCGCCAAGGGCCTCGACATGCCGCTCGGCAAGGCGCTCGTCTCGATCGAGCGGGTCGGCCGCGGCACCGTCACCGACGACCTCGGGCTGCAGATCCTGTGGCGGGTCGACGGCAACAGCGTCTACAGCGCGCAGTGGGAGATCCCCCGAGATGCCGTGGTGGGCAGTTATCGCTTCGTGATCACCGCCAACCACTACCGGCTGGTCTCGAGAGCGTTCTCGGTCACAGCCGCGACGACGCTCTCGGTGCAGGGCGGCACTGTTCGCTACCCGGACGCCGTCGTCAACACCGACCTGACCTTCCGGCCCGCGACCGTCGACGGCGGCCGCCTGACCGCGGTCGGCTCAGCGGTCGCCCCCGGCCGGGCCATCGACCGGTACGGCAACTGCAACGGCGCTGCTGCCAGCACCACCGGGCCGCGCGCCGGAGCCGATGCCGCCGCGGACCCGGCGATCTGCGCCCAGAGCGCGAGCCGACCGACGGTCGTGCCGCCCGGCCGTACCGGCAGTGGTGGGTTGGCAGCGACAGGAGTGAATCCGTTGCTGCCGGTGGCCGGCCTGGTCCTGGTGGTGGCCGGCGTGCGGACCCGGCGGCGCGCCCGCGCGAAGGCCTGACGCTCAGCCAGGCGAGTAGTGGGATCGCGGGACGTACAGCCGCTCAGCCCCAGGACCCATGACGCCGGCGACCGCTGTCCGGCCCGGTGGCCGCAGGGGCATGCCAAAGGGGCGACCTCGTAGGAGGACGCCCCTTCGGGGAGATCAGGTCACCAGACGCGGCGGCGACGGCTTCCACCCATGGGCACGAAGTTCAGGACCAGACCCACGAGCAGCAGGATCAACCCGATCGTGAACAGGATTTTCAGGCCCGAAACGACCAAGCCGATGATGAGGAGGATCAAGCCAAGCGCGATCACGGGGGTCTCCTTCGCCGCTGTGTTGCTGCACCAGATCTGGTGCAGCAACACCAACATTCCCTGTAGTCCAGGGGATCTAACCCCTCTGGGCCATGGAATCACCCGGCGGGGACAACGGCGAGCGACACGAACTCCGGGTCGGCGTCGGCGCGCAGGGCGCGCCACAGCACCGGATCGTGCTTGGCCGGCGTCGTCCCGGCGACGAAGCCGAGCAGGCTGTCGGCGAAGCCCTCGGGGGAGCTGCGGTGCGGCAGGTGGCCCGCCCGCGCAACGACCTCCAGACGGGCGCCGGGAAGGGCATCGGCGGCGGCGCGCGCGTGTCCCACCGGCAGGATCGGGTCGCGCGCACCCCACACGACCAGGGTGGGGATGGCGGCCGTCAGGTAGAGCCGGTCGCGGCTCGTCACGGACTGGCCGCGGACGTCGATGACCGAACGCAACGTGCGGAGGAACGCCGTCCGGGTCGACTTGTCACCCAGCGCTTGCCACACGTGGCCGATCTCGTCGACGTCGCAGGGGTCCACGACGCCGAGCTTGGCGGCCAGGCCGATGGCGGCCATGACGGGCAGCCGGAAGGCCCGCCGGACGGAGAGCCCGATCACGGTCGAGGTTCCTGGCAGGGCCGCCGCCCGCAGGACCGGGTGCACCTCGGCGCCGAGGCCACCGGAGGCCACCAGCACGAGCCGCTCGACGCGCTCGGGGTACTGGTAGGCGAACTGCAGCGCCACCCCACCGCCGAGGCTGTGCCCGACCACGGTGGCCCGCTCGACCCCGAGCACGACCATCAGGTCGCGCATCCCGTTGGCGAAGCCGCCGAGCGAGTAGTCAGCGCGGGGCTTGTCGGAGGCACCGTGGCCCAGCAGGTCAGGCGCCACCACGGTGTAGCCGTCGCCCAGGAGCGGCAGCACGTCCTCCCAGGTGCGGGAGGAGTCACCGATGCCGTGGATGAGCCACAGGACCGGCGCGGTGCCCAAGCGCGGTCCCGCGAGCAGGAACGCCCGCCGATGGCCGTGCACGACCCTGGTCTCACGCCTGAAGCCCATCGACAGATCCTGCCTGACCCGTGTTTCAACCGGATGACACGGCGCGCCAGACCGCCCGCGGCCGCTGCGCTGGCCTAGTGTCTGACGGCCAGCCTGCACGACCGGAAAGCAGTGTCTTGACCGCCCCGCTCCTCGCGTCCGACGTCCCTCTCAGCGGCCCCCTCCGGGCCTGGCAGCGGGCTGCGCTCGTGAAGTACCTGCGCACCAACCCGCGTGACTTCCTCGCCGTCGCGACCCCTGGCGCCGGCAAGACCACCTTCGCGCTCCGGATCGCCTCCGAGCTGCTCGCCTCCGGCGCCATCCAGGCCGTCACCGTCGTCGCCCCCACCGAGCACCTCAAGACCCAGTGGGCCCTCGCCGCGGCCAAGGTGGGCATCTCGCTCGACCCCGGGTTCAAGAACTCCATGGGCTCCACCTCCCGGGACTTCCACGGCGTCGCGGTGACCTACGCCGGCGTCGCAGCGCACCCGCTGCTGCACCGGGCCCGCACGGACGCCCGACGCACGCTCGTCGTCCTCGACGAGATCCACCACGGCGGTGACGCCCAGTCCTGGGGGGAGGCCGTCAAGGAGGCCTTCGAACCCGCCACCCGGCGGCTGTGCCTCACCGGCACCCCGTTCCGGTCGGACTCCAACCCGATCCCCTTCGTACGGTACGAAAGGGGATCCGACGGGATCACCCGGAGTGCCTCGGACCACTCCTACGGTTACGCCGATGCCTTGAAGGACGGCGTCGTCCGGCCCGTGCTGTTCATGGCTTACTCGGGCACCGCGACCTGGCGCACCCGGGCAGGGGAGGAGATCAGCGCCACCCTCGGAGAGCCGCTGACCGTCGAGCAGACCGCGCACGCCTGGCGTACCGCCCTGGACCCGCACGGGGACTGGATGCCGGCTGTGCTGGAGGCCGCCGACCGGCGCCTCACGCAGGTCCGCCGCGGCATGCCCGACGCCGGCGGCATGGTCATCGCCAGCGACCACAAGAACGCCAAGCTCTACGCCGAGCTGCTCCAGGGGATCACCGGCAGGCAGCCCGTGGTCGTGCTCTCCGACGACCCGACGGCTTCCAAGAAGATCGCCGGCTTCGAGGCCTCCGACGAGCGCTGGCTCGTCGCTGTACGGATGGTCTCCGAAGGGGTCGACATCCCGCGGCTCGCCGTCGGGGTGTACGGCACGTCGGTGCAGACCCCGCTGTTCTTCGCCCAGGCGGTCGGTCGTTTCGTCCGCAATCGCAAACCGGGTGAGACGGCATCGGTCTTCGTGCCGTCGGTCCCGGTGCTGCTCGCGCTGGCCGCCGAGATGGAGGTCGAGCGCGACCACGCCCTCGACGGCCCCGCCAAGGAGGTCTTCCTTGCCGACGAGCTGCTGGCTGCCGCGAACCGCGAGGAGAAGGACGGCGAGGACGAGGCCGGATTCGTGGCGCTGCAGGCTTCGGCGCACCTGGACCGCGTCATCTACGACGGCGGCGAGTACGGCACGGGCGCCGCCGTCGGGTCCGAGGACGAGCAGGACTTCCTGGGCCTCCCTGGGCTCCTCGCCCCGGAGCAAGTCGCGGTGCTTCTCCAGCAGCACCAGGCAAAGCAGCTCAAGCGCGCCCCCGTCGTCCCGCCGCCGGTGGAGCGCGAGCAGTCGGCCTTCGAGGTGCTGTCGGGGCTCCGCAAGGAGCTCAACGGGCTGGTCGGGGCCTGGCACCACCGGACGTCCAAGCCCCACGGTGCCGTCCACGCCGAGTTGCGTGCGGCCTGTGGCGGGCCGCCGTCCGCGCAGGCCACCGCCCAGCAGCTCCAGGACCGGATCGAGACGATGCGCCGCTGGGCGCGCGAGCGCTGAGCCGCTTCTAGTAGGTGTCGTCCATGATCCGCCAGACGCCACCGGCGACGATGCCGGCGAGCAGCAGGACCCCACCGAGGATGGCCAGCGCCACCGACTGCATCGGCAGCGCGAACCCGAGCACGGTGCACGCGGTGATGATCAGGACAACGGTGACCCACGAGGTCGCGCGGGTGTTGTGGCCGCCGGCCATGGGTGCCTCCTCAGGCGTCGATCGGATCTTCTGGAAGTCTAGCGGCGTGAGCAGACTCCTCAGCCCCCTGACCCTCCGTGGCACCACCTTCCGCAACCGGATCTTCGTCAGCCCGATGTGCCAGTACTCCAGCGAGGACGGGATGCCCGACACCTGGCACCTGGTGCACCTGGGCTCGCGCGCCGTCGGTGGGGCCGCCTGCGTCCTCACGGAGGCGAGCGCCGTGAGCCCGGAGGGGCGGATCAGCCCGGAGGACGCGGGGATCTGGAACGACGCGCAGGCCGCAGCGTGGGCGCCCATCGCGGCGTTCCTCCAAGAGCAGGGTGCGGTGCCGGGCATCCAGCTCGCCCATGCCGGCCGCAAGGCCAGCACGTACAAGCCGTGGGCGGTGGAGCGGAACTCGATCCCGGTGGAAAGCGGCGGGTGGCCGGCCGTCGCGCCGAGCGCGATCGCGTTCGGTCGGTATGCCACCCCTCAGGCGCTCGACGCGGAGGGCATCGCGAAGGTCGTCCGCGACTTCACCGCGGCGGCAGTCCGCGCTCAGCAAGCCGGCTTCGTCGTCGCCGAGCTGCACGCCGCCCACGGCTACCTCCTGCACGAGTTCCTCAGCCCGCTCTCCAACACCCGCACCGACGAGTACGGGGGATCGTTCGCGAACCGGGTCCGGTTGCTGCTCGAGGTCAGCGAACAGGTCCGCGCGGTGTGGCACGGGCCGCTGCTCGTCCGGCTCAGCGCCCAGGACTGGACGCCGGGCGGCTGGACGCTCGAGGATTCCGTCCAGCTCGCGCCGCTGCTGGCGGAGCGGGGCGTCGACCTCGTCGACTGCTCCAGTGCCGGCCTGCACCACGAGCAGCAGATCGCCGTAGCACCAGGCTTTCAGGTGCCGTTCGCCGGAGCCATCAGGAAGGCCGGGATCGCCACCGGTGCCGTCGGTCTGATCACCGAGGCACTCCAGGCCGAAGCGGTTCTGGAGCAGGAGCAGGCCGATGTGGTGCTCCTCGCCCGGGAGCTGCTCCGGGACCCCTACTGGCCCCTGAAGGCCGCCGCCGAGCTCGGTGACGAGATCGCCTGGCCGCTCCAGTACGTCCGCGCCAGGCCGTGATCACCATCGATGATCCCTCCGACCCGAGGCTGGCCGACTACCTGGGCCTGACCGACGTGGTCCGCCGGATGACGCACGAGCCGGAGAAGGGGTTCTTCATCGCGGAGGGCCAGCTCGTGATGCGACGGGCGGTCCAAGCCGGCTGCGTACCGCGGTCGCTGCTCCTTGCCCCGAACCGCGTGGACGACGTGCTGGAGGAGCTGACGGGGCTGGACTGCCCGACCTACGTGGCCTCGCTGGAGGTGATGCACGCCGTCACGGGCTTCCACGTCCACCGCGGCGCACTGGCCTCCTTCGGCCGCCCGCGGGTGCCGTCCGCCACCGAGGTGCTGGCGAGGAGTCAACGCGTCCTGGTGCTGGAGAACGTCAACAGCCCGACCAACCTTGGCGCCATCTTTCGCAGCGCCGCCGGCCTCGGACTGGACGCCGTGCTCCTCAGCCCGAAGTGCTGCGATCCGCTGTACCGCAGGGCAATGCGGGTCTCGATGGGGGAGGTGCTGTCCCTCCCGTACGCCTACCTCGAGCAGTGGCCGACCGGCGTCGAGCAGCTCCGGGCAGCGGGCTTCCGGGTGCTGGCGATGACCCCGGCCGACGACGCGACGCCCTTGGAGACGGTGCGCCTGGAGGCGACCGACAAGGCCGCCCTGCTGCTCGGCGCGGAGGGGCCAGGGCTGACCGTCGAGGCGATGGCGGCGAGCGACCTGAGGGTCCGGATCTCGATGGCGCACGGGGTCGACTCCCTCAACGTCGCCGCCGCGGCGGCGGTCGGTTGCTACGTCGTCGGGCTGCGGCCAGTGTAAGAAGAGCGGGTGAAACGCGTCGCCGTGCTGCTGCCCCTGGTGCTCGTCGCGGCCTGCGGGGGCGGCACCTCCCAAGACTCCGCGGCCAAGAAGGACTACCTCGCCCAGGCGGAGGTGATCTGCGCCAAGGCCAACGCCGATACCACGGCTCTGAAGACCCCGCAGGCCGCCCGGGACCTCGCCCCGTACGTTGCCAAGGTCCTCGCCGTAGCCGACACGGCCATCGCGGCCGTTGACGCGCTCACGCCCCCGCCGGCAGATTCCGCGGACCTGCGCAGGAAGGTGCTGGACCCGTTGACGTCCCAGCTCGCGGAGGCGCACGTCTACGCCGAGAAGGTCGCTGCCGCGGACAAGGTCAAGGACGAGGCGGCGCTGACCCAGCTCACGCTGAACGCGCCGACCGGCTCCAAGGCCGACCTCCGCTGGATGCGGAAGTACGGTTTCGCGGCCTGTGTCGACGCGGCGAACGTGGGCGGTTAGCCGACCCCGATCGGGGCGCGCAGCAGCTCATCCGGGATGCCGAACCCGGCGACCAGCGTGAGCGCGTGCGGCCGCAGCTCACCGCACAGGTCGTTGACCTCCTTCTGGAGGTTCTTGGAGTCGTCGGGGGACAGGAACCCGTGCTCGAGCCACCAGGCCCGATCACCCTCGATCGTGGCCAGCGCCGCGAGGTTGCGAACCTGCTCCAGCAAGGGGGTCGTGGCGTTGGCCCGGAACAGCTCGTGGGCCTGCCGCTCCACGTGCGCGCGGGCGGTCGCGAGGGCGTGGTCCTGGCACAGCGACAGTGCGCGGAGCGGGTCCGTACCGTCCTTGACGAGGGTCCGGAGCCGGCGGGCCAGGGCGTCCACGAGCCGCTCCTCCCGGAAGGCCAGCGCGGCGGCCTGCCAGTCCGGGTCGCAGAAGTCCTTGCGCTTCAGGCTGCGTCCGAGGTCGCCGAGCACCCGGGTCGCCTGCCGGGACGTGAGGTTGCGGACCATCCCGAGGGCGTCCAGGTCCTCGAACTGGGCGGCGTAGTCCGACAGCAGCGTCTTCGCCACGAGCTGCATGAGGACGGTGTTGTCGCCCTCGAACGTGACGAACACGTCGGAGTCGGCTCGCAGCGACGCGAACCGGTTCTCCGCCAGGTACCCCTTGCCGCCGCAGCACTCGCGGGCGTTCTGGACGGCCGCCGTCATGTGCCAGGTGGCGACCGCCTTCAGACCGGCCGCGAGCGCCTCGACGTCACGCTGGCCCTCGCCGCTGTCGAGCACGGTCACGTAGGACGCGGTCAGGTGGTCGTGCGCGGCCTGCAGGACGTAGGACTCGCAGATCGCCGGGAGCAGCCGTCGCTGGTGGGTGAGGTAGTCCATCAGCGGGGTGTCCCGGTCCAGTCCGGTGCCGAACTGGCGACGCTGCTCGCCCCACCGGACCGCGATCGTCAGGGCGTTCCGGGCGACCGACAGCCCGGCGCCCGCGATGCAGATCCGACCCTCGACCAAGGCGCCGATCATCGTGAAGAACCGGGCGCCAGGGGAGTCGACCGGGGAGCTGTAGACGCCCTCGGCCGAGACTGTGCCGAAGCGGTCGAGCAGGTTGTCCCGTGGGATGCGCACGGCGTTGAAGCGGAGCCGGCCGTTGTCGACGCCCTGCAGGCCCATCTTGTCGCCGCAGTCCTCGATCTCCACGCCGTCCAGCACCTCCCCGTCCGCGTTCCGGATCGGGACCAGGAAGCAGTGCACGCCCTGTGCCTCACCGGCGACGTCGAGCTGGGCGAACACCGCGGCCACCTGGCCGTGCCGGGCGGCGTTGCCGATCCAGTCCTTGCGCGCGGTGTCGTCCGGGGTGTGCACGACGAACTCACCGGCGTCGGCGTCGTACCGGGCCTGGGTGCGGATGGAACGGACGTCCGAGCCGTGCCCGGACTCGCTCATCGCGAAGCATCCCGGCAGGTCCAGGCTGCCGATGTCCTTCAGCAGCGCGTGGTGCTTGGCGGTGCCGAGCCGGTGCACCGCGCCGCCGAACAGACCGAACTGGACGCCCATCTTGACCAGCAGCGACAGGTCGCTGTGGCCGACGGTCTGGAAGGTCGCGATGCGTCCGCCCGGGTCGTCCTGACCGCCGTACTCGACGGGGAACGAGCGCGCCCCGTCGCCGGCCCGGCCGACCTCACGCGTCCACTCCAGGACGAGGTCGCGGTAGTCGTCGCGGGACAACCCGTCGGCCTTGTCCAGCCCGAGGCTGCACAGCCGCTGTCGGGTCTCCTCGCGGAGCGCCGCGTGCGGCCCGTCGAGCACTGCCTGCAACTGGGCGGCCGCGTCCTCATCGATCGTCATGATCGCGAATGTCCCCTCCCTCGGACCACCTCACACCAGCAGCGGGAGCACGATCCCCAGCAGCGGGCTGGCGGCAACGGAAGCGGCCAGCCCGCTGAGCGCCAGCGCGGCGCCGATCCCGAGGGGCTGCGGTGGGTCGAGCAGGCGCTGCGCCCTCAGCAGCACGTCCTCCCCGGCGATCCCGAGGGCGCCCGCGGGAGCCTGCCCCGTCCCGATCTTCCAGAGGGCTCGGGCGAGGTGGCCGCGGTCGTGGTGACGAGCGGCGCGGTCGTCGGCGAGCAGCTCGATGAGCAGCGCCACCTCCGCGCGGGCGGTGCGGACGGCCGGCAGCGCGGGGAAGGTGGCGCCGAGGGCGACGAACGGCAGCACCACCAGGTCGTGGCGCTGGGCGAGGTGGGCCCGCTCATGGGCGAGCACTGCCTGGAGCTCGTCGTAGGACAGCAGGCTGAGTGCGCCCTTCGAGAGCACCAACCGGGCACGCAACCCGGGCAGGCAGTACGCCACCGGCACCTCGTGGTCCAGCACGGAGGTGCCCTTGAGCAGCAGGTTGGGGGCGCCCACCAGGTCGATCAGAGCGCGGTTGCGACCGCGGGCCTGCACCGTCCGCCAGGTCGAAGCCAGCAGCACCGTGAGCAGCCGCAGCAGCACCGCGACGGCGAGCAGCCCGAATGCCCAGGTGACCGTCCCTGCCCCGTCGAGGTGCCGCAGCGCCGTCGCGTGGGTGTCACCGAGGGGTGCCAGCGCCAGGGTGCTCAGCAGGCTCAGCGGCAGCAACCCACCCGCCAGGCCGGCTGCCTGCCACACCAGCAAGCCGAGCACGGGGGAGCGGGACGGCCACCTCGCCCGGGCCACCGCCGGAGGCAGGACGAGGGCGACGAGCAGCAGGCAGGCGGCCAGCATGCCCGCCGCGACGAGCACCGGTCAGGTCAAGCCGTCGAGCGCGCGGCGCAGCGCGTCGGCCTCGGCGGGGCTCACGGTGCGGGCGAAGTGCTGCAGCGCCGCGGCCCGGTCGTCGGTCTGGCCGAGGGCCTGGTGGAGCAGGACGTTGATGTGGTCGGAGCGGCTGGCGACGGCGGCGTAGGTGTGCGCCCGGGCGCTGGCATCGCGCTGCAGCAGGCCCTTCTTCTCCAGCCGGGTCAGCACGGTCAAGACCGTGGTGTACGCCAGCCCGCGGGCCTCCAGCGCGGCGGCGACCTGGCGTCCGGTGAGCGGCGTGGGGGCGTCCCAGACGGCGTCCATCACGGCCCGTTCCAGATCACCCAGACGTGTCACGCAGGTCATACTACGCCCGGTAGAACTTCTACGCGCTGTCGTAGATGATGGTGTCCGTCGAGAGGAGAGGACCATGCCCGACGTCCTCGGCACCGCGGTTCCACCTGGCGCGCAGTCCTGGCGCTGGGACTGGCAGGAGTCGGCCCGCTGCCGTGGCCACGACGAGCTGTTCTTCCACCCACCGGGGGAGCGCGAACCGACCCGCAGCGAGCGCGACCAGGCTGCCCGTGGCCTGTGCCTGTCCTGCCCGGTGCGCCGGGAGTGCGCCGCGCACGCGCTGATGATGCGGGAGCCGTACGGGGTCTGGGGCGGCCTCACCGAGGATGACCGGGCGGCGGAGCTGTACGGCCCGCGACCGACCCGCAAGCGCTAACCGCCGCCCCCCTTGGCCCTTGCGTCCTCACGCGCACGCTCGGTGCCCCGTGACTGTTGAGGACGCAGCGGGGGTCAGCCGCCGAGAGTCTCGGGGTCGACCAGGCAGCGCTTGAGGGCCTCGAAGAAGAAGGCGCACTGCACGCCGTCCACCAGCCGGTGGTCCCCCGTCAGGCACAGCGTGAACTGCGGCACCGCGACCACCACCCCGTCGCGGACGACGGCCCGCTCCGTGACGACCCCGAGCGAGATGTACACCGGCGTCCGCGCGAAGGGCAGCGGCGCGAGGAACACCTCCTCGACCCCCAGCGGCGCGACGTTGGAGATGAAGACCGACCCGAGGGGGTTGCCCTTCTGCCCCAGCACCGGCAGTCCCCAGCCGCCGAGCAGGTAGGACGTCGCCATCATCATCGGGCGCATCAGCGGCGTCGGCATGAAGCCGGCGACCTTCGTGGAGGTGTTGAACCCCGGGTCGGTGCCGTCCCGGAGAGCTTTGACGCCGGCCCAGGTGCGGGTCGCGATCTCGGCGGGCGTCAAGCCCCCGGCATCGTCGATCTTGCACGGTGCGAGGTCGGTGCCCTGGCCGATGTCGACCGCGAACCCGATGCTCACGTCGGCGAAAGGCACCACCCGCCCCCCACGTACCCGCGTGTTGGCCACCGGAACCGCCACCAGGGCGCGCGCCGCAGCGGCCCCGAGGACGTGCATGATCGTGAGGCCCTTGGCGCCGGCCGCCCGGCGGCTGTCGACGTACGCCTGAACCGGGGCCGCGTCGATGACCAGCCGGGTCATCAGCCGACCCTCGGCAGGGGCCGTCCAGGTCGCCACGGCCACCTTCCGCCGGACGGCTGCCGCCCGGGCGGTGTCGTCCCCGTACGACGCGGTGCGGCGGGCCTCACGGGCCACGAAGCCGGCGGTGGCGAGAGCGGCCAGGGCGGCGGTGCGGGAACGGGTCGTCACGAACCGGACTCTAGAGGCAGGGATCAGGCGACCGGCGGCGAACTGTGAGGTCATGCCCCCCGGCCGTCGTTTGCTTGCCCTGTCCGCCGCTGCGCTTCTCGCGCTGGGAGGGACCGCCTCGGCGATCCCGACCCTGCCGGTCAGCCCCGTCGTCCCCGACGTCCCCGGCTCCTCGATCCTGTCCCCGAACGTGACGCACGTCGGGACCATCCCGCTGGACGGCGCCGGGGTCTCGATGCGCCTGGTCAAGGTCGGCAAGCAGCTCCGGGCTTTCGTCAGCGGCGCGGGCGGGCTGTCGATCTACGACGCCACCAACCCGGTGAAGCCGACGCTGCTCGGCCACCTCCCGATCTACAACTGGGAGAACGAGGACATCGCTGTGTCCGCCGACGGCAGGACCGCGTTCCTCACGGAGTTCGAGGGCAGGGCGTACCTGCACGTCGTTGACGTGAGTGACCCGACCCTGCCGAAGCTGACCGGCACGCTGGCACCGGGTGGCGCGCACACCGTCGAGTGCGCCGACACCCCCTGCAACTACCTGTTCGGGTCGGAGGGCCAGACCTTCGACGTCCACGACCGTGCCCATCCGACGAAGCTCCCGGCCGCCCGGTCCTGGGGGGTACTGACGGGTGCCGGCCGGGGACACAACCTGCACCGCGACGCCTCGGGCGTCTGGATCAGTGACACCGAGCCGCTGGTGGTGTTCCGGCTCAACCCGGACCCGTTGCACCTCAAGGTCCTCACCCACGGCGACATCACCAAGGGCACCCAGTACCAGCACAACAACATCCGGCCGCGGGCCGACAGGTACCAGCCCCGCAGGAAGGGCGAGTCCCTCGGTGGGCCGCTCCGCGACGGCGAGCTGCTCCTCGGCGAGGGCGAGACCAACTTCGAGCCGCAGTGCTCCGGCAGCAACGGCGCGTTCTCGACCTGGAGCATGGCCGGCTTCGACCGGGGCGTCCCGATGAGGCAGCTCGCGACGCTGCGCCCGGTCGACAACAAGGCGCTCAGCCAGGACGCCGCCGTCAACGTGCTCGGCTGCTCCGGGCACTGGTTCACGCAGAAGGACGGCAAGGACGGTCAGGTCCTGGTGGCCGCCGCGTGGTACGAGCACGGCACGCGCTTGCTGTCTGTCAACCCGCGCAACGGCAAGATCAGCCAGGTCGGGTACTTCCAGCCGACCCGGGGGGCCACCTCGGCGGCGTACTGGATCCCGGGCACCGACGTGGTGTGGAGCGTGGACTACCACTCCGGCATCGACATCCTGCAGTTCGACCAGTCGCCCACGAAGCGGCCGGCACCCAAGGCCGTCGAGCGCTCCTGGCTCGCCCGGCTCGACGTCGACCCGTTCGCCCAGGCCGTCCGCGAGCTCTGCCAGGCCGGCGCGAAGGCGACTCCCGCCCAGCACGCGAAGGCACACTCGCTCGGTTTCTAGGGGCGTCCGTGCGGTAGACCTGAGGTGACCCCTGACCTGAGGAGCACGGCATGGCTATCGCGACCGTCGATCCGAGCACCGGCGAGACCCTGAAGACCTTCGCGCCGCTGACCTCAGCGGAGCTCGAGGACCGGCTGGCCCGCGCTGCCACGGCGTTCCAGAGCTATCGCCGGACGAGCTTCGCAGAGCGCTCGGCCTGGTGCCGCCAGGCCGCCGATCTGCTCGACGCCGACACCGACCAGCTCGCCGAGCTCATGACGACCGAGATGGGCAAGACGCTGGCGTCCGCCCGCGCCGAGGTCACCAAGTGCGCTGGCGGCCTGCGCTTCTACGCCGAGCAGGCGCCCGCGATGCTCGCTGACGTACCTCGTGACGCTTCCTCGGTGAAGGCCAGCCGGGCCTTCATCCGCTACCAGCCGCTCGGGCCGGTGCTGGCGGTGATGCCCTGGAACTTCCCGATGTGGCAGGCGATGCGGTTCGCCGCGCCCGCCTTGATGGCCGGCAACGTCGGGTTGCTCAAGCACGCCTCCAACGTCCCCCAGACCGCGCTGTACCTCGAGGAGCTGTTCCGCCGGGCCGGCTTCCCCACGGACGTGTTCCAGACGCTGCTGATCGGCAGTGACCTCGTCGAGACCGTGCTGCGCGACCGCCGGGTGGTCGCGGCGACCCTCACCGGCTCGACGCCCGCAGGCAAGGCCGTCGCCGCCATCGCGGGCGAGGAGCTCAAGCCCACCGTCCTTGAGCTCGGCGGCTCCGACCCGTTCGTCGTGATGCCCTCGGCGGACCTTGCCAAGGCCGCCGACGTGGCGACCACGGCGCGCTGCCAGAACAACGGCCAGTCGTGCATCGCCGCCAAGCGGTTCCTGGTCCACACCGAGGTGTACGAGGAGTTCTCGGCCCTGTTCGCCGCCGCCCTGGGCAAGCAGGTGCTGGGCGACCCACGGGCCGGGACGACGACGATCGGTCCGCTCGCCACCGAGCAAGGCCGGCTCGACGTCGAGGAGCTCGTCGCCGACGCCGTCGCCAAGGGCGCCCGGGTCCTGGTCGGTGGCCAGCGGCCGGAGGGCCCCGGCTGGTTCTACCCGGCGACGCTGCTCGACGGGATCACCACCGACATGCGGGTGTACACCGAGGAGCTCTTCGGCCCGGTGGCGCTGCTGCACCGAGTGGCTGACCTCGACGAGGCGATCATGGTGTCCGACGCGACGGAGTTCGGCCTGGGCGCCGCGGTCTGGACCGCGGACTCGGCGGAGGCGGAGCGCTTCGCCGACGAGGTCGAGGCCGGCATGGTCTTCGTCAACGGGATGGTGGCGTCCTACCCTGAGCTCCCGTTCGGTGGCGTGAAGACCTCGGGCTACGGACGGGAGCTCACCGACCTCGGCATCAAGGAGTTCTGCAACGCCAAGACGGTGTGGATCGGCTGACGCCTGCAACGATGACACCATGGGCCACGACCACGCGCACAGCCACACGGCGGCGCACGCCTCGGCCGGCCGGCTCCGGATGGTGCTGGCGCTGCTCGTCATCCTGCTCTCTGTCGAGGTCGTGGGCGGGGTCTGGGCCGGCTCGCTCGCACTGCTCGCCGACGCCGGCCACCTGCTCTCGGACGCTGCCGGGGTGGGCCTCGCGCTGATCGCCGTCTCGTTCGCCGCCCGACCTGCGACCTTGGCGCGGACCTTCGGGTTCCAACGGGCCGAGATCTTGGCCGCGGTCGTCAACGGCGTCGTGCTCTTCGGGGTGGGCCTCGGCATCATCGGGTTCTCGCTCGTCCGGCTGGCCGATCCTCGGCCGAGCCACGCCGGCGTCATGGCCGGCTTCGGCGCGCTGGCGTTGGTCGGGAACGGGCTCGCACTGCTGCTGCTGTCGGGCGGCGCCAAGGCCAGCCTCAACGTGCGCGGCGCCTACCTCGAAGTGCTGTCCGACGCCCTCGGCGCGGCCGGGGTCCTCGTCGCCGCCGCCGTGATCGCGGCCACGGGGGAGCAGCGCGCCGACCCCCTCGCCTCGCTCCTGGTCGGCCTGCTGATCCTGCCGCGCACCGTCCGGCTGCTGCGCGAGGCCGTCGACGTGCTGCTTGAGGCCACCCCGAAGGGGCTCGACCTGGCCGCCATCCGTGGGCACATCGAGGAGGTCCCCGGCGTGGTGTCCTGCCACGACCTGCACGCCTGGACCATCACCAGCGGCACCCCGGTGCTGAGCGCCCACGTCGTCGTCGCCGACAGCTTCTGGGAGGCAGGCGATGCGCCGCAGGTGCTCGACCGGTTGGCGGCGTGCGTTGCCGACCACTTCGACCTGGAGCACTCGACGTTCCAGCTCGAGCACCCCGAGCACGCGCAGCACGAAGCCCTCATGCATGAGTAGCGTCGGGCCGTGACCACACCACAGCTCCGGCCGTTGCTCGGCCGCATGGGGACGTACAAGCCAGGCCGACGGCCGGCGCCGGGCCAGGACCTCTCAAGGCTCGCCAGCAACGAGATCCCCTATCCGATGCTGCCCAGCGTGGCCGCTGCCATCACAGCCGCACTGGTCGACAGCAACCGCTACCCGGACCCGTCGGTAACGGTCCTGACGGCGGCGCTCGCAGCCAAGCACGGGATCGAGGAGAGCCGGGTCGCGGTCGGCTGCGGCTCGGTGCAGCTCGTTCAGGAGCTCGTCGAGATCGCCTGCGACGCGGGCGACGAGGTGGTGTTCGGCTGGCGCTCGTTCGAGGCCTACCCCACGATGGCCGCGATCGCGGGTGCCGTGCCCGTCCAGGTGCCGCTCGTGAACGGTCACCTGGACCTCCCCGCGATGTCGGCTGCCGTCACGGAGCGGACCCGGCTCGTGCTGCTGTGCAGCCCCAACAACCCCACCGGCCCGGCGCTGTCCGCGACGTCGGTCCGCGCCTTCCTCGACGCCCTCCCCGAGCACGTGCTGGTCGTCCTCGATGAGGCTTACGCGGAGTTCGTCACCGACCCCGACGCGGTCGACGGGACGCTGATGCTCGACGCCCGGCCCAACCTGGTCGTGCTCCGGACCTTCTCGAAGGCGTACGGCCTTGCCGGGCTCCGGGTCGGCTACGCGCTGACCGGCAGCCCGGCCGTCGCGTCCGCGCTGCGCCAGGTGCACCTGCCGTTCGCGGTCTCGATCGCCGCCCAGGCGGCCGCCCTGGCGTCCCTGGACGCGGAGACCGAGCTCCTCGCGCAGGTCGCCGAGATCGTGGCGCTCCGGGAGCCGCTGCGGCAGGCCCTGCTCGCGCTCGGCTGGGAGGTGCCGCCCGCGCAGGGCAACTTCGTGTGGCTGCCGTCGAGGGACGCGGAGCGGGTCTCGCGGGTCTTCGAGGAGCACGGCGTGCTGGTGCGCTGCTTCGCCGACGAGGGCAACCGGATCACGGTGGCAACCGCGGCGGACTGCGAACGGGTGATCCTTGCTGGTACGGCTGCCCGGCCCGAATGAGCCGTTCTGACCATGTACGCGGAGTGCTCGAAGCCTCACTCTGTGTGCATGCTTCCCTCCGTGTACACCCCCGTCGCCTGGCACGACGGCTACTGCGTCGGCTGTGACGACGAGCAACCGCTCGTGGTCACCGAACGCGGCCCCCGCGGGCTGCGCGCCTGGCTCGCCGGCGTCGGCCGGGAGGACCGGACGCTGTCCTACACCTGCCGGGTCTGCGGTCAGCGCGAGCAGGTCCCGCTGACGGAGGCCGAGGACGAGGAGCACGCCGCGACGCTGCTCTGCTGGCCCGACTGGACCCCGCACGTCTCCCCGGTCGCGGCTGCGGCACCGGTCACCGCCATCCCGGTCACCATCATCGCGATGCCGGCCCCGCGTGCCCCGTTGGTGCACGTCCTCACGCTTCCTGTGCAGCGGGTGCACGCCACCGACCTCCGGCTCGGGCTCGCCCTCGCCGTCGCCTGACAGCAGCCCACTAAGGTCATCCAGGTGACCTCCACCTCCAGCCTTCCCTGGGTCGAACCGGGCGCCTTCGAGGTCGCTCCGCAGGTCTTCCGCGTGCCGCTGCCGCTGCCCGACGACGGCCTCCGCGCCATCAACGTGTATGTCCTCGTCACCTCTGCTGGGCTGGTCTGCATCGACGGTGGCTGGGCCATCCCGGAGGCCAAGACGCTGTTCGTGGAGTCGCTCGCCTCGCTGGGCTTCGAGCTCCGGGACATCACGCGCTTCCTGGTCACGCACGTGCACCGGGACCACTACACGCAGGCCATCGACGTCCGTCGGGACGTCGGTGCGAGGGTGGGCCTCGGCGCGGGGGAGCGGCCGACCCTGACCCTGCTCCAGGACCCGTCACGCAGCCCGCTGGGCGGCCAGGTGCATCAGCTCCGCGAGATCGGCGGCGGCGTCATCGTGGAGCAGCTCCAGGGGTTCGCCAAGCAGACGCCGGACCTCACGCTCTGGGAGTCGCCGGACGAATGGCTCGTTGAGGGCCCGGTGGTCCTGGACGGGCGGACGCTCGAGGCGGTCGAGACCCCGGGGCACACCGCGGGACACCTGGTGTTCCACGACCTCGACAACGGGCTGCTGTTCGCCGGCGACCACGTGCTGCCAACCATCACGCCCTCGATCGGCTTCGAGCCGGTGCTCACCGCCAACCCGCTGGGCGCCTTCATGGCCTCCCTCGCCCTGGTACGGTCCCGCCCCGACGCGCGGCTGCTGCCGGCCCACGGGCCGGTCACGGAGTCGGTGCACGCCCGGGTCGACGAGCTGGTTGCGCACCACGGCCGGCGGCTCGACGAGGTCGAGGCGGCCGTCCGCGCAGGTGCCAGCAACGCCTACGAGGTCGGCGGGATCCTGCGCTGGACGAGGCGCGAGCACAAGCTCTCCGACCTCGACACCTTCAACGCGATGCTGGCGGTGTTCGAGAGCAGTGCGCACCTGGAGCTGCTCGAGGCCCAGGGCCGCCTCACCAGCAAGCTCGCGGACGGCCTGCGCAGCTACGTCTGACCGATGGGAGGTCAGTTCGGCAGTCACATACCGACCGGACGGCACCCGGGCGCATGATCGACGGAACCGGAGCAGTCCCGGTACGCCGCTTTCGGATTGCTCGGGTTCCGTGGATCTTCCTAGGTCGGGACGAGATCGACGAGACGCCAGGAACTCAGCCGGAGCTGAGGAGCAGGAGCATCCGGGTGTTGCCCAGCACGTTCGGCTTGACCCGCTCGAGCTCGAGGAACTCCGCGACGCCCTCGTCGAAGGACTGCCGGAGCTCGGCGTAGACCTCCGGCGACACCGGCGTCCCCTCGATCTCGGTGAAGCCGTGCCGGCCGAAGAAGCCGGTCTCGAACGTCAGGCAGAACAACCGGGTCAGGCCCAGCCCGCGGGCGTCCTCGATGAGGTGCGCCAAGATCGCGTCCCCGATCCGCTCGCCCCGGTGCTCCGCCGCAACGGCCATCGTGCGGATCTCGCCGAGGTCCTTCCAGAGCACGTGCAGCGCGCCGCAGGCCACCACCTGCTCGTCGATGACACCGACCCGGAACTCCTGCACGTCCTCGTACAGGGTGACGGTGGCCTTGCCGAGAAGCCGGCCGTCGCCGCGGTAGTGATCGACGAGCGCCCCGATACCGGGGACATCGCTGGTGCGGGCCCGGCGGACCTCGACGAGGCCGGTCACGGAGCGCTCAGCTCTGCCAGGGCCGGGTCGCCCCGATGAAGTCCCGCCGATCGGCCGACGACACCTTCACCACGTCGCCGGTCTGCGGCGCCCCGATCATCTTGCCGTTCCCGATGTAGATCGTCACGTGGTGGATCGTGCTCGGGTTCGAGATGTCATGCGCGAAGAACATCAGGTCCCCCGGCTGCAGGTCGGACCGAGAGCTGATCCGCTTCCCCTGTTGCCACTGGCTGCCGGAGTAGTGGTCAAGGTGGATGCCGGCATGCGCATAGGCGAACAACGTCAGCCCGGAGCAGTCGAAACCGCGCGTACCGGCTCCCTGCGCGAAACCGTAGGTCGGGCCGTTCTCGTCCCCGCCGCCCCAGGAGTACGGCACGCCGATCTCCTGGAAGGCCCAGTGGATGGCGGTGGCAGCGGCGTCACTGGGGGCCTTGCCGCTGGTGACGTGCGCAGCGGCAGCCCTGGCAGCGGCGGCCTCGCGCTCCAGGACGGCCGCGCGGTGCACCGCCGAGCCGAGGGCAGCCTCGGCCTGGGCGACCAGCACCTGGGCCTTGCGCTTGAACAACAGCGCCCGTTGGAGCCGGACACCGGCGTGCCGCGCAGCCTGGACCGCGTCGTGGTTCGCGCCGTCCGCGGCGGTCTTGGCCGCGGCCGCCGCCCCGAGGGTGTCGCTGGACTTCTGCGCAGCCTGTGCGGCGGTGGCCGACGCCGACGCCGCCGCCTTGGACGCAACGCCCCGGGCCTCGTGGGCGGTGCCGAGCGTGTCGACGGAGCGCTTCTGGAAGGCGCTGATCTGGTTCATCAGGTTGCGACCGTTGGCCAGCTCCAGCGGGTCCTTCGAGGAGAACAGCTGTGCCGCCATGCCCAGCTGGCCGCCGGTCTGGAACGAACCTGCTGCCACCCGGTCGAGGGTCAGCTGGGCCGCCTGCTCGGCCTGCAGGGCGACCTGCTCGGCCTGCGCCGAGCGTTCCGCCTTGGTGGTGGCCAGGTCCGCGACGCCGCGAGCGGCCTCCGCGGCAGCGCGCGCAGTGATGTAGGAGGCCTGCGTCGCGAGCGCCTTGACGTTGGCAGCCTGCGAGGCGTTGGCGGCGCGGACGTAGAGGTTGTGCACCCCCAGGTAGGCCTCCGCCGCGGTCTCCGCCCGAACCTGCAGGTTGGCCACGCTGGCTCGCGTCGCGGCAACCCGCTGGTGGGCAGCGCGGAGCTCTGCGGGGGTGGGGTTCTTGGTGTCCGCGGTCGCGTTCAGGCACGGCGACATCAGCAGCACGGCAGCGGAGACGACCACGAACGGCCGTGTCACGCGTCGGTTGAGCATGGGGAAGCTCCCTTCGCCCGGGCAGCGTACGGGGCGAACCGAGCAGGGGTGGCTCAACGCGCCGGATTCTTCCCGGTGACGCATGCTGGGGCACATGTTTGTGGCCCGCGCGCTAGACACTGTCCTCGACCGAACCCTCCTCGGTGGCTACGGTCGCCCCGGCCTGGCGGTGCGCCGTCGGTTGGCGGGCTGGCCCGCCGACCCGCCGCGGCTCGACGGCAAGGTGGTCGCCGTCACCGGCGCGACGGCCGGCCTGGGCATGGCGGCCGCCGTGGGGTTCGCCCGGCTCGGCGCGCACGTGCACCTGGTGGGACGGGACGCCGGCCGCACTCAGGCAGCCGTCGCTGAGCTGCGCGCGCAGGTGCCGGAGGCGTCCGTCGCCGCGGCCCGCTGCGACGTGTCCGACCTGACCTCGCTCCAGGCTTTCACCGACGGCTGGGAGGGTCGCTTGGACGTACTGGTCAACAACGCCGGAGTGCTGTCGCCGTCCCGCGAGCTGACGGCGGACGGCGTCGAGCTGACCTTTGCGACCAACGTGCTCGGGCCGTTCGTGCTGATCGACCAGCTGGCCGCCGCGATGCCGGCCGGCTCCCGGATCATCAATGTCTCCTCCGGAGGGATGTACGGGCAGCGTCTTGACGCCGATCTGCAGAACGAGGACTACGCGCCGGTGACGGCGTACGCCCGGAGCAAGCGCGCCGAGGTGGTGCTCACCGAGCAGTGGGCCGAGCGGCTGCGCGACAGCGGGGTGGTCGTGCACGCGATGCATCCGGGCTGGGCCGACACCCCGGGCATCCAGGGCTCGCTGTCGACGTTCGCCAAGGTGGCCAAGCCGATCCTGCGCACCCCGGAACAGGGTGCCGACACGATCGTCTGGCTCGGGGCCGCCCCCGAGGCCGCGACCGTCACCGGCCTGTTCTGGCACGACCGCCGAGCGCGGCCGACCCACCTGTTCGGCCTCAACAAGGAGAGCTCCGCGGACCGCGACCGGCTGTGGGAGGTGTGCGCGACGCTCAGCAGATCCGTGGCAGCGGGTCCCCCACCAGCATGTCGATGAGGCGGTGGCCCCCGAACCCGGTACGCCCCAGCACCCGGCCGGGCGGCTCGTCCCGGACCTCACCGACGATCGCCGCGTCAGCGCCGCTCGGGAGCAGCCGCATGGCCTCCAGCGCCGCGTCCGCGAGCGCTGGGGCCACGAAGGCCACCAGCTTCCCTTCGTTCGCGACGTAGAGCGGGTCGATACCGAGGAGCTCCCCGGCCCCGAGGACCTCCGGACGCACCGGGACGCGGCTCTCCTCCAGCACGATGCCCACCTCAGCAGCCAGCGCGATCTCGTTCAGCACCGTCGCCACCCCGCCCCGGGTGGCGTCCCGCATGCAGTGCAAGCCGGCGCCACAGGTCGCCAGCAGTCCCTCGACGAGGTGCCACAGGGGTTGGGTGTCGCTGCGCACGTCCGCCTCGAGGTCGAGGTCGCCTCGGGCCAGCAGGATCGCGATCCCGTGGTCGCCGACCGTGCCGGACACGATCACCTTGTCGCCCGGCCGCACGTTCAGCGGGGACAGCTCCGCCCGGGCGTCGACCGCGCCGATCCCGGTCGTGACGATGTAGAGCTGGTCGCACTTGCCGCGCTCGACGACCTTGGTGTCACCGGTGATCACCGGCACGTCGGCGCAGCGGGCTGCGAGGGCGATCGCCTCCACCTCCGCCTTCAGCACCTCCGCCGGCAGGCCCTCCTCGAGGACCAACGCGAGCGACAGCGACAGCGGCCGGGCACCGGAGACGGCCAGGTCGTTGACTGTGCCGTTCACGGCCAGCTCGCCGATCGAGCCCCCCGGGAAGCGGATGGGCCGGACCACGTAGGCGTCGGTCGTCATCGCCAGCCGGGTGCCGTTCACCGTCAACAACCCGGCGTCCGACAGCTGCTCGAGCGCTGGGTTCGTCAGCAGGGGGACGACCAGCCCCTCGACCAGCGCCCGACTCGCCTTGCCGCCGGCGCCGTGCGCCATCGTGATCCGCTCGTCGCGGAACTTCTGGGGACGGCGCCGCATCTGCTCGATGCGCTCACCGACCTGGTCCTCGGTGACGCCGGGGGCGACCTGGCCCCTCACCGCAGCACCTCGAGGGTGAGCCGCTGCTTCGCGTACTGGCCGTAGTTGTAGTAGGCCGCGCAGGCGCCCTCGCTGCTGACCATGCAGGTGCCGATCGGCGTCTCGGGCGTGCAGGCAGTACCGAACACCTTGCACTCCCACGGCTTCAGCACCCCCTTCAGCACCTCGCCGCACTGGCAGGCCTTCGGGTCCGCGACCCGCACCCCCGGGAGGTCGTAGATCAGCTCGGCGTCGTACTCGGCGTACTTCGGTGCGAGCTGGAGGGCAGAGTGCGCGATCGAGCCGAGGCCGCGCCACTCGAAGAACGGCCGCAGGGCGAACACGTCAGCGAGCACCTGCAGCGCGACGGGATTGCCGTCGTAGTGCACGACCCGGCCGTACTGGTTCTCGACCTCGGAGCGTCCCTCGGCGAACTGCTTCATGATCATGTGCGTCGACTGCAGCAGGTCCAGCGGCTCGAAGCCCGCGCAC
>JBKJVH010000019.1:0-6127 GCA_046590985.1 Mycobacteriales bacterium
TCCAGCTGTCCGGACGCCCGACCTCGGCATGACCTCTGGTTGTCACGGGAGGAGGCGTCACCGTCGTCGGCAGTGACGCGGGAACTGGCCCTTCGGAACATCCGGCCGGTTCGCGCAGCTCAGCAAGGTCGGCGCCCCGACCTAGACTGCGGGCGTGGCAGGGCGGATCCGGGACGAGAGCATCCAGACGGTCCGCGAGCGCGCCGCAATCGACCAGGTGATCGCCGAGGCCGGCGTGACCCTGAAGTCCGCCGGCGGCGGGCGGCTCAAGGGGCTGTGTCCCTTCCACGAGGAGAAGACGCCGTCGTTCAACGTCAACCCGGCCAACGGTTACTACATGTGCTTTGGCTGCGGCGAGTCCGGCAACGTCATCAGCTTCATCACCAAGCACGACCACATGTCCTTCCCTGAGGCCGTCGAGCACCTGGCACGTCGATACGGCGTGGATGTGCAGTACGAAGAGGGCGGCACCGCGGCGCGCAGCAGCACCAGTCAGCGCACCCGCTTGCTGCTCGCCCACAAGGAGGCAGCCAGCTTCTACGCCGAGCAGCTCGCCGGCTCGGCCGCCGCGGTGGGCAGGCAGTTCCTGGCCGAGCGGGGGTTCGAGCAGTCCGCCGCGCAGACCTATGGAGTCGGCTACGCCCCCGACAGCTGGGACGCGCTCACCAAGCACCTGCGCAGCAGGGGATTCACCCCCGAGGAGCTGATCGCCGCCGGGTTGTCTGGCCAGAGCAGCAAGGGCACGCTGATCGACAAGTTCCGCAACCGACTGCTCTGGCCGATCCGCGACATCGGCGGCGAGGTCATCGGTTTCGGAGCGCGCAAGCTGTCGACCGATCCGGCCGATACAGGGCCTAAGTACCTCAACACCTCCGAGACACCGATCTACAAGAAGTCGGCTGTCCTCTACGGACTCGATCTGGCCAAGAAGGAGATCGCTCGACGTCGTGAAGCCGTCGTCGTCGAGGGCTACACCGACGTCATGGCCTGCCACCTCGCGGGGGTGCCCACCGCGATCGCCACCTGCGGCACGGCGTTCGGCGCTGACCACATCGCGGTGATCCGGCGGCTACTGATGGATCAGGACGAGTTTCGTGGGGAGGTGATCTTCACCTTCGACGGTGACTCCGCCGGACAGAAGGCTGCGCTCAAGGCCTTTGGAGACGACCAGAAGTTCGTCACGCAGACCTTCATCGCCGTCAGCCCCGGCGGCATGGACCCTTGCGAGCTGCGGCTGGCCAAGGGGGACAAGGCCGTCACCGACCTGGTCGGCTCCCGGGTGCCGCTGGTCGAGTTCGCCATCAAGGCTGGGCTCGCCCGCTTCGACCTCGAGACCGCCGAAGGCAGAGTGCAGGCACTGGCCCACGCGGCCCCTCTCGTCGCCCGCATCAAGGACCGCTCGCTGCGCCCCGAATACGCTCGCCGGCTGGCCGGCTGGCTCGGCATGGAGGTAGAGCCCGTCGTGGGCCGGGTCCAGGAGCTGGCGGGCGACAAGGCAACGCAAGGGCAGCGCCGCGTTGCTCCCAAGCCCACCGCCGACGCAGCGCTGCTGCAGCTCGAGCGCGAGGCGCTCAAGCTCGCCGTCCAAGCACCCAGCTCTGTGGCGCCGATCTTCGACGAGCTGGACGAGGAGGTGTTCACCCACGACGAGCACCGGCAGGTCCACGAAGCGGTCCGCAAGGCAGGCGGTGTCTCCTCAGCGGTTGCAGGAGAGCTGTGGGTCGCGCGGGTGCTCGAGCACGCGACGGATGACGCGCTGCGCCGGATCGTGACGGCACTCGCGGTGGAGGCGCCACGGACCGACTGGGAGCTGGTGCGCTACGGGCAGGTCACGCTGAGCCAGTTGCAGATGCACGCCGTGACGCGACGCGTCGTCGAGCTCAAGGGTCGACTGCAGCGGATCAACCCGGTGGAGGAGTCCGAGCTCTACAACCGGACCTATGGCGAGCTGATCGCGCTGGAGAAGACGGTCCGAGCGTTCCGTGAGAAGGGCATCAACGAGCTGTGATCGGTCGTCACCGGGTGCCGGCAGGCGTGAAGGCGGTTGCACCGGGGGAGCGGCGTCTGGGTTGGGGCGTGGCGGACGACGGCACGCCACTCGTCGCGACGGATGCGGCACTGTGGGCTGGTGGGTCGCGGCTGGGCTGGGCCTATGTCGAGAAGGTGCACTGGCAGTCGCCCGTGCTGACGGTGCACGAGATGTCAGAGATCGAGGGCACGGGTGGTGCCCGGTCGTGGACCCTGGCCGACGACCACCGGCTAGCCGAGACCATCAGGGCCTGCGTGACCTCCTCCATTGTCTGGGCCGAGCGGCGCACAGTAGGCCCCGGCGCGCATGTGCAGCTGATCGGGCGGCGGATCCCGGGCCGGGATGCCTTGCAGTGGCAGACCGTCTGGGAGCGGGCCAGCGACCGGGCGGTCACGGCCTACGCCGACCAGGCCTATGAGTGGGTCGAGGAGCTGAGCCGCACGATCGGCTAGCTCGGCTTCTCGAGCAGGAAGATCGGGATGACCCGTTGCGTGCCGCTCTGGTAGTCGGCGTACGGCGGGAAGGTGGTGCAGGCCCGCGACCACCATCGGGTGCGTTCCTGACCGGCGAGTTCCCGCGCCACGAGGTCGCGCACGGTCAGCCCGTCACGCAACCGGACCCGCGGGTCGGCAACCAGGTTGTGATACCAGGCGGGGTGCGTCGGCGCCCCGCCCTTCGAGGCCACTACCAAGAAGTCGCCGCCATGCTCGACACGCATCAGCGGCGTCTTTCGGATCTTCCCGCTCAACGCCCCAGTCGTCTCCAGAATGACGATCGAACGGCCGTCGAGGGCAACGCCAGTCTTCTCGTAATGGGCCACTTCACGTCGCACCCAGTCGACGGGGCTGGGTGCGTAACCGTCCATGTCAGGAGTCTGGCTCATGACAAGCGGGGGCGGCTGGCTGCGGCTACCCCGAGGACGCCGAGGGCGACCAGTGCCCCCGCGAGAACCGCTACAGGGAGTGGCACCTCGTCCTCGTCGCGGCGGCGCGGCAGCGCGAGGGGCGGAGGGTTCACGACGGGCGCGACCGTGGGCGCCGCTGAGGTCGTGCTGGTGGTGGCTACGGGAGTGGGCGTTGCCTTCACCGATGGCTTGGCTGTAGCAGGTGCGGCGGTGGTCGCGGCCGGCCTCGGCTTCGGCTTCGCGGGCGCCACCACGACCGGCGCGCGCGTCGAGGTGGTCGTCGGACGAGGCTTCGTCGCCGCCGCCCCGAGCGCGGCCCGCGCATCGACCAGTCCGGAGCCGGCACCAGACAGCGGGTGGGCAGTGGACTTGATGCGCGACAGCACGCTGCTTCGGGTGCGCGAGGGCGTCTGGGCGAGCAGCAGGGCAGCGACGCCGCTGACGTGCGGCGCGGCCATGGAGGTGCCTGCGGCCACGGCGTACTGGCCGTCGGGATAGAGCGACGTCACGCAGTTCGCCTGCGTGCAGGTGCTCCCTGATGGCTGGCCGCCAGGTGCGGCGACGTCGACGCCGACGCCGTACTGGCTGTAGCTGGCCAGCTGACCTGACGGGCCGGTCGCCGCCACCACAAGGGCGTCGTTTCCATAGGAGTCGGCCAGCGGCAGGTCGGAGTTGCCGGCCGAGAAGATGACCACCACCCCGGCGGCTGCGGCCTCGGCCACCGCATCGGGGATAGCAGTGGAGTTCGAGACCCCAGGCACCTGCGCGCCGAGTGAAAGGTTCATCACCCTGGCGCCATGTGCCGTCGCCCAACGGATGCCCGCCGCCACATTGTTCACCGTTCCCGTGCAGTCACCTTTGCCGTCGTCCACTAGCACGCGCACCGGCAGGACCCTGGCCTTCTGGGCCACGCCGAAGGAGGACGAGGCCACAGTCCCGGCGACATGCGTGCCGTGCGTGCAGGCGTCGCGGGTCTGCCCGGCCACACAACTGCCTCCCGTGCAGTCGGCTCCAGCCAGCACCCGCCCCTCGAAGTCGGGGTGTGCGCGGTCGACCCAGCCGTCCAACACCGCGACGACCACGCCCGCGCCGTACTGTCCGGCCGGCTGCGCGTCGTACAGGTGAATCTGGTTGCCGTGCCACGTGATCTCGCGGGCGCGGCCCGCGGCGGAGGCGGGGGTCGCCAGGGCCAGCAGCACGAGGACGACGAGACAGCGCTTCACGCCTTGACGATACGGGGGCCAGCGCAGTGGCACAGGGGAACGGTCATCCCGCCAGAACCTGACGGGCGGACGGCCGCAGCAGCCGCAGGACGGCGCGCTCGATCGCGCCCTGGGTCGCCGGCTGGCCGTAGGCCACTCCGTCGCCAAGCTGCTTGTGGTCCTTGGCGATCGTGTAGCCCTGGTCGAACAGGTCGATGATGCGCGGGTCGATGTAGCTCGATCGGCAGACCGCCGGTGTGTTGCCGAGGTAGTGCGCGACCTCTTTCACGACCCGCGTGACGGCTCTCTTGCGGGCCGTCACCGAACCCGCGTCGACGGACACCGCGAGACCGACGGCGGCGAGGACCGTGGCTGACCAGGTGCGGAAGTCCTTTGCACTGAAGTCGCCTCCGCTCAGCTCCCGCAAGTGGGCGTTGATGTCGCCGCTCTTCACGTCGAGCCACTGGCTTCCCGACCGGTAAGCCAACAGCTCGTCGCCGCCTGCGCGCCTGCGCTTCAGCGCTGAGATGACCTCTCCGACGTCGGGTTCGACCAAGGACTGGATCCGCTGCTTGCCGCTCTTGGCGATGTAGTCGAACGTCACTCCGCCGTCCTTGACCCGCACATGATCCTTGCGCAGGGTCGCCAGCCCAAAGGTCTGGTTCTGGGCGGCGTACTGCTCGCTTCCAATCCGAAAGAAACCCAGATCCAGCAGGCGTACGGCGCACGACAGCACCCGCTCGCGGGTGAGGCCGTCTGTCGCGAGGTCGGCGCAGACCTTCTTCCGGATCGACGGCAACACTGCCCCGAAGTCCAGGATCCTCTCGTGCTTCGCCAGATCGCGGGTCAACCGCCAGTGGTCGTGATAGCGGTACTGCCGCCGCCCGGCGGCGTCGGTGCCGGTCGCCTGGAGGTGACCGTTGGCGATCGGGCAGATCCAGACCTCCTCCCATGCGGGCGGTAGGACTAGTGCCTCGATCCGCGCAAGCGTCGCCTCGTCGGTGACCCTGCGGCCGCCGGCGTCCTCGTAGCGGAAGCCCTTCCGGGCCTTGACCCGGTGCAGCCCGGGACCGGTGGGGCTGACCCGGCGCAGCGTGGGCAAGGCTCAGTCCTCCACATTCACCTGGCGGTCGTGTTTCGGTGGCCGTACCCAGGAACGGGGCGTCCGTACCGACTCCGCTGCGCTATCGTCTTCAGGCCGGTCTGCGGACCGATCCCCCATAGCTCAATTGGCAGAGCGTTCGACTGTTAATCGGAATGTTCCTGGTTCGAGTCCAGGTGGGGGAGCTCGCGCTAGCGTGCTCGCGTGGATCGTGCGGCACGACGGCTGACGGTTGTCTTGATGGCCGCGGTCGCCCTCCTCACGTTTTCGGGCTACCTGCTCAAGGCCCAGTGCATCGACCACTTCAACGAGCGGCGCTTCTCCACCGTGTGCAGCAACGACCTCCAGATGCTGTACGACGCCCGCGGCATGCACGAGCGCCCTTTCCCCTACGTGCACGGCGATCTGGTGGACCATCAGCTGGTCGGCGGAGCGATCGAGTACCCCGTCCTGACCGGAGTCTTCGCCTGGATCCCGGCTTTGCTTGTGCACGATGACGGCGGCTACCTGCAGGTGACCGCGCTGCTGCTGATGCCGTTCACGTTCATCACTGTCTGGCTGTTGTCGGCGATGGTGCGCTGGCGGGCGCTGATCTACGCGCTCGCGCCTCCCCTGATCTGGTACTCGTTTCACAACTTCGATCTGCTGATCGTGTGCGCGACCGTGGCCGCCTGCCACGCCTGGTGGCGCGGGCGCTATGCCTGGGCCGGCGCGTTACTCGCGGTCGGCGCCTGCCTCAAGCTGTGGCCGCTGTTCCTCGTCCTGCCACTGCTGCTCGACCTGCTGGGTCAGCGCAACTGGCGATCGCTGCTGCAGACCACGGCCGCCACGACCGGCGTCCTGGTCGCGGTCAACCTGCCGATCGCGCTGTTGTCGCCTCGCGGATGGTG
>JBKJVH010000002.1:0-10721 GCA_046590985.1 Mycobacteriales bacterium
CGGTGCTGCTGTGACCAGGGTCATGCACCCCCGTGAGCTGGCGGCTCGTTGTTGGCAGTGACGAGCATGCACCCAGAGGCGCCCCGGATGAGCACCACCGTGCTGCCGAACGTCGACGCCGGTCGCACCGGCTATGTCCGCACCGCGATCGAGGCGGGTGTTCCGATCGTGCCGGTCGTGAGCATCGGCGGTCAGGAGACGCAGCTGGTCCTGACCCGGGGCGAGTCGCTCGCCAAGGTGATGCCGTGGACGAAGGCCTTCCGCACCAAGCCGTACCGGTGGCCCTGGGCTTTCCCTGGGGCGTCTCGCTGGGTATCCCGCCGCACCTCCCGCTGCTGAGCAAGATCGTGACCCGGTTCCTCGAGCCGGTCGACCCTGCCGCCCACGGCAACGACGTCCTCGCGGTCGACGAGCTCGTTCGGGCCCGTATGCAGGCTGCTCTCGACGAGATGGCTGCGCGGCGACGGTTCCCCGTCCTGGGCTGAGCGCTCAGGCGGGTTGTCTCCGCCGTCAGACGAGGGCCGGGGGGACCGCGGCGTGCGCGCCCGGAATGACGGCCACGGGGCAGGGTGCGAGGCCGCTGAGGTCGTCGCTGACGGCGCCGTGGAGCAGCCGCCCGAGTCCGGAGTGGTCGCTGCGGCCCACGACGATCAGGTCGGCGTCGGTACCGGCTTCGAGAAGGCCGTCCAGTGGCCCCCCATGGGTGACCTGCACGTCGATCTGCTGAGGCCCCAGGACCTGCCGTACCCACTCGCGGAGGCGACCGAGGGCGGCTCCCTGCTGTGCCGGGATCGCGCGGGCTGGGTGCAGCACGTCCTGAGCTGAGCCGGGATGGAGCTGCCAGGCGTAGCAGACGAGCAGCCCGGCGTGGCGTAGCTGTGCTTCCTGAGCGGCCCACCGCAGGGCGACGTTGGAGGCCTCGGTGCCGCAGACCCCGACCACGATGCGGCGCGACAGGGACTGATGGCCGTCGGGGACGACGACCACCGGGCAGGTGGCGTGATGCAGGCAGGTGCGGGTGAGGTGCGTGAGGTGCCGGGCCCCGTGGTGCCCGCCGAGGACAAGCAGTGCTGGTTGGCGCGCCAGCAGGGCTGCCGCTGCGGCACCGTGCACGGCACACGAGGTCGCGAGCCCCACCAGGTCCGGCAGAGCCGCCGGGTCAAGGTCAACCGTCAGCTCCAGCGGCTCGTTCCAGGCGTGCACCAGGGTCAGAGGCAGCCCCCGCAGCTCAGCGGCCGCCGAGGCCCAGCGAACGGCGGCACCGGACATGTCGCCGCGGTGCACGCCCACCACTACACCTGCCATGGCCGCTCCTGGCGAAGGAACCAACGCCTGCCCACGTCTTAGACCACCAACGGGGCAGGCGCAAGGTACCGAAGGTCAGTCCCTGCTGCTGGTCGTGCTCGTGCTCGTCGTGCTGTCGGGGCCGTGGTAGACGAGCTCGGTCTGGTCCTTGTGCGTCTTCGTCAGGTAGACCACGACCGCGAAGATCGTGCCGAGGAACAGCAGGCTGGTCCCCAGCGTCCCCAGACCCAAGCCGCCATCGTCAGGGGAGGAGCTGAGGTAGTCGCCGATGTTGGCACCGAGCGGCCGGGTCAGGATGTAGGCGAGCCAGAACGACAGCACCGGGCCGGCACCGAGCTTCCAGGCCGCGAAGACGACGGCGATCAGGCCGGCCGGGAGCAGGATCGACGGGCCAGGGCCGAAGCCGGTGAGATCCAAGGTCCAGTCACCGGCTGCGGTACCCAACGCGAAGGTGACCAGGACGACCAGCCAGTAGAAAGACTCCCGCGGGGTCGTGACGATGGAGTGGATCGACAGGGTCCGTTCCCGCGCGAACCAGATGCCGAACACGACGGCGAGCAGCACCGCGAACACGGCGGTGCTGGTACCCAGCGAGACCCCTTGGGCGTCGGTGAGGTTGTCGGTCAGCAGCGTCCCGACGACGCTGATGAGCACCACGGCCAGCCAGTAGATGCCCGGGAGGTACCGGCGGACCCGGAACTGGGCGATGAGCACGGCGATCAGCGCGGCAGAGAAGACCAGAGTGGTGTTGGTCAGGCCGAAGCCGAGGGTCTCGTTGATGTAGTCAGCGAAGCTCTCGCCGACGGTGGTGCACAAGATCTTGATGATCCAGAAGTAGATGGTGACCTCTGGCACCTTGTTGAGCATCTGGCGGCGGCTGGAGATGTGAGTGCTTGTCGTCGTCATCTCATCAGGGTTGCCGATTCTGGCTGTGCTGGACCTGAGTGATGCTTCTCCCGTCCAGTGCTGAGCTACATCTCGCGGAGCCGGGAGGCGTCGACCGTACCGGCCCAACGTGCAGACGCGCGGGTCGCGACGGCGCCAGTGACGAGCACAGCCGCCAGAAAGGCCCCCAGGAACGTCCAGGGGATCGCAGGGTGCGGCGGGGCCGGGTCGAAGATGCCGTTCAGGACCTTGACGAGCTCGCTGGCGATGAGCGCACCGGTGGCCAGACCGCCGAGCAGCCCGGCGGCGACGATGGCCCGGGCCTCGGTCCAGAGGAACCCGGCTCGTTGCTTCGCGCTGGCCCCGAGGACGGCCAAGGCCACCAGCGACCGGCGGCGCGCAGCAGCGCCCACGATCAGCACGAGTCCTGCGCTGGCGGCGGCGAGCAGCAACCCGAAGGTCAAGGTCAACCGGGCCAGGCCTGTCAGGCTGCCCGCTGCCAGGCCGGACGCTGAGGGGACCGCGATGCGGGGAGCGGTGATGTCGTTGACGAGCGCACCGAGAGGGGCGTGCAGGCTGGCGGCGACCCGCCGTGGGTCGTCGGTGCGGACCAGCAAGGTCTGGATCGCCGACAGGCCGGTGACCTGGGTGAGATAGGCGCGGTTGGCTACCACGAAGCTGTCCCGCGGTGCGGTGGCGAACTCGGTGACGACCCCGACCACGTGGAACGGGACGGGCACGTACTCGCCACCGGCGCCCTTCACGCGCAACCGAACGAGGTCGCCGGGGTGGAGCTGGTAGTCGTGCAGGGTCTCCTGTGACAGCAGCGCACCGTCGGGGGTCCGGCCAAGGCGCCCGAGAAGGGCGTTGACCGAGCTCCCGGGGGTGAACGCGTCCTGCAAAGGGGCCGCCCGGCCGATCGTGGCGGGGTCGATCCCGTACAGGTCCTGCAGGTCAGGTCCGACGTACACCAGCCGGTGCGCGACCTTCTCGACAGCGCGTACGCCCGCGACGTCGGCCATTGCCGGGTCCAGCGTGGCGCGGCTGTCCGGGGGGAGGGTGACGGCGACGTCGGACCCGACCGTCAGGGCGGTGTCGATCCGGGCTTGCTGGTCGTAGGTGGTCGTGAAGACCGCGGCGGAGACCGTGACAGCGACCGCGATGGCCAGGCCGGTGGCGCCGCGGGCGACCAGCATCCGGCGCTGGCGCAGGACGGCGCGGCGCAGGTCCGGCATGGCCCCGGCCGGGTCGGCGGCGGGCAGCCGGGTACGGCGGCTGAAGGCGAGTGCGGTCAGTCGCCAGATCAGCAGCGCCATCCCCAGCCAGGCCAGCGCAGGGGCAAGCAGGGCCGCGTAGTTCACGGAGGCGACCGGGACCCCTTCGGGGACCACCACGACCTGGTATCCACCCCGGGAGGTCAGCCAGAAGGCGAGGCCGGATCCGGCGAGCAACCCCACGTCAAGTCCCAGGCGCAACGGCAGGGGGCTGCGCAGCGCGGGGAGCTGCGCCACGCCGGCCTGCACGGTCGGGGAGTCTGCGCGCACCAGTCGGACGACCGGCGCGAGCTCGGTCCCGACGGCCAGGACCACGCCGGTCACGGCGCCCAAGATCAGCCAGGTCAGCGACAGCCGTGCCCCGGCGCCCAGCGCGAGCCGGTTCGCGAGCAGGGCCCCGCCGCAGCCGAGGAGGGCCCCGGTGGCCCCGTCGACCAGGGCGGTCAAGCCCAGCAGCGTGGCAGCCCGCCGGGGGGTGGCGCCACGAAGACGCAGCAGCGCGACGTCGCGGCGCTGCCGGTCGTTGCGCAGGAAGATCACGAGGGCGGTGACCACGACGGACAGCAGCAGGCTCGGGATGCCCAGCAGCAGCACGAGCAGCCGGGCGTACAGGGCGTCCTCCCGTGCGGCGGAGAGCGACACCCCGAGGTCGTCACCGACCAGGGCGCCGCCGGCGACCGCGGCGACGTAGTGGTTGGCGCGTTGGGTGACCTCGTCGGCGGCTTTCGCTGGGTCGGTGGGCAGGGTGGTGTGGTCGAGCCGGACGTGGAACTGGTGGATCACGGTCGCCCCGCGGGCGAGGTCCGGAAACAGGGACGGCGGGACGAGCAGCACGTTGTCCGGGGGGGCGCTCGCACCCGAACCAGCGGGGGCTCCCACGACCTGGAAGAAGGAGTCGGCGTTCGGCAGGTCCACCACGCCCTCGATCCGCACCTGGCGATGCGAGCCCAGGACCGTCACGGTGGCGCCGGGTGCCGCGGCGAGGTTGGCGGCGGTCTGCTGCTGCAGCACGACGCCGCTGGCCGCCCCGACCAGTGGCCTGATCTCACTGGCTGCGAACGCGGCGTAGTCGGCGGGCACCGACACGACGTACGCAGCGCCGGTGGTGTGTGTGCCGGCCGTTGAGGTCGCCTGCAGTCCGGGGACCTTCGCGTAGTCCACTGCTCGGAACCCGGTGAGGCCCCGGATGCTGGAGAGGGCCTTCCGGGCCTGGGCCGGGTCGCTGCCGGGGGTGACCTGCACCTGCCAGTCGACGGGTACCCGACTGGCAGCCCGCAGTGTCAGCCGCGACCCTGTCTGGGCCACGAACGACCCCAACGACGCCAGGAACGCGACTGTCAGCGCGACGGAGACCGCCGCCGCGAGGGTTTCCCAGGGCCTGCGGCGGACGCTCTGCAGCACGTAGCGGATCGTCACCGGACCAGCTCCCTGTCCAGGACGAGGTGGCGAGCGAAGTGGCCAGCGACACCCGTGTCGTGGGTGGCCACGATGACCGTCGCGGCCGTTCGAGCCGCGTGGTCCTGCAGCACCTGCACCACCCGGGCGCCGGTCGCCTGGTCCAGCGCACCGGTGGGCTCGTCGGCCAGCAGGAGCCGCGGCCCGACAGCCAGCGCCCGCGCCAGCGCGACCCGCTGCTGCATCCCACCGGACAGCTCCGCGGGCAGCGCCTCATCGGCGTCGTCGAGGCCTACCGCCCGGAGCTGCTCGCGCCCCCGTTCCTGCGCGTCGGACGGGGTCACCCCACGGATCCGCAGGCCCAGCGAGGCGTTCTGCAACGCCGTCAGCTCCGGCACCAGGGACGGTGCCTGCGGCACGTAGACGATGTCGTGGCGTTCCACCCCCAGCTCGACCGTCCCACCGGTTGGCGTCAACAAGCCGGCGAGCACCAGCAGCAGGGTGGTCTTCCCGGAGCCGGACCGTCCGGTCAGGGCACATTGCTCACCCTGGGCCAGCTCGAGACAGAACCCGTCCAGGACGATCCGGCCGGCGAAGGCCACGGTGAGGTCGCGGGCGACGAGGATCACGCGACCCGCCCGTCGACGAGGTGGACGATCCGGTCGGCGTGCGCGGCGACCGCGGCGGCGTGGGTCACGAGAACGGTGGCGCCCTGCTGCGGACGCCACCGGGCGAGCAGCTCCAAGATGCTGTCCTCCTCCGGGCCACTCACCTCCGCGGTCGGCTCGTCAGCGAGCAGCACCTGCGGAGCCCCGGCGAGCGCCACGGCCAGGCCGGCCCGGGCGGTCTCGCCACCCGACAGCGTCCGGGGATACGAACGCCGGACCTCGTGCAGTCCCAGCGCTTCGAGGAGCTCCTGCGGCGACGGTCCGGTCCCGGCTCGCAGCGCCGCGGCAAATGTGACGTTCTCCAGCACGGTGAGATGACCGAGCAGGCCGCTGCTCTGGGTGAGGAAACCGACGTGCCGGGCCCGGAGCCGGGCCGCGACCGCAGGGCTCTGATGGCTGATCCGCAGTCCCGCCACGTGCACGGCCCCACCGTCGGGGTCGTCCAGGCCGGCGAGTAGCCCCAACAGGGTGGACTTGCCCGAGCCGGACGGGCCGGTGACCGCGACGGTCTCACCGGCCTGGCAGGTCAGGGACACATCCAGCAGCGCCGCGACCTCGCTGTCACCGCGCCGGTAGAAGCGGTGCAACCCGACAGCCTTCAGGGGCGTCACGAGATCTTCAGGCTCTGGATCATGGTCCGGTAGGCGTCCACGTTGTCCGCACCGACCGGCCCGTACAGCTCGAGGACCACCTCACGACCCTGCCCGACCAGCTCGTACCGCTCCACCTCGTCGCGGTACTGCTTCCCGGTCACCGGGTCGGGGGCGGAGTTGCGGCGGTAGACGATCCGGACCCCCGACCCGGCCGGGAGCGACACCGCGGTCACGGCCCGCAGCTCGAACGCGGCCTGGCTGCTGCTGAGGGCGGGAACGTCCTGCTGCCGGGCGCTCTGGACCGAGGGTGCCGTCGTCGCCGAGCCGGTGGTGCCCTGCACGCCGTTGAGCTTGTCGGTGAACGTGACCGACGTCCCTCGGGTGGTCTCCGCCCACCCCTCCGGGTGGCTGAAGGAGTACCGGCCGGCGGCATTGCGGTACGCGACGAAGGCGAGGTTGTCCGGGATGTCACCGGGTGGGTTCTGCTCTGCCGGCACCGCCTTCTGGCCTGCGCCGCCGGGGGCAGTCGTGATGGCCGCAGCGGATGACGAGCTCGAGGGTGCCGGCTGCCCTGTAGGGGGTGCCGGGTAGGTGGTGGCGTTGCCGCCCGAGGCACTGCAGCCGGCGGAGAGCAGGGCAGTGACCAGCATCGTGCGTGGCTTCATACCGGCGACGCTAGGACGCGTGCCACCAGCGCTGGGCCAACGGCGGGATAGCGGGCCGTTTACCTTCCCCGACCTACAGTCAGGCGCGTGTCAGCACACCGCCGGGGACGTCGGCCTCGCAGCCTGCGGACTCGCATCCGCAACGCCATCGCACTGACCACGGTCGCGGCCCTGTTGCTGTTCGGTATCCCCTTGGCCGTCGTGCTCGGTCGACTGCTGGAAAGCCAGGCCCTCGCGGGGCTCCAGCGCGACGCGACCCGTGGGGTCGCCACCGTCCCGGACAACACCCTCGAGGGCGCCAGCGGCTTGACCGCCCCACCCAGTCGAGGTGACACCCGGATCGGGGTGTACGACGCAAGCGGCGCCCGGGTCGCCGGCCTTGGGCCGGCGCACTCGCCTCTGGCAGCGCGTGCCACCGACGGCCGGGAGCACGACGGGCACGACCGCGGCGACCTCAGCGTCGTGGTGCCGGTGCTGTCCGACACGACCGTCGCCGGCAGCGTCCGGGCCGCCGTGTCGCTGCCGCTGCTTCGCCACCGGATGTACCGGGCGTGGGCTCTGCTCGGCGGGCTGGCGCTGCTCGTCCTGGCCGTCACGGTGCTGCTCGCCCGCCGCTCCGCCCAGCTGATCTCCGTACCGTTCGAGAGGATCACCGCAGCGGCCCGTGAGCTTGAGCGGGGCCGGTACGACCTGTACCTCCCTCGCTCCGGTATCCCGGAAGCTGATGCCGCCGGTGATGCCTTGAGCGACAGCGCTCGGGAAGTCGATGCGCTGCTGCAGCACGAGCGTGCCTTCGTCCGGGACGCCTCCCACCAGCTCCGCACCCCCTTGTCGGGGGCCATGCTGTTCCTGGAGAGCGACCCGCCCGACATCATCGGAGCCCTCGAACGCATCGACCACCTGACCAGCACCATCGATGACCTGCTCTCCCTCCGCGGACTCACCGGAAGCGGCTCGTGCAACCCCACGGTCATCGCTGCAGAAGCGGTCGCGCGCTGGGACACGACAGCGCGGCCGGTGACCCTGCGCAGCGACGACACCGCGAACGTCGCGCTCACCGCCGCGGCACTCCGGCAGAGCCTGGACGTGCTGCTGGACAACGCGTTCAGACACGGCGCCGGGCCGGTCACCGTGACCATCGAACCGTTCGGCGAGATGGTGGTCATCGAAGTCGCCGACCACGGCGCCGGCTTTCCCCCTGATGCCCAACCGGGGATCGGCCTGCAGCTGGTGAGCGGCATCGTGGAACGGGCCGGTGGCTCCCTGCTGGTGCGACGGCGCGCCCCACAAGCCCGCGTCGCGCTGCTCCTGCCCATCAGCAGCCCGACAGTCCCGTCGCCCTGACGGAGGGTCGACCCCCGATCAGTCGAGGTCAGTCCGCCTCGAACCGGTAGCCGTAGCCCCGGAGCGTGGCGATCCGGTCCCACCGGTCACCGGCGTCCGCGAGTTTTCGGCGGACGTTGGCCACGTGCACGTCGAGGGTCTTGGTCGGCCCGGACCAGTTCTCATCCCATACCTCCGCCATCAGCTGCTCACGCCGGACCGCCTCACCGGCGGAGGCGACCAGCACCGCAAGCAGCTCGTGCTCCTTCGGCCGGAGCAGAACCTCCCGATCGCCAACCCACACACGACGGGCCCGCTGGTCCAGCCGGACCTGCCCGGCCCGAAGCTCCGTCTCGCCCGGGACATCCCTCCGCCGCAGGTGAGCCCGCAACCGCGCCAGCAGCTCACTGGGTCGGAACGGCTTGAGCACCACATCATCCGCCCCGCTGTCCAAGGCCGCCACGGCGTCCGCCTCGTCCGTCCGAGCCGTCACCACGATGACCACGACCTGCGGGTGCTGCTGCCGCATCTCGCTGCACAGCACGAGTCCGTCGGTGTCGGGCAGACCGAGGTCCAGCAGCACCAGATCAGGGCGCGCCTCGGCGAGGAGCCGACGCGCCTCCGTGGCCGTCTTGGCCCAGCGAACCTCGTGACCTTCCCCGGCGACGATGCCCACCAGGCCGGCACCGAGGCTCGGGTCGTCCTCGATCACCAGAACGCGCGAGGACACCGACTCCATGAGCAGAGGCTAGGTGGCGGACCGGCGTCCCTCGCGGTGCCGGACCCTCTCCGCGTCGGTCTCGGGACTGCCTGCGCGCTCCGCCCTAGGGCGTGACCGTCACGATCTGGCCACCGTCCGGGCCTCCCAACGCGTTCTCCGAGACGTAGAGCCTGCCGTTGCTCCACTCGACCGCGGCGGGGGAGGGCAGCGCAGCCACGGAGACGGGGCCACCGGCCACCACCTTGGAGACGCGATCCGCGAACAGCTCTGCGACGTAGACGGTGCCGTCCGGGGCCACCGCGAGGTTGGTCGCTCCGACGAAACCGGTGGCGATCCTGGTCGCTGATCCCGTGCGCGGGTCGACGCGGTACACCGATCCAGGTGCTGGGTCGCCGGCCAGCGTGGACACGTAGAGCATTCCGTCAGGCCCCACCTCGACGTCGGTCGGAACCGGCTCCGCTGTGTACGTGGAACCCGCCGCGCACGCCGGGAGCCCGAACGCCTCAGCGTCCGCGGCCGAGATCGGCACGGGTTGTCCCGGAAGCACCGCGAGCGTAGTCACGGTCCCGTTGTGGGCAACCTTGAGCAGGTCGTTGCCCGCTGCATCGGCAACCACCCAACCCCCGGGAACGATGGCAACCGCGTACGGATGGGTGTCGAGCACCCCGTCGTACGGGTCGTCCGGGATCTGGCTGGTCCACGACGCCTTGCACTCGTCGCTGAGGCCGGAGAAGCCGTACGTGTTGACCTGGTCGGGGTTGTGCACGTGCTCCCACGCGTAGAGGTCTGCCAGCTTGTTCGTGCGGCCGTTCGGCAGCGCCGTCATCAGGGCGGACGCCGTCGCCGATGAGCTGTCGCTGGCCCCCGACGATGTCGTGTAGACCAGCGTTCCGGCACCCCGGGCGTCCACGCCCGCGACCTCGGCGCCGTCAGGGGCCTGGAAGACGGTCGTGCTGACGCCCTTCTTGATCTTCGTCAGGGTGCCGCTGAAGTTCTGCCCGACGTAGATCGAGCCGTCGGTGCCGACCGACAGCTGCAGCGGGCCGGCCAAGCCCGAGGCCAGCGGAGCGCTGACGGTCGCGGCGGCGGTGGCGGGCAGCGCCGTCAACGGGAGCACGGCAGCGGCGTAGGCCGGCTGCCAGGATCGATGCCATCACGGCGATGACGAACCCGTTGAGGGGGTCGCTGCCTCCCGGTGTGGCCCGGCGTCCTTCGCCGCCCGGCTGACTTCCCGGGCCACGGCGATCGCGACTCCGAGGAGCACGATGTCCCGGGCGGTCAGGACGAGGAGCCCGGGCCAGCCGTGCCCGAGGACGTCCGCGTACAGCCAGGGGAACATCAGGGCGGTCAAGCCGGCGCTGAGCAGTACCCACGGCACGTAGGGGCGCCAGGTCTGCGGGTCGAGCACGCACGCGCCGGCGAGGACCGCGATCAGCCACAGCAGGTACTGCGGGCTGAAGACCTTGTTGGTGACCAGGGTGAGCATCATGAGGCCCATGGCGGTCAGAGCCACCAGCTGGGGGCTGGCAGCTCGGCGCGTGAAGCGCCAGTGGGCGATCGCCAACAGCGCCAGCCCGACGAGGTAGAGGCCGGTCGTGGCGGCGGCCAACCCTGCGGTGGAAGGGCCCGTGACTTCGTAGGCGCCGAAGCGGAAGTGCGCCCCGTTGCCGGGGACGTGCAGGTGCCGTAGCCACACGATCGGCAGGGCAGCGAGCGACTCGATCTGCAGTCCGCGCTCGTTCTGATAGCGCAGCACCTGGTTGAAGCCGGTCTGGCCGGTGATCAGGTAGGTCGCTCCGGCCGTGAGCGTCATGACCGTCCCTGCCAGGACGCTGCTACCGACGACCCCCCGCCGGGTTCGTTGGATCGGCGCGAGCAGCAACGGCCATACC
>JBKJVH010000161.1:0-13943 GCA_046590985.1 Mycobacteriales bacterium
CCCCTAACGGGACCTCAGGGGTGGTGGGAACCTCCTTCACACTGACGGCCACCGTGACCGATTCGCGCGGCGGCTCCGTCGTTGGCTTCTGCCTCGACTTCACCCAATCCACTGGACCCAGCTCGGGTTGGCCACGGAACGGTGTCACCGACGCGAAGGGCCGCGCGTCCGTGACCTGGACCAGCCCGTCCGCTGGCACCGACTCGATCAGGGCCAGCTATACGAACGACAGCGGCGCCCTCGTCAGCGCTTCGGCCCGCCGCAGCTGGACGCCGAAGCCCACACCGACGCCCACGCCCACGAAGTCCGCTTCCCCCAAGCCGTCGATCACCAAGTCTCCGACACCGTCACCGACCGCGTCGCCGACGCCCTCGCGGACCCCGTCCCCGACACCGTCACCCACAGCCTCGCCGACGCCTTCGCCCACCCCCTCGGCGACGCCGACTGCCACCGTGTCGCCCACCCCGGTGCCCACAGCCACGGGCCCGACCCTGGGTGACGGGGACCTCCAGCTGGACTCCCCGTCCACGCTGCCGGGCGGCATCGCGGGCCTGCACGGCAGCAACTGCCCCGCCGGCTCGACGGTGACGTTCTCGGTGGAGGGCACGCCGGCGGGGACTGCAACCGCCAGCCCGGACGGCACCTTCGGCGGGGACGTCCAGCTGCCTGACGCCTCGATCGGCGAGCACGTCATCGAGGTCGCGTGCGACGGCCGTACCGCGGCCGTGCCCATCGATCTGGTGGTGTCCGCGAGCACCGCCTCGCCGGCCGCCGGTGCAACGGCGGTGGCCGTGCTGGTCTTCTTCGTGCTGCTCGGCTCGGTGCTCCTGGGCCGTGGCAGGGGCGCGACGAAGCACCCCGAGGTGCCCTCGCAACAGCCCTGAGGGCAAGCCCGAAACCGCCTGGAGGGAGCGCAGCGGCCAAGACGGGATCTGCCCGAGACCTGAGGCGGTTCGTCCGTGGGCCCCTCGCTCGCTCCCAGTTCGTGCGGGACTGACCAACTTCTTCGTGGGACAGGGAAGCCACCTGCTGCCCCTACGCAAAAGTTTCCTGCCGATCACGTCTATCACGTGATCCCTGCGATCACGTCTATGACGTGATCCTGGAGAAACTTCTATGTAGTCACTGATGAGGCGTCCCGGGACTCCCCGGGTTGCGAACCACGCAAGCGCGTCAAGGCATGCTCTCGCCCAGGGCCGGGCTGGGACACCTCAGCGCCCACACAGCGGAGCGCGCCTGGGCCGTGCCGGCAACTCCAGGGCACCGCTCAGGGCTCAGGCTTTCTGGTGGCTGTCGAACACGAAGGTGCGGCCGCCGAGCGAGACCTTCGTGCCCGGCTTGAGGACGAGCGTCTCCCCCGTACCGACCTTGGTCCAGGCGGTCTCACCGGGGGCCGCGACGTAGGTGCCGTTGGCAGAGCCGGCGTCGACCAGCCGGACGTCCCATTCGACGAGCTGGAGCTTGACGTGGACGCGGGACATCGTGACGTCCGGGTCGTCCAGGGTCAGGCCGACGGCGACGCCGCTGACCACCTCGGGGGCGTTCTCGGGCTCGCGGCCGAGCACGAAGTCGCCGACGAGCGGGTGGACCGCACCGTCATCCAGGACGATCGACCCGAGCGGCGGGCGCGGTCCGGAGACCAGGCTGTGCGTCTGGTGGACCATCGAGATCCCGCAGACGGCGCAGTAGATCGCGGTCGGGTCGTTGAAGTGCTGCCGCGAGCACTCGATGCCCTGGACGATGACGCCCGCCTCCGCGGGCGCCGGCTCCGCGACGGCAGCGCCAACGCCGATGGTCGATCGCGCGCTGCTCTCGGGCGCCGCGACCACCGGTTCCGCGGCGGTCAGGTCGGGGAGGGGCGGTACCACGATCGGGGGAGCCACCGGCTCAGGCGCGACGACCTCCGGCTCGGGCGTCTGCTCAGGCTCGACTGCCACCGGCTCCGGCGCCTCGGCCACCGGCGTGCCGGTCGACGTGAGCTCGATCCCGGTGGCCGCGACGACGCCGGCCTGCAGGTCACTGCGCCGGTCGATGCCACCAGCGCCGGGCAACGTGATGGTCAGGGTGCTCCAGGGTCCCCGCACGATCTTGTCCACCCAGGTGGTCGCGTCGTGGCCGGACAGCGTGGTGGTGCCGGTGTGATCGACCAGCGTCATCGTGACGTCACCGACGAGCAGCACGGCCAGCCCGTCGGACAGCGCGGAGATCACCGCGAGGGTCGTGACGTCCTCCTGTTGCGCGACGATCGCCGCGACCTTGCGCGGCAGCAGGCGTCCCGGTTCGACCGGGTCGGCCGCGCGGGCCAGGTCAAGGATGTCGTCGACGACGGTGGAGTCCGAGGGCGCGAGCACGAAGCTTCCGCCGTACCGGGCGACGACACCGTCGCCGGAAGCTGTCTTGGCGGTGAAGCTCGCGCTGGTCGTCATGGGCGCATCGTTGTAGGTCGGGCTAGTCCACGTCCAGTCCGGGGGCGGTTGTTGTCGGGAATGTGTCCTGCCACTCCTTCAGCACGCGCTTGCGAGCGCGCTTGGTGAGCCGGTCGACGTAGACCATCCCCTCGAGGTGGTCGGACTCGTGCTGCAGGCAGCGGGCCAGCAGTCCGGTGCCGATCAGCTCGACGGGCTCGCCGTGCACGTCAACACCGCGCACCACGGCCGCACTGGGTCGGGCCAGCTCGGCACTCGGACCGGGTACGGACAGACAGCCCTCGTCATCTTCGATCAGCGCCCGTTGGTCGACGGGAGGAAGCTCCAGGACGGGATTCACGACATGGGCGACCACGTGCTCGCCGGTGGTGTCCGGGCAGTCGACGACGAAGACGCGCAGGCCGACGCCGATCTGGTTGGCGGCGAGGCCGACGCCGTGGGCCGCGTACATGCTGGCGTACATGTCCTGCACGAGGGTGACGAGCTCAGGACCGAAGTCGCTGACCTCGGCGCAGCGGGCGTGCAGCACCGGCTCGCCGTGCAGCGTGATGGGGTGGGCGGTGCCGCCCTCCTTCAACGGATCAGGCGTCACCTTCGAGATCCCCCTCCGTGGCCAGGAACGTCGCCTTCAGCTCAGCGAGCACGTCCGCTGAGGGCTCGGCCCACATGCCGCGCTCGGCAGCCTCGAGCAGCTTCGCGGTCATGCCGTGCAGCGCCCAGGGGTTGCTCTGCTCGAGGAACTCGCGGTTCGTCTCGTCGAGCACATAGGTCTGGGCGAGCGTCTCGTACATGTAGTCGGTGACGACACCGGTGGTGGCGTCGTAGCCGAAGAGGTAGTCGACGGTCGCGGCCAGCTCGAAGGCGCCCTTGTAGCCGTGCCGGCGCATCGCCTCGACCCAGCGCGGGTTGACGACGCGTGCCCGGAAGATCCGGGAGGTCTCCTCCACGAGGTTGCGGGTCCGGACGCGGTCCGGGTTGGTGCTGTCCCCGATGTAGGCCTCCGGCGCCTTGCCGGTCAGCGCCCGGGCCATCGCGACCATGCCGCCGTGGTACTCGAGGTAGTCCGAGGAGTCGAGGATGTCGTGCTCGACGGTGTCGACGTTCTTCGCCGCCACCGACAACCGCTTGTAGGCCGACTCCATGTCGGGACGAGCCGGTACGCCGTCGAGCCCGCGGCCGTAGGCGTAGCCGCCCCAGACGGCGTAGACCTCGGCGAGGTCCTTGTCGTCGCGCCAGTTGCCGGCGTCGAGCAGCGGGAGCAGGCCCGCCCCGTACGCGCCGGGCTTGGAGCCGAAGACGCGCAGCGTCGCGCGCCGTTCGTCGCCGTGGGTCTCGCGGTCCTGCTGGACGTGCGCCCGGACGTAGTTGTCGGTCGGGTCTTCCTCCTGCGCGGCCGCCAGCAGCACCGCGTCGTCGAGCATGTTCACGACGTGCGGGAAGGCGTCCCGGAAGAAGCCGCTGATGCGGACCGTGACGTCGATCCGGGGGCGTCCCAGCTCGGTGAGCGTGATCGGCTCGAGGGAGGTCACCCGTCGGCTGGCCTCGTCCCAGACCGGCCGGATCCCCAGCAGGGCAAGGACCTCCGCGACGTCATCGCCTGACGTCCGCATCGCGGAGGTGCCCCAGGCGGAGATGCCGACACTGGTCGGATAGGTGCCGTGGTCGGCCTGGTAGCGCTCGATGAGGGACTCCGCCATCGCCTGGCCGGTCTCCCACGCGAGCTTGCTCGGGACGGCCTGCGGGTCGACGGAGTAGAAGTTCCGGCCGGTTGGCAGCACGTTGACCAGTCCGCGGAGCGGCGACCCGGAGGGACCGGCCGGGACGTACCCGCCGTTGAGGGCGTGCAGCACGTTGGTCATCTCGTCGGTGGTCCTGGCGAGCCGTGGGATGACCTCCTCGCAGGCGAACCGCAGGATGTCGCCGACGGTCTGGTCCTGGGTGAGCTGGGCGATCCGGCTGGTGTCCCAGTCGTGTGCCTCGAGGTCGAGCACGAGGTTCCTCGCCTGCTCCTCGAACTGGTCGGTGCTGGCGAGGGACTCGTCCTCCAGGCCGAGGGCCTGCCGCAGTCCGGGGAGGCTTCGCTTGCCCGACCAGAGCTGACGGGACCTGAGGATCGCGAGCACCAGCAGCGCCCGGGCCTCCCCGGTCGGCGCCTCGCCGAGGATGTGCAGGCCGTCCCGGATCTGGACGTCCTTGACCTCGCAGAGCCAGCCGTCGACGTGCAGCAGGAAGTCGTCGAACTCGGTGTCGTGCGGCCGGTCCTCGAGCCCCAGGTCGTGGTCGAGGCGGGCGGCCTGGATCAGCGTCCAGATCTGGGCGCGGATCGCCGGCAGCTTGGCCGGGTCCATCGCGGCGATGTTGGCGTGCTCGTCCAGCAGCTGCTCGAGCCGCGCGAGGTCCCCATAGGAGTCGGCACGGGCCATGGGCGGCACGAGGTGGTCGACCAGGGTGGCGTGCGCGCGACGCTTGGCCTGGCTGCCCTCACCCGGGTCGTTCACCAGGAACGGGTAGATCAGCGGCAGGTCACCGAGGGCGGCGTCGGTGCCGCAGGACGCGGACATCCCGAGGGTCTTGCCGGGGAGCCACTCGAGGTTGCCGTGCTTGCCGACGTGGACGAGCGCGTCGGCCTTGAAGCTGCTCGCCAGCCACTGGTAGGCGGCGAGGTAGTGGTGGCTCGGCGGCAGGTCCGGGTCGTGGTAGATCGCGACCGGGTTCGCCCCGAAACCGCGAGGCGGCTGGACGATCAGCGTGACGTTGCCGGACTGCAGCGCCGCGACGACGATCTCGCCGTCCGGGTCGGAGGTCCGGTCGACGTACAGGTCTCCGGGAGCAGGGCCCCACGCCTTCTCGACGCCTTCCCGGAGGTCCAGCGGCAAGGTGTCGAACCACGCGCGGTAGGCCGCTGCACCGATGCGTACCGGGTTGCCCTGGAGCTGCTGCTCGGTGAGCCAGTCGGGGTCCTGGCCGCCGGCGGCGATGAGAGCGTGGACGAGCGCATCGCCGTCCTGCTCGGCGTAGCCGGGGAAGTCGCCGACGTCATAACCGCTGTCCTGCATGGCTTTCAGCAGCCGCACGACCGACGCGGGGGTGTCGAGACCGACGGCGTTGCCGATCCGGGAGTGCTTGGTCGGGTACGCCGACAGCACCACCCCGATCCTCTTGTCCCCGTTGGCCCGGTGGCGCAGGCGCCCGTGGCTGACGGCCAGTCCTGCGACCCTGAGGCAGCGCTCCGGGTCGGGGACGTAGACCGTGAGGCCGTCCTCGTCGATCTCCTTGAAGGAGAAGGGGACGGTGATGATGCGGCCGTCGAACTCCGGGATCGCGACCTGCGTGGCAGTGTCGAACGGGCTCAGACCGTCGTCGCCGTCGGCCCAGGACTGCCGGCTGCCGGTGGAGGTCAGCGCCTGCAGGATCGGGACGTCGAAAGTGGCGAGGGCGCCGACGTCCCAGGACTCGTCGTCCTCGCCGGCGCTGGCGAGCGCGGGCCGGGTGCCACCGGCGGCGAGCACGGTGGTGATGATCGCGTCGACGCCCTCGAGGGCGTGCAGCAGGCCCTGGTCGGGGGTGCGCAGGCTGGCGCAGAAGAAGGGCCGCGGGGTGCCGCCCTTGGCTTCGATCGCGTCGCACAGGCCGTCGATGAACGCGGTGTTCCCGCTGATCTCGTGGGCGCGATAGAACAGCACGCCGATCGTGGGGCCGTTGGGGGCTTGGGCGGCTCGCTCGTGAACGCCCCAGGACGGCAGGGTCTCGGGCGCCTCGAACCCGAAGCCGGTGAGCAGGACGGTGTCACACAGGAAGCTGTAGAGCTGGCCGAGGTTGGCAGGGCCGCCCTGGGCGAGGTAGCCGTGCGCCTCGGTCGCGACGCCCATCGGGACGGTGGAAGCCGCCATCAGCTCGGCGTCCGGGAGCATCTCGCCGGTGAGCACCACCACCGGCCGGTCGCCCTCGAGCACGATGTCGAGGCCAGTCCAGGCGCGCCGGCCGCCGAGGATGCGAACCACGACGAGGTCGGCAGCGGCGACCATCGCGGGCAGGTCGTCGAGCTCGAACCGGCCGGGGGCTGCCAGGTGGTAGTCGGCACCGGACGCACGGGCGCTGAGCAGGTCGGTGTCGGAGGTGGACAGCAGGAGGATGCGGGGCACCCGTCCATTCTGCCGGGAGTCCCGGTGGGGCGCCTATTCTGGACCTCGATGCCCAGGACCGCGCCCGACCGTTGCCCCGGGGCGCTCCGCGTCCACGAGGCGCTCGACGGTGGGCTGGTCCGGGTCCGGGTGCCGGGTGGGCGGTTGCTTGGTGGGCAGGTGTCCGCGCTGGCGGCGGCTTCTGCCTCGCTCGGGGACGGCTGCCTGGACCTCACGAGCCGCGGGAACGTGCAGCTGCGCGGCCTCCGACCGGACGCCCGTTCCTCGCTCGTCGACCGCTTGGTGGGGGCCGGGCTGCTGCCGTCGCCGGCGCACGACACCGCTCGTAACATCGTGGCGTCGCCGCTGGCTGCTCTGCCGGTCGCGGCGCTGGATGCGGGGCTGTGCGCTTCGCCGGCGTTGGCCTCGCTGCCGGGGCGGTTCCTGCTGGCGCTGTCGGACGACTCGGCGGATGTGCTCTCACTGGCGCCGGACCTCGCGCTGCTGTCGGAGTCGCTCGTGATCGGCGGGATGCTCGCTGGGGCGGGCTCGGTGTCTTCGTTGCTCGAGGCGGCGGGGGCGTTCCTGGCCGAGCGTGCTGTTCAGGGCAGTCAGGCGTGGCGACTTGCGGAGCTGGTCGACGGCCCGGCGCGGGTGGCGGCGCGGCTGGGCCGGACGCTCGGGGCGCCCGCTCCGGTGGGCGTCCCCGTCCCCGTCGGCCCCTCTGGCGGAAATCCACAGGGCTCTGACCCTGTGGATTTCCGACAGAGGGTGGTGGCGCACGTCCCCTTCGGGCGGCTGACGCCGGCGCACCTCGCGGTCCTCGGCGATGTCGTGCTCACCCCCTGGCGCTCTGTCGTCGTCGAGGCCGGTACGGATCTTCGCGACTTCGTCACCGACCCCACCTCTCCCTGGGTCGGCCTGACCGCGTGCGTCGGGACGCAGTGCGCCAGCTCGCTCGCCGACGTCCGGGCCGAGGCGGTGCCCTCGTCGGTCCCGACCCACTGGTCCGGCTGTGCGCGCCGCTGCGGCAAGCCCGCCGGCTCCCTCGACATGGTCGCCACCGTCGACGGTTGGATGACCTCGTGAGCTACGAGAAGGACGGCGCCGAGATCTACCGGCAGTCGTTCGCGACCATCCGCGCCGAGGCTGACCTGTCCGGGCTGCCCGACGGGCTGGCCCGCGTCGCGGTCCGGATGATGCACGCCTGCGGGATGACCGACCTGGTCGGCGACCTGGGCTGGTCCGCCGGCTTCTACGACGCCGCCTATGACGCGCTGCAGGCCGGGGCGCCGATCCTGTGCGACGCGAACATGGTCGCCTCCGGGGTGACCCGGGCGCGGCTGCCCAAGGACAACGAGGTGCTGTGCCTCTTGCGCGACCCGTCCGTACCGGCCCTTGCTCTTGAGCTGGGGACGACCCGGTCAGCGGCAGCGGTCGAGCTGTGGCGACCGCTGCTGGAAGGTGCCGTCGTGGCGATCGGGAACGCCCCGACCGCGCTGTTCCACCTGCTCGACCTGGTGGCGGCCGGCGGGCCCAGACCTGCTGCTGTGGTGGGGATCCCGGTCGGTTTCATCGGCGCCGCCGAGTCCAAGGCCGCCCTCGCCTCCTCCGACCTGGAGCACCTCGTGGTGCACGGCCGACGCGGTGGCAGCGCGATCGCGGCGGCCGCCCTCAACGCCCTCGCGACGGAGATCGAATGACCGGCAAGCTGTACGGAGTCGGCCTCGGCCCGGGCGACCCCGAGCTCGTGACGGTGAAGGCCGCGCGGCTGCTCGGGGCGGCGGACGTCATCGCCTTCCACAGCGCGCGCCACGGCCGGTCGATCGCGCGCGGCATCGCTGCGTCGTATGTACGCCCGGACGTCGTCGAGGAGCACCTCGTCTACCCGCTGACGGTGGAGACGACCGACCACCCCGGCGGCTACCGCGGCGCCATGGACGACTTCTACGGCGAGTGCGCGGCGCGGCTGGCGGTGCACCTCGACGCCGGCCGGGACGTGGTCGTACTGGCCGAGGGCGACCCGATGTTCTACGGGTCCTACATGCACCTGCACAAGCGGTTGGCGCACCGGTACCCGACGGTGGTCGTCCCGGGCGTGACGTCGGTGAGCGCCTCCGCGGCCGCGCTGGGAGCACCTTTGGTCGAGGCTGAGGAGGTGCTGACCGTGCTGCCGGGAACCTTGCCGACCGCTGAGCTCAGCGCCCGGCTGGCCCTCGGTGGTCCGGTGGCGATCATGAAGCTCGGGCGGACCTTCGAGAGCGTCCGGACGGCACTGGTCGACTCCGGTCGGCTCGACGAGGCGTTCTACGTCGAGCGGGCCAGCACCTCCGCGCAGCGCACGGCGAAGCTTGCCGACGTCGACCCCGCGTCGGTGCCCTACTTCAGCTTGGCGATGCTGCCCTCCAGCGTCCACGCACCGACGCCTGCTGCCACCGGCCCGTCGGAGGCTGCGGGCTACGTCGTCGTCGTCGGCCTCGGACCGGCCGGCCGGGACTGGCAGACACCGGAGTCGATGGCGGCACTGGCCGACGCGGAGGTGCTGGTCGGCTATGGCCCGTACCTCGACCGGGTCCCGCCGAACCCGCGACAGGATCGGCTCGCCTCGGACAACATGGAGGAGGACGCCCGCGCCCGCGTGGCGCTTTCCCTTGCTGAGTCAGGGAAGCGCGTCGCGGTGGTGTCCTCCGGCGACCCCGGCGTCTTCGCGATGGCGACCGCGGTGTGGGAGGCCTCGTCGGAGTTCCCGACTGTTTCGGTCCGAACCGTGCCCGGGCTCACCGCCGCGCAAGCCGTGGCCGCGCGGGTGGGTGCGCCACTCGGGCACGACTTCTGCGTGATCTCGTTGTCGGACCGGCTCAAGAGCTGGGAGACCGTCAGCGAGCGGCTGTCGCTGGCGGCCAAGGCGGACCTGGTCATCGCGATCTACAACCCGCGGTCCAAGGCGCGGCCGTGGCAGGTCGGTGCGATGCGCGACCTGATGCTCGAGCAGCGGTCGCCGGCCACGGTCGTCGTGCTCGGCCGGTACGTGGCTGGCAGCGGCGAGCGGATCATCATCACGACGCTGGGCGAGCTGGACCCGGAGCTGGTCGACATGCGGACGCTGGTGCTGATCGGTTCGTCCACGACCCGGACCACCCCGCGCCCCGATGGCTCGCTGGCCGTCTACACCCCTCGGCGCTACCCCGCCTGAGCCCCTCCCCTTGTGTCCTCACGCTCGCGCCCAGCAGGGCTCCGGAGCGCAGGACGCAACGGAGCGGCCGCGGCTGGACGAGGCCCTGCTCCTGACGTGGTGGATCCACCCGGGTCTCTCTCACCGGGTCAATCCACCACCTGAGCCCCCAGCCAGTCCAGCGCCTCCGCCACCGACGGCACCTGAGAAGCGGCCAGCACCGGCGGCCGGTCGACCATCAGTACCGGGATCCCCAGCTGTCGGGCTGCGACCAGCTTGGCCGCCGTCGGGCCGCCGCTGTCCTTCGTGACCAGCACGTCGATGGCGTGCTCACGAAGCAGCGCCACGTCCTGGGACAGCGACCACGGCGGCCGGCCGAGCACCGTGACCAGTCGCGCAGGAAAAGCCCCCGAAGGCGCCTCGACCATCCGCGCCACGAACTCCAGGTCCGATGAGGAGAACGCAGCCAGGTCCTGGCGTCCTGTCGTCAGCAGCACCCGGGATCCCAGCAACGGCAGCGCTTCTGCCGCCGCGGCCAGCGACGGCACTCGGGTCCAGCGGTCACCTGGAACGGCGGTCCACCCGGGTCGCTGGAGCCGCAGCAGCGGGACCCCCGCCACGGCGCAGGCCGAAACCGCGTGCGCCGACATCTGCTGCGCAAACGGATGCGTGGCGTCGACCACCGCCCGCGGACCGTGCTCCCGGAGCCAAGCCACCAGCCCTGCCACCCCGCCGAAGCCACCGACCCGCACCGCGCAGGAAGGCAGCAGCGGATCCGCGACCCGACCCGCCAGGCTGTACACCGCTCCGGGAAGAGCAGATGCCAGCTCCCGTCCCTCGGCCGTCCCGCCGAGGACGAGGATCAGGTCCGGCACCGGTCCGTGGAGTACAGGTGGCTGTCCGGGAACCCCTCCGCCCCCAGCACCTTCCCGACGATGATCACCGCGGTACGCAGCACGCCCGCGCCCCGGACCTGTGCCGCGATGTCGCCGAGCACCCCGCGCAGGATCACCTCGTCAGGTCGAGATGCCTTGGCCACCACCGCAACCGGGCAGTCGGCCCCATAGGCAGGCAGCAGCTCCGCGACGACACGCTCGATGTGCTGGACGGCCAGGTGCAGCACCAGCGTGGCGCGGGTGGCGCCCAGCGAGGCAAGGTCCTCACCCGTGGGCATCGCGGTCGCGTCCACCGCGATCCGCGAGAGGATCACCGTCTGGCCGACCCCCGGCACCGTGAGCTCCCGCCCCAGGGACGCCGCCGCCGCCGCAAAGGCCGGTACGCCCGGGACCACCGCCCACGGGATGCCCAGCGCGTCCAGGCGCCGGGCCTGCTCGGCCATCGCACTGAAGATCGACGGGTCGCCGGAGTGCAGCCGGACGACGTCCCGACCGGCCACGTGCGCCGCCACCAGCACCGCCAGGATCTCCTCCAGGTCCAGTTGCGCGGAGTCCACCAGCTCGGCGTCGGCCGGACACACAGCCAGCAGCTCGGTCGGCACGAGTGCTCCCGCATAGACCACCACCGACGCGGTCTCGAGCAACCGCAGCGCCCGCACGGTCACGAGGTCAGCGGCCCCGGGTCCGGCTCCCACGAAGTGGATCATCGCGTTACCGACCAGATCGTCACGGTGGTCATCGGCTTCCAGCCTGTGAACGTGCCGACGGGGGCCGTCCGCTGCACCGACAACCGCAACAACTCACCACCGTGCTTTGCCTGCCAGCCAAGGAGAACAGCCTCGGACTCGAGCGTCACTGCGTTCACCACCAGCCGGCCGCCGGATCCCAGCGCGGACCAGCAGGCGTCGAGCAGCCCCGGTGCGGTGGCGCCGCCGCCGACGAAGACGGCGTCCGGAGCGGCACCGGCAAGCGCCTCGGGTGCGGAGCCGCACACCACCTCCACCCCCGGAACCCCCAACGCAGCGGCATTCCGCGCAATCCGCTCGCACTTGTCCGGCGACCTCTCGAACGCCACCGTCCGCCCACCGAGTCGCTGCCACTCGATCCCCACCGAGCCCGTCCCGGCCCCGACGTCCCAGAGCACCTGGCCTGGTTCCGGTGCCAGCAAGGACAAGAGCACGGCGCGTACCTCGCGCTTGGTGATCTGACCGTCGTTCTCGAAGACCTCGTCCGGCAGCCCCGCGGCGACCGGCAACCCCGGGCCCTGACACGTGATGCAGATGACGTTGAGGTCCTCGACCTCAGCCGACCACAACGCGGCAGTCCCCCGCGCACACGCTTCGGAAGGCCCGCCCAGCTGCGACCAGACGGCGAGCTCAGACTCCCCGAACCCCAGTGCTACCAGAGCTTTCGCCACCAAGGCCGGGGTGGAGGCATCGGAGGACAGCACCAGCACCCGCGCCCCCTCGTGCAGCGCCGACGTCATTGAGGCCAGTGGCCGACCGACCAGGGAAACCACCGTCACGTCCTGCACCGTCCAGCCCTCGCGGGCGCACGCAAGCGATGCCGAGGACACGTGCGGCACGACCCGGACGTCGCCGAGCAACCGGATCAGGATGCTCCCGATCCCGTAGAACAACGGATCACCGCTGGCCACCACCACCCGGCGGCGGCCCACGTGCGGAGCGAGCAACGGCTCGATCGAGGGCACCAGTGGCGACCCCCACGACACCTTCTCCACGGTCAGCGGGATCAGGTCGAGCTGGCGCTGCATCCCGAAGAGCACGTCCGCCTCGGACAGCTCGCGCTGCGCCGTTGCGGACAGCCCGCCCCACCCGTCGGCCCCGACGCCGACCACCACCACCGTCATCGGCGCAGCAGGTAGGTGTCCATGATCCAGCCGAGGTCCTCGCGCGCTTTCGCCCGTACCCGCCGGATCTCCGGACCGATGGAGCCGACCGTGCCCGACAGCAGGATCTCGTCGGGGGTTCCCAGGTAGGCGCCCCAGAAGATCTCGGTCTCGGCCGGCAGCCCGCTGAAGGCGCAGTGCGCGTCCAGCATCACGATCACGTCGTCCGCAGGCATCCCCTCGGCCGCGAGGCGTCGGCCAGTCGTGAAGACCACGGAACCGCCGATCCGGTTCCACGGGATCCGGTGCTGCGCGGCCAGGATCTGCGGGCTGGTGACGCCCGGGATCACGCGATGGCTGAACGCGACCCGCGCGCGCGCCACGATCTTGTCGAGGACCCGCAACGTGCTGTCGTACAGCGCCGGATCGCCCCAGACGAGGATGCCCGCGACGCCGTCCTCGGGAAGGTCGAGCAACAGCCGCTCGTACAGCTCCGCGCGCGCCTCGTGCCAGTCGGCCACCGCCTCGGCATAGCGCGGACCCGTACGGTCGCGCTCTGGATCGGCGACCTCCACCCAGCGGTAGTCGCCGGTGATGTGCTCCTTGCAGAGGTCGAGCCGGAGCTGCGCAAGCTGGCTCTTCTCCGTCCCCTTGTCCATGTGGAAGAAGACGTCGACCTCGTTGAGGGCACGGATCGCCTGCAGGGTGAGGTGCTCAGGATCCCCTGCACCGATGCCGATCACGAGGAGCTGTCGCACGACCTCGACTCTAGGCGACCGGCCCTCAGCGCAGCGCGTGGGAGCCCGCGAGAGCCAGCAGCTCGACGCCATCCGGTCGCCAGGCGCTACCCCTCATCCCAACACAGGTCCATGCTCACGAGGTGACTGAACCGTTTCCCACTGACCTGGAGATCGGCCGGGCTGCCCGGCTGCTGCCCATCGAGGAGGTGGCGGCGTCGGCCGGCATCGACCCGGAGCACCTGGAGCACTACGGCAGGTACATCGCCAAGGTCGCCCCGACGGCGTTGGCTGCCGTGTCCGGCCGGCCCACCGCTAAGTACGTCGTCATCACGGCGGTCACCCCGACGCCCCTCGGTGAAGGAAAGACCACCACGTCAATCGGCCTCGCCCAGGGGCTGTCCTTGTTGGGCAAACGCTCGATGCTCTCGCTGCGCCAGCCCTCGCTGGGGCCGACGTTCGGCATCAAAGGCGGGGCGGCGGGAGCCGGCTACAGCCAGGTCGTGCCGATGGAGGCCGTGAACTTGCACCTGACCGGCGATTTCCACGCCGTCACGTCGGCTCACAACTTGCTCACGGCCATGGTCGATAACCACCTTCACCATGGCAACGAGCTCGGCGTCGACGCGCGGACCATCGCCTGGCGAAGGGTGCTGGACGTCAACGACCGCGCCCTGCGCAACGTGGTCGTCGGCCTGGGCGAGCGGATGGACGGCGTCCCTCGGCAGGCGGGGTTCGACAT
>JBKJVH010000219.1:0-14235 GCA_046590985.1 Mycobacteriales bacterium
GCGTCAGGCAGCATGGTTGCGTGAAACCACCACTCGCGCTCGCGGCCGTTCTGCTAATGGCGGCGTGCGGCACCCAGCACCCCACCGGCACCCAGCACCCCACCGGCACCCAAGCCCTGACGGCGGTCCAGCCTGATCTCGCCGGCCACCAGTACGACACCCCGGACGCCGACCAGGTCCTGGTCGCCGGCGACGAGGCCGTCATCGGGACGAGCCGGATCACGGTCTGGGGCCCCGCGCTGGCACCCGTCCAGTCCCTGGTGCCGGCCTCGAAGGGCCAGCTGCACCACTACCTGGCGACCTTCCGGATCGTCGTCACCGGCCCGACCATCCCCGCGCCCGCGGACTTCCGGCTGCTCGCGATCGCGGACCAGGTCGACGGCGGTGCCCGCGTGACCAGCGCGGCGACCGTGACGAACCTGGTCGGCCACGTGCTGACCTGGACGGCGCCGTTCGTGGAGGGCCACGGTGAGTTGCTCTACACCCCGCCTGGCGCGACCCGACCGGCCGCCCTGTGGGACTTCCGGGCCGAGTCGTGAAGCGCCTCCTCCTCGGGCTGCTGGCCCTGCCGCTGCTGCTGACCCAGCCCTCCACAGCCGCGACGCCCGGCTTCACGCCGCCGGCGATCAAGCACGTGTGGATCATCGAGCTGGAGAACAAGTCCTTCGACGCTGCGTTCGTGCAGAACACCAACACCTACCTCTGGAAGACGCTGCCGAGCCAGGGCAAGCTGCTCCGGCAGTACTACGGGACTGGTCACTTCAGCCTCGACAACTACCTCAGCGAACTGTCCGGGCAGGCCCCGAACCTCGACACCCAGGCGGATTGCCAGACCTACACCGACGTGGCCGGCGGGCTCGCCCTGCCGCTCGACAGCACGGGGCAGGTCGTCGGCCAGGGCTGCGTCTACCCGGCCACCGTCAAGGCGCTCCCGAACCAGCTGACCGAGAAGGGGCTGACCTGGCGCGGCTACATGCAGGACATGGGGCTGGACCCGACCCGCGAGGAGACCACCTGCGGCCGCCCCGTCCAGAACGGCACGCCCGTCGACCCGACGGGCCTCGGCGGCCAGGACAGCACCCAGTCGGCCACCGCGACCGACCAGTACGCCGCCCGCCACAACCCGTTCCTGTACTTCCACTCCGTGATCGACACCCCGCTCTGCAAGGCCAATGTCGGCCCGCTGTTCCCGCGGCTCACCACGGACCTGAAGAGCGTCACCACGACGCCGGCCTTCAGCTTCATCACCCCGAACCTGTGCGATGACGGCCACGACGCCACCTGCGCCGGCAAGAACATCGGCGGTAAGAACAACCAGGGCGGGCTGTACGCCGCCGACCTGTTCCTGAAGAAGGTCGTGCCGATGATCCAGGCCTCGCCGGCCTATCGGCAGGACGGCATGATCATCGTGACGATCGACGAGTCCGGGGATGTCGGGACGGCCGCCGGCGCCACCGCCTGCTGTGGCGAGCCGACCGGGCCGAACACGCCGCTGCCCGGCCAGGTCGGTCCGGGTGGCGGGCGGATCGGCACGGTGCTGCTGTCCCAGCGGTTCATCAAGCCTGGCACGGTCAGCGATGTGCCCTACAACCACTACTCGTTGCTGAGGAGCCTCGAGGACCTCTACCGGATCGGCGCGACGCCGACGATCCCGGGCAGCGACGGTGCGGGGCACCTCGGCTACGCCGGGATGGCCGGCCTCAAGCCCTTCGGCAAGGACGTGTTCGACGTACGGGCCGCGGCGGTGACCCCGCCGGTGCCGACGCGCGTCAGGGTCCCCAGCGGGACGGGTGCGCTGGCCGCGACCGGGCTGTCCTGGACCGTGCCGGCGCTGGCCCTGGTGCTGATGAGCGCTGGGCTCAGACGTCGACGCCGTGCGACCGGAGCCACGGCAGCGGGTTGACCTGGCCGCCGTGCGCCTCGGTGCGCATCTCGAAGTGCAGGTGCGGGCCGGTCGAGTGCCCGGTGGAGCCGACGTAGCCGATGAGTTCGCCGGCGGCCACGCGCTCACCGGCATGGACGACCATCGAGGACTGATGGGCGTACGCGCTGTAGAAGCCGTTCGCGTGCCGGATGATGGTGATCTGGCCGTAGCCGCTCTCGCCGGACTGGTAGCCGGTGCCGACGACCACGCCGTCGCCGATGGCGCGGATCGGCGCGCCGTAGTTAGCCCCGAAGTCGACGCCCTTGTGGAGCCGGCCATCGCGCATCCCGTAGGGGCTCACGATGCCGGCGGCCGAGGGTCGGTACCAGCGGGCGCGCGTGACGACCTGCTTGTGCACGACGTGCTTGACGGCGGGCTTCTTGGCGGGGAGCGCCCGGCTGCGGGTCGCGCGCAGGGCCACCACGCGCGGGGGGACCGCGACCGGGGCGTGCAGGACCGGCTCGGACAGCAGGCTGCTGCTCGTGCCCTGCGCGGTGACGGTGGCCGGTGCGGCGGCGGGCGAGCCGCCCAGCAGAGCCAGCCCGCTCAGGCCGGCGGCACAGCTGGACAGCAACAGGACGCGGACGCGTCGGGGGGAACGGGTTCTCGTCGGGGTCACAGGAGGGCTCCGGGTTGGGGCGCCGCGCGCAGGCATGGGGACCGCACAGCGTCGATCGCACCCTCAGGGCGCGGTCTGTTACCGCAACGTTATCGGAACATCTTCCTTACCGCAACGAGCGGCTAGTCACATCGGACTACTGGGTGGCAGTGCCTCTTAGCCGGAAGCGCCGCGCGGGTGCGACCGGGGGGAGCTCGGGGGCGACCGCGTCGATGGAGGTGACGCCGGCGGTGACGGTGACGCCATCGACGTCGAGGTGGGCCAGCAGGGTCGCGATCTCGCGAACGACGCGGCCGTCGATGGGCAGCGACATGTGCCCCACGCCGTTGAGCAGCACGTTGCGCGCGGACAGGTCCGGGTGGTCGATCCGGGCTGAGCGCTTCGGGACGATGAGCTGGTCCAGGTCGCTCCAGAACGCCACGAAACGGGTCCGGACGCCGGGGGCCGGCTCGGCCAGCTCGAGCATCAGGTCGGAGTCGGGGCGCAGCTGCTTCACGAGCTTCTGCGGCAGCAGGTGTGCCGCGAACGTGCCGGTGTGCGGGCTGCCGAGGGTGCAGAGCGTGTGCACGCGGGTGTCGCCGCCGAGCCGCTGCACGTAGTAACGGGCGATCACGCCCCCGAGGGAGTGCCCGATGACGTGCACCCGCTCGTACCCGGTCTCCTCGCAGGTCTTCTCGACCAGCTGGGCGAGCCGGTCGGCGACCGTGCGGACGTCCGTGGCGAGCGGGCTGTAGTTCAGCGTCAGGACCCGACCGAAACCGCGTCGGAGCAGCGCCCTTCGGAGCAGCGTGAAGATCGAGCGGTTGTCGACCAGGCCGTGCACCAAGATGATCGGCGTGCCGGCGGCGACCACGTCGCCCATGAGCAGGCCGCGCTGGATCGGTGGCAGGTCGCTGAGGGTGAAGCGCTCGCGCTCCTCCCGCGCCAGCTCGCGCCGGCGCTCGCGGGACAGCCCCCACGGGTAGAGCACGCCGTGCGCGGTCATCCAGGCCAGTTCGGTGGCGGTGCCCTTGAGGCCGACAGGGGTGCAGATCGTCTCGACGCCGCGCCGGGTGGTGCGCGCGGCGCGGTGCAGGCGGGGCCGGGGGTCGAGCACTGCAGGTCCTCCAACGGGGCGGGGCTGGGCTGGGATGAACACTAAACGCAGTGCTACCCCGACGTGACAGAACGCACACGCGTGTTGCCCTACAGGCTCCCGGGAAGTGCCCCAGACCACCGCGAAAGCCGCATATCGCGCCGAACATCGCCGGGTACGGAGGCGAGCCGGGCCAGGTGCGCACTCAGGTCAGCCGGCCTCCCGAGCCCGTCGGCGAACCCCAGCGCGAGCAGGTCGGCCGGTGTGATGCGCATCCGGTCCGCGCACTCCTCCTTGGGCTTGCGCAACGCAGCGGTCGCGCCCTCCGGGCCGATCGCGGCGAAGTAGGAGTCGTCGGTCATCAGGACGGTGTCGGCGGTTGCCGCGGCGAGCGCGCCACCGGAGCCGCCCTCGCCGTGCACCAGCGACAGCGTCGGGCTGGCGCAGGTGAGCAGCGCATCGAGCGCCTCGCCGAGGGCGGTCGCGATGCCGTCGTTCTCGCTCTCGGAGGTGGGGTCGGCGCCGGGGGTGTCGACCAGGCTGACGACGGGCAGCCCGAGCCGGCTCGCGAGCCGGTAGGCGCGGGACGCCAGCCGGAAGCCGTCCGCGGTGGGCCGGCCGCCGATCTCCGCCGCGACCGCGACGCCGACGACGGGTCGGCCGTCGAGGCGGCCGAGCATCGCGGCCACCGTCGCGTCGCCGTGCCTGGCCTGCAGCGGGAACCGGTCGGTGAGCATCCCCTCGAGCAGTGCGCGGCCGCCGACGGTCCGTCCGCGGGTGCGGATCACCTGCTCCCAGCCGGTGTGCTCGCTCGGGACCGCTGAGGGCGGCAGCTCCCGGACGACCGGCTCCGGGGTCCACATCCGCAGCGCCTGCGCCAGCCACGTGACGATGTCAGCGCGGGTGATGAGGGCGTCGACGAGGCCGGCGGTGTACGCCGTCTCGGCGGTGTGGCTGCCCACCGGCAGCGCGCCGGTCATCGCCTCCACCACCCGTGGGCCGGCGAAGCCGACGGTGGCGCCGGCGATCGCGACCCGGACATCGCCGGCGGCGGCGATGGTGATCCAGACGCCACCGGTCGTCGGGGCGTCCGCGACCGACAGGTGCGGCAGGCCGGCCTCGGCCAGCGACAGCAGCGCGAGCCGGGCCCGCGCCATCCCGACGAGGGCCGCCATGCCCTCCTGGAGCCGGACGCCGCCGGAGCGCACCAGCGTGACGAGCGGCACGCGTTCGCGGATCGCATGCCGCACGGCCGCCACGAAGACGGTCGCGTCGTCCTCGCTGAAGCTGCCGCCCTGCACGTTGAAGTCCCACAGCAGCGCGACCGGCCCCGGGCTGACCGGGGTACCCCGCAGCCGGTACGCCCGGACGGAGGGCTCCGGGTGGTAGTTCGGCCAGCGGCCCGGGTCGCGCCGGGCGATCCGGACGTCGAGCAGCGAGGCCCCGGTCAGCAGCGGCGCCCGCCAGTCAGTGGTCACGGGCGCTCACTCTTTCATGAGGCGCGAGTCCGTCGGAAATCCACAGGGTCCAGCCCCTGTGGATTTCCGACGGACGGGGCTAGGCGGTGCGACGACGACGCGCGAACCCGGCGAGAGCCAGCGCCGTCAGTCCCACCAGGGGGACGGTTGTGGAGGCGCCGGTGGCGGCCAGCGAGCTGGTGCCCCGCGCCTGGGCGGCACCCTGGGTCCGGGCGATCGGGGCGGCGCTGGCCGCGGTGATGGTCAGCGCACCCGGCAGCGTGAGCGTCGTCGGTGCGGCCTGCGAGGTCGACAGCGTGACGGTCTGCGCAAGGCTGTTCCCCTTGTACGCCGCGTCGCTCAGCGACACGACCAGCTGGAGCTTGTGCCCCTTCGGGAACAGGTGCACGACCCCGGGCAGCGAGACCGTGACGGGCTTGGTGACGTCGGTGACCCGGATCGGGGAGATGATCCGGTTCGCCAGGAAGATCGTGCCGTCCGGCGCCACGTCGTAGAGCTTGACGAAGGCGACCAGCTGGCCGGCCGGGCCGGCCGCCTGCGCCGCCGCGGCGGTCGGCGAGGACAGCTGCAGGGTGGCGGTCGGGATGCCGACGACCGTGACGTCCTTGGCGAGCGGGCCGGTGGACAGCGTCGCGGTGGCACCGGGGAGGTCGCGTACCGGCTGGGACTGGTCGAGGGCGGAGGTCTCGGTGTAGCTCAGCGGGGCGCCACCGGCGGGCGCTGCGAGGGTGGTCGAGCCGGTCGTGAGGCCCTTGCTGGCCGTGGTGAGCGCGCCGCCGGAGCCGTACAGGGTGGTCGTTCCGGGGAGCGGGTAGGCGGCCGCCGAGGTGAACGCCTTGGACGCGTCGCCCTTGTCCTTCCACGCCTGGTAGTAGCTGAAGTCGAGCGCCGGCGCCTTGCCGGTGCCCTTCAGGTAGTGGTCGAACCACTCGGTGATGACGCGACCCTCGTAGTTGCTGTCGGGCTTCGCGAGATCGAACTCACCGGGCACCGGTCCGTGGCTGTGGCCCCACTGCTGCCAGATCATCTTGACCGGGACGTGCCGGGCCTTCAACGCGGTGTAGGTGGCCGTCGCCTCGTGCAGGTTGAACAGCGTGTCCGCCTGGCCCTGGCCGAGCAAGGTCGGGATCTTGATCTTGTCGAGGTACGACGCGACGGAGGCGTTCCGCGCGAACGCGATCGTGTCCGCGGTCGGGTAGCCCAGGGTGTCCATCTGGGCCTTTGCGACGCAGGCCTCGTCCGCGAAGTTGGGGCAGGGACCGACGCGCGTCGGGTCGGTCGTGGCGACGGTGGCCTGGATGCCGTCGGCGATCCCGACCCCGAAGAACAGCGTGGTCCAGTCGATCTTCTCGGTGCCCGGCGTCGCGTAGCTCACGGACGTGGCGTTCGGCAGCGAGGTGTTGTTGGGCGCGAGGGAGTAGGCCAGGTCGTTCCAGGTGATGAGCGGCACGATGGTGTCCAGGCGCGGGTCGACACCGGCGACGGCGAACTGGACCTGGCCTCCGTAGGAGCCACCGACCATGCCGACCCGGACGTCGCCCGCGTGCTTCTTGCCGTCGTGGCCCTTGGCGTCCCTCGTGACGTAGTCGATGGTGGTGCCGTCGTCGGCCTTCTTGATCCCGCCGAGGAAGTCGATGAGCTGGCTGCCCGCCGCGCCGTCGTGTTCGCGGTCGTCGAGGGTGATCTTGCAGCCCGAACCGCTGCCGGGGACGCTCGCGTCCGACCCGAACCCGAGGCCGGAGTAGGACAGCACGACATAGCCCTTCGCGGCGTACGCCTTGCCGAGGCCGGCCTGGTCGTGCTTGCTGCCGCCGAAGCCGTTGGTGGTCAGGATCGCCGGCGCCGGGTGGGCCTTGGTGGCGCCCGCTGGCGTGTAGAGGTCGGCGTCCACGACGCAGGTCGCGGGGGTTCCGAGGGCCGTCTCGCTCGCCACCGTGGTGGTGATCTTCAAAGACTTGACGGTGTACGCGGCAGGCGCCGCACTCGCGGCCGGGATCGCGGCGAGCACGGGGAGGGCGGCGAGCAGGGCCAGGGGCGCGGCGATACGGCGGTTCACGGGGTCTCCCGGAGCTGGGGTGTGTTGCGGGCGTGTCTCGACCAACGATCCGGCGGGCCGGAGGGTGTGATCCAGGTCCGTGCGCTGCGTCACAGCCCGCTCGCTTGGGCCCACTTCCCTGCACTGGTGCCGTTCTCAGCGCCGGAGCTGAGCGTGGCCGTGGGACTCGGAACAGCATGAGTGCAGCGACGTCGCGTCGTAGCGCCTCAGCGCTTGCCGGCCTGCGCTGGCAAGAAGGGCATGGTCGCGGTTGGCAGGAACCGCTGGTCCGTTCGCACCCGCTCCAGGAGATCTCAACGGCACGCAAACGACTGCGGCCCTCCTGCCGGGTGGCGGCCCCCCGGACCAACGTTGTCGTGCCCGGGTTCGGTGACGTGACGCTCGCCAGCCCAGGCCACACCCGCTCGGGCGATAGAGGAATCGCCTGTGGACAAGTCCGGTCGGGGACGCGCAGACTTCTCTGGGGTTTCGGGCATGGAGGTGAGCCGAGGTGACGAGCGCCGTCGAGATCGAGCACATCACGGTCCCACCGCCGCCGGGCTACGGCCGGTGGACGGCAGAGCTGGCCGATGAGGCCTACCCGTACGAGAGGGCGCGTGAGGTCATCGACGGTGTTCTGTGGGTCCCGGTGACCGGCGCCTCCAGGGCGCATCAGTTCGCGGTGAGCCGGATTCTTCGGCAGCTCTTTCGGGCTTGCCCGGACGGCTGGGAGGTGCTGCCTTCGGAAACGGACGTGATCAACGGGCTGGGTGACGTCGTTCAGCCGGACGTCGTTGTTGTCCGTTCGGCGGACTACGCGCTGGACTCCGACGTTCAGGCGGTCGTCGTGCCGCCAGCCTTGGTGGTCGAGGTGGCCTCCCCGTCAACGCGCTCCCGTGATCGGGGTGCCAAGCTGCGGATCTACAGCGACCACGGGGTGCAGGCGCTCTGGCTCGTGGAGCCCGTCGCCCGGACCGTGACGGTCCTCGAGCAGCGGAACGGGGCGTTGGTCGAGGTGCTCCAGACCAGCGACGGGCAGCCCTGGGAAGCCGTGATCCCTTTTCCGGTGGTGGTCGCCTGGACATGAGTTCGGCTGGAGTACGGCTCCTGAGGCTATTCCTGGGGGTGGTTCCACTGGACTGGGCCCGGCCCGATCCTCAATGCCCGGACCAGTCGTCCAGCGCGTCAACGTCGGGTCGTGACCTGAGTGTGGCAGCAACGACCAGTGGGTGCCCGTGAAGGCGACCACCTCGGTTGCGCCCCGGAGCGGGGGATGGGCGTGGGGCTTCGCTACCGAAGGCAGCGGTCCTGGCCACTACCTGTTCGGGGGACAGGACAACGACGGCTACACCAGCGACCTGCTGGTGGACTGGATCGACCATCCGAACGGCTCCGGTGACATCACGCATCCCTACGCCGACGGTGCCGCCGGGCACGTGATCACCTTGACCGTCGTGTCGTCCGGCTGCGGCGGACAGAACCGGCAGACCTACGCGGTCACGATGAAGGCTGACGACACGTCAGGGTCAGGGCTGAGCACACCCTCGCCCCATCCCTGATCGGTGCCACACTCCGTCCCGTGCTGGTCCTCCTCGTCTCCGACCTGCACTACGACCTACGCAAGCTCGACTGGGTCGTGACGCAGGCGCCGGAGTACGACGTCGTCGTCCTCGCGGGGGACCTGTTGAACATCGCCTCACCGGTGCCGTTGGACGCCCAGATCACCGTGCTGCTGGCCTATCTCGCGAAGATGTCGGAGAGCGCGCGGGTGGTGGTCTGCTCCGGCAACCATGACCTGGACCATCGCGGAGAGTCGGGTGAGAAGGAAACCCGGTGGCTTGCGGAGGCGAAGCCGAGCGGCGTCGTGGTGGACGGTGACAGCACCCGGATCGGGGACTGGTTGCTGACCGCGTGCCGCTGGTGGGAGGGGCCGGTGACGCTCAGCCACCTGGAAGCAGCTCTGGACGAAGCGGCGCAGGACCGGCCGAAGAACTGGCTCTGGGCGTTCCACGGCCCGCCGGCCGGTCCGCTCGCCTGGACCGGCTCCACGTCGTTCCCCGACCCGGAGCTGCCGCGGCTGCTGGACCTACATCGTCCCGACGTCGTCCTGTGCGGCCACATCCACCAGGCGCCTTTCACCGCGGACGGCAGCTGGCACGACCGGTACGGCCCGACCTGGCTGTTCAACGCCGGCCACCAGCTCGGCGCGATCCCCTCCCACGTCACCCTGGACCTCGCCGCCGGCAGCGCCAGCTGGTGGTCGTACGAGGGGAGTCAGACCCTCGCGCTTCAGTAGTCGGGGGAGCGGTCCGAGCCGGGTTCCAGGTCGACCGGTGGCCGCGAGGCGAGCCGGCCGAGGAGCTGGTCGACCATGCCGAGGTGACCGTCGCTGTCGGCGTACTGCTGGCGCACGTCGGTGAGATAGGCGGTGAGCCGGTGCAGCCGTCCCGCGAGCTGGCGGGCGAGCTCGAGCGCGAGCTCGGGGTGCTCGGCGAAGAACGCCTCCGGGTCTCCGATGACCCGCACCGACGAGCGGGAAACGGCAGTGACGGAAGCGGTCCGCGGGACGTGCAGCAGCGCCCCGATCTCGCCGAGGAACGCGCCGGGCCGGGTGATGAGCGACAGCGCCGCCCCGCCGGCTTCAACCTGCAGCGCGCCCTCGACGAGAACCGCGACGGCGGTCGTATCGGCCCCGAAAAGCGACTCCCCGGGCTCGAGCACACGCAGTGGCATGCTGGTCGTCAGGTCAAGGACCTCAGGACGCGTGGGCACGCCGCCAGCCTAGAGCGCCGAGCAGCAGCGCGAGGGCCAGCATGCCGAGTGAGGTCGGCAGCCCGGTCGCGGCCAACGACCCACCCGGCTGGGCAACGACCGGCGGGGGCCGAACAGGAACCACCACCACCGGCGGCACGGAGACCGCGGGGATCACCGGCAGCAGGAACCGCGAGCCGGGCCCCGTCGTGACGGTGATGACGTCCGCCACCTTGTTGTTGTACGAGGTGGCATCGGTGGTGGCGAGCGTCAGCCGCACGCTGTGGCCCTTGAGGAACCGGTGCGCGAAACCGAGCAGCTTCAGGTCGACCGGCGCCGACAGCGCCGCGGACGGGATCCGGGCCGGGGCGATGAGCCGGTGGATCAGGGTGGCCGCTCCGTCCGGTGCGACGTCGTACACCTTGCCGAAGACGATCAGGTCGGTCGGCGCGACGTGAGACAGCGAAACATGCAGGGACGGGACGCCGACCGAGTCGACGTTGCGCGTGAACGGCGCGGAGGTGAAGTTCGCGAACTGCCCCGGGATCTCCGTGGGTGGCAGCGGCACCTGAGGCGAGGACGACGGCCCGGTGAAGTTGGACGTCTCGGTGTAGGCGCTGGGCACCCCACCCACCGGGTTCAGCAACGTCGCCGTCCCGGCCACCCCCGCACCGGCGACCAGCGACGTCCCGGACAGCGCGAACGCCTGCGTGTCGGGGAGTGGGAACACCGGCGCCTGGCCGTACTGGGTGGTGGGTCCGGAGCCGGCGTAGGGCGCCCAGTCCCGGAAGTAGGTGAAGCCAGGGCTGCCGTCCGGGGCGCCGCGGAGCCAGTGGTCGAAGAACGTCAGGTGCCGCAGCGTCAGGTAGCAGCTGTCGAGCACCGTGTTGCCGCCGCCACCGAGGCCGCCGGTGCCGTTGGCGTAGACCTCGCACTCACCCGGCAGCGAGTCGTAGCCGCCGTGCCCGCCGGAGTTCCAGATCAGCTGGACCGGGGTGCCACGCCGCCGCAGTGCGAGGTAGGTCGAGGCGGCGTCGTTGAGGTTGAACAGCGTGTCGCTCTCGCCCTGGACGAGCAGCGTCGGCACTCGCAGCTTGCTGATCTCGGTGGCACCGGAGGCGTCCTTGACCACTGCCAGATCGGCCGGGGTGTAGTCGCCGGTGGTCGTCAGATCGGCGTAGGTCTGGCAGACGTTTGCGTAGAAACCGGGACAAGCGATGCCGGCAACCGTCGCCGGATCGCCGCTGGCGAGCTTGTCCGTCGGGCAGGTGCCGGCGGCGTTGCCCGACGGCGGGATGCCCCCGACCGGGTTGCCGTTGCCGCTGGCGAAGAACAGCGACGTCCACTCGAGCTTGAAGACGCCCTGCTGTGACAACGAGTGCGTGAAGCCGGTCGGGTCGCCGGGCACGACGTAGTTGTTGGGATCGAGGGAGTACTGCAGGGTGTTCCAGGTCCGGCCCGGCGCGATGGCCCGGATCCGGTTGTCGGTCTCGGCCAGGTTGAGCTGGATGCCGCCGCCGTAGGAGCCGCCGACGGTCCCGACGACCGCCCCCTTGCTGTCCTTCTTCACGTACGCCTTGGTCTCCAGCACCTTCGTGATGAGCTGCTGCGCGTCCTTCACGTCATAGGTCCGCGACTGCAGCGTCACGCAGCCGGTGGAGGAGCCAAACCCCTGCGCGGTGTACGTCAGCACCACGTACCCGTGCCGCGCCAGGAACGTTGCCATCGAGGTGATCTCGGCGCTGGTCTTGGACAATCCGAAACCGTGCGTCATGAGGATCGCCGGCTGAGGTCTTGCCGCGGTCGCGTTGTCGGGCACGTACAACCGGGTGTCGATCGTGGTGTTGTGGGTGTTCGTCGGCCCGTCCACGACCGGTACGAGGGCATCGACGGTCGTGAAGGTGTGCGTGCCCTTGACGGGGGTGACCGGTTCGGCGGCAGCGACACCGGGGGCAGCCAGGACACACAGGGCAGCGCAGGCTGCGAGAAGTCTCACGTCGTAGGTCTACCGCTTCTGGCCCCGACGCATCGGGTGTTTGAGCAACGTGACCGATCCCACGTCGTAGCGCGGGGGTAACTCTGGCTACCCTCGGCGGAGCCCCCTTGCCACACCTTTCCGATAAACGAGACCCGAAGACAGGACCCCTCAGTGGACCTCATGGAGTACCAGGCGAAGGAGCTCTTCGCCAAGCACGGTGTGCCGGTCTTTGCCGGCGAGACCGTCGACAACCCCGCCGCCGCGCGCGCCGCTGCCGAGAAGATCGGCAAGCCCGTCATGGTCAAGGCCCAGGTGAAGGCCGGTGGCCGCGGCAAGGCGGGTGGCGTGAAGTTCTGTCCGACCGCTGACGAGGCGGAGGCACGCGCCACCGACATCCTCGGCCTGGTGATCAAGGGCCTCACCGTCCACAAGGTCCTCGTGACCGAGGCGTCCGACATCGACAAGGAGTACTACGTCTCCTTCCTGCTGGACCGCGCGAACCGCACGTACCTCGCCATGGCCTCCGTCGAGGGCGGCATGGAGATCGAGGAGCTCGCGGTCGAGCGCCCTGAGGCCCTCGCCAAGGTCCCGGTGGACGCGATCGTCGGCTGCGACGCCGCGAAGGCCGCCGAGATCGCCGACGCGGCCGGCTTCCCGGCCGACGTCCGCGACCAGGTCATCTCCGTGCTGCAGCAGCTCTGGGAGGTGTTCGTCGAGGAGGAGGCCACGCTGGTCGAGGTCAACCCGCTCGTCCGCACCCCCGAGGGCCAGATCCTCGCGCTCGACGGCAAGGTGACCCTCGACGCCAACGCCGAGTTCCGTCACCAGCAGGTGTTTGCGGACTACGCGGACCTGGTGGCTGAAGACGACCTCGAGGGCCGGGCCAAGGCCAAGAACCTCAACTACGTGAAGCTCGACGGCCAGGTCGGCATCATCGGCAACGGTGCGGGGCTCGTGATGAGCACCCTCGACGTGGTCGCCTACGCCGGCGAGAAGCACGGCGGCGTGAAGCCCGCCAACTTCCTGGACATCGGCGGCGGCGCCTCGGCGCAGGTCATGGCCGACGGGCTGGAGATCATCCTGTCGGACCCGGACGTGAAGTCGGTCTTCGTCAACGTCTTCGGTGGGATCACCTCCTGCGACGCCGTCGCGGACGGCATCGTGCAGGCGCTGGCGATGCTCGGTGACAAGGAGACCAAGCCCCTTGTCGTACGGCTGGACGGCAACAACGTGGAGGAAGGGCACCGCATCCTCGCGGAAGCCGCCCACCCCCTCGTCACCGTCGTCGACACCATGGACGGCGCGGCCGACAAGGCCGCCGAGCTCGCTGGGAGCGCTGCGTAATGGCCATTTTCCTGACCGCTGCAAGCAAGGTCATCGTGCAGGGCATCACCGGCGCGGAGGGCACCAAGCACACCCGTCGCATGGTTGCCTCCGGCACCAACGTCGTCGGTGGCGTGAACCCGAAGAAGGCCGGCTCCGACGTGGACGGCATCCCGGTCTACGCGACCGTCGCCGAGGCCATGGAGGCAACCGGCGCGGACGTCACGGTGATCTTCGTGCCGCCGGCGTTCGCCAAGGGCGCCGTCGTGGAGGCGATCGACGCGGGCATCGGCCTCGCCGTCGTCATCACCGAGGGCATCCCGGTGCAGGACTCGGCCTGGTTCTGGCAGTACGCGCAGGGCAAGTCCACGCGCATCATCGGCCCGAACTGCCCCGGCCTCATCAGCCCCGGTGCGTCCAACGCCGGCATCATCCCGGCCACCATCGCGCCGACCCCCGGCAAGATCGGCCTGGTGTCGAAGTCCGGCACGCTGACCTACCAGATGATGTACGAGCTGCGGGAGTTCGGCTTCACCACCGCCGTCGGCATCGGCGGTGACCCGGTCATCGGGACGACGCACATCGACTGCCTCGAGGCCTTCGAGGCCGACCCGGACACCGTCGCGATCGTGATGATCGGCGAGATCGGCGGCGACGCCGAGGAGCGCGCGGCCGACTACATCAAGGCCCACGTCACGAAGCCGGTCGTCGGCTACGTCGCCGGCTTCACTGCCCCCGAGGGCAAGACGATGGGCCACGCCGGCGCCATCGTCTCCGGCTCCTCGGGGACCGCGCAGGCCAAGCAGGAGGCCCTCGAGGCCGCTGGGGTGAAGGTCGGCAAGACGCCGTCCGCGACCGCCGACCTGATGCGCGAGATCATGAAGGGCCTGCAGAAGTAGCAGCCGCGATCTTTGCGACATCCACAGCACCCTGGTGCTGGGGATGTCGCAAAGATGCGGTGGCTGCGCCGGGAAAGCCGCTCGTGCGGCGAGCCGCCACCGGGGGACCGCGGTCGGCTGAGACAGTCGGGGGGCCATGACCGAGACCCTCAC
>JBKJVH010000135.1:0-6403 GCA_046590985.1 Mycobacteriales bacterium
CGGGCGCCCTGGCCGAGGTCCCCGTGGACGGCGGCGGCCGCGAAACCGCGGTCGACCAAGCGCACCTGCGACAAGGTCTCCGCCGACATGGTCGACCGCGGTTTCGCGGCCGCCGCCGTCCACGGGGACCTCGGCCAGGGCGCCCGCGAGCAGGCGCTGCGGGCGTTCCGCTCCGGGAAGATCGACGTCCTCGTCGCGACCGACGTCGCGGCCCGCGGCATCGACGTGCAGGACGTCACGCACGTCATCAACTACCAGTGCCCCGATGAGGAGCGCACCTTCCTGCACCGCATCGGCCGGACCGGCCGGGCCGGCGCCAAGGGCGTGGCCGTCACGTTCGTCGACTGGGACGACATGCCCAAGTGGGGCCTGATCAACAAGGACCTCAACCTGCCGTTCCCCGAGCCGGTCGAGACCTACTCCTCCTCCAAGCACCTGTTCAGCGACCTCGGCATCCCCGAGGGCACCAAGGGTCACCTCCCCCGCGCCTCGCGGACGCGTGAGGGCCTGGACGCCGAGACCCTCGAGGACGTCGGCGAGACCGGCCGTCGGCCGAAGAAGGCACCGGCGCGCGGTGACTCCGGTGGGCGCTCCGGTGGCGGTCGCGACTCAGGTGGCCGTGACGATCGCCCGGCGCGCGAGAACCAGGACGACGGCCCCCAGCTGCCCAAGCGCACCGGCGGCACCCGCCAGCGCACCCGTGGCGGCGGCGCGGCGGTGGCCGGCGCTGCCGGTGTTTCCGCGGAAGCGTCCGGGTCCGGCTCGGGGGAAGCCGGCGCTGAGGCCGGCGACGCTCCGGCCCGCCGCCGCCGGCGCGGCGGTCGTGGCCGCGGTGGCGGTGGCGCGGACGCCGCGGCAGCCGCCCCTTCCGAGGCATAGCGCTCAAGACCTGCCCTGTACGGAGCCGATGCACTCACCATGGTGCTGAGGACGGTGGCTGGGGTACGGACAGGCGAGGACGTGGAGGACCTGCGGGCCTTCCTCATGAGGCTGCCCGGGGACGGTCCCGACGTCCACGAGACGGTGGTGCTCACCTGCCACAACCACGGCGATGAGAACCCGAGCTGGACCTACGTCGAGGCCGACGCCGAGGCCGGTGTTGCCCGCCGGCGCTGCCTGCAGTGCGCCGGCAGCACGTCCCTGCTCGACTCCGAGGCCCGCTGGACGCATCCGACGATGTGGAGCTGCGGGAGCTGCGGCCAGTCGATCGCGGAGGTCGCGGCGGGGCTGTCGGCCCCGGACGGCGACCGCGTCGAGTGGCTCGTGCTGGGCGCCCGGTGCGTCGAGTGCGGCCGCATCGACGGACTCACCGACATGGTGCTGGACGGCCGACCGCTGGGTGAGGTCGTCAGCGCTCTCTAGGCTGGACCGGTGCACCTGCTCCTGATCGCCGACACCCACGTCCCGCAGCGCGCTCTCGACCTGCCCGCTGAGGTCTGGTCGGCGATCGACGCGGCTGATGTGGTCGTGCACGCCGGTGACTGGGTGAGCCTTGACCTGGTCGACAAGCTCGAGGCGCGCTGCGACCTGATGGGCGTGTGGGGCAACAACGACCACGGCGTGGAGTTCCGCAGGCGGCTGCCCGAAGTGTCCCGCCGGGAGATCGAGGGCGTCCGGCTGGCCGTGATCCACGAGACCGGCGACAAGCGGCACCGTGACCGCTACGTCGAGCAGAAGTTCGCCGGTACGACCGACCTGCTCGTCTTCGGGCACTCTCACGCGCCCTGGGACACCACGACCCCGACCGGCATCCGGATGCTCAACCCGGGCTCCTGCATCGACCGACGGATGCAGCCGCACTGCACGTACATGACGTTGGAGCTCCGGGACGGTGTCGTCCACGACCTGACCCTCCATAGGATCGGCGCATGAGCGCCGTCACGAACGAACCGCTGCCTGAAGGCGTGCAAGCCCGCAGCATCGACATCGCGGGTGGCCCGCTGGCCTGTCACGACGCCGAGGCCGAGGGCGAGGTGCGCGGCACGATCCTCATGGTGCCGGGCTTCACCGGCGGCAAGGAGGACTTCCGGTTCGTCCTCAAACCCCTTGCAGAGCAAGGCTTCCGGGTCGTCGCGATCGACCAGCGCGGGCAGCACGAGTCGAAGGGACCGGACGACCCGGCGGCCTACACCATCGGCCAGCTCGCCCAGGACCTGCTCCAGGTGGTCGCCGCTCTCGGCGACGGGCCGGTCCACCTCGTGGGGCACAGCTTCGGTGGGCTGGTGTCCCGCGAGGCGGTGCTCGCTGACCCCAGCGTCTTCCGCTCGCTGGTGCTGATGGACTCCGGGCCGGCGGCGCTGACCGGCCCCCGGGCCGACGTGCTCCCCTTCCTCAAGCCAGTCCTGGAGGAGGGCGGCATGCAGGCGCTCTGGGAGGCGTCCGAGGCCATCTCGGCGACCCGCCCCGGCCGCAAGGAGGTCACCGACGAGGTCCGCGAGTTCCTCAAGGCCCGGATGCTCGGCAGCTCGCCCGTCGGTCTCGCGACGCACGCCGACGAGCTGCTCTCGGCGCCTGATCGGGTCACGGAGCTGGCAGCGGTCGGGCTCCCCCTGCTGGTGATGTACGGGGAGAACGACGACGCCTGGCTGCCCTCCGTACAGGATGAGATGGCGTCCCGGCTGGGCGCGCCGGTCATCGTGATCCCGGACTCGGTGCACTCGCCGGCGGCCGAGAACCCGTCGCTGACGGCCCAGGTGCTGCGGGACTTCCTCAGCCAGGTCTAGGTTCGGGGCCATGCCACTTCCCGTCGTCCCTGACCCCCTCCAGCACGTCACCCTCCCGACCGGCGCCACCGTCGGGTTCACCGACTCCGGCGGCGCCGGCCCGCTGGTGGTCTTCAGCCACGGCTTGCTCATGAACCACACGATGTTCGCCCACCAGGTCGCGGCGCTCCGGGACAGCTACCGGGTCGTGACGTGGGACGAGCGCGGGCACGGCGAGGCTGAGCACGAGGGCACCTGGTCCTACTGGGACAGCGCTGCCGACGTGCTGGCGCTGCTGGATCACCTCGGGGCGGACCGGGCCGTGCTCGGCGGGATGTCCCAGGGTGGCTTCCTCTCGCTCCGGGCGGCGCTGCTCGCACCGGACCGGATCCGGGCGCTCATCCTGCTCGACACCCAGGCCGGCCCGGAGGATCCGGACATGGTGCCGCTGTACGAGGGGATGACCGCGGCCTGGGCTGCCGACGGCCCGTCGCAGGACACCCTCGACTTCGCCGCCACCGCGATCCTCGGGCCAGGCGCCGACGAGCAGCCGTGGAAGGACCTCTGGGCGGCGATGCCCAACCACCGCTCACCTCAGGTCATGCACCCGCTCGTGACCCGAGAGGACATCACCCACCGGCTCGGCGAGATCAGCTGCCCTGTGCTGGTGGTGCACGGCACGGCTGACGCGTCCATCCCGGTGGAGAAGGCGGCTGAGCTCGTCGCCGGGCTGTCCGGTGCGGTGCCGTTGGTGCTGGTTCCGGACGCCGGGCACGCCGCCAACCTCACGCACCCGGAGCCGGTCAACGAAGCGATCCTGGCGTTCCTGGGTGGACTTCAGTAGGTGACCGTGATCGAGTCGGCGCTTGGGTCGAGAGTCGCCGTCCCACCGATCGGGATCACCACCTGAGGATCGGTGTGCCCGGCATCCACGCCGAGAACCACGGTCGCTGAGGGGTTGTACTCCGCGAGCGCTCGGAGCACTGCCTCGCGTTGAGCGGACACCAGGGCTGCGCGGTCGGTCGGGTGCTCTTTCGAGTACGCCATCGGACGCGCCACCATCACTCCTGCGAACTGCCGGAGCAGGCCGCGTTCTCCCATGACCCTGAGCATCCGGTAGACCGTCTCGGCCCCGGGCATCTCCTCGGAGGTCTCCACGAACAGGATGCTCCCCGCGTAGGCCGTGTTGGGGAGAACGTCGCGGCCTACCCCGAGCAGCCAGTCGATCACCTCCAGGCAACCACCCCAGACGCGCCCGGTCACGGTCCGGTCGACACCGTGCCAGCTCCACGGCTCAGCCGACCGCATCACGGGCTCGACGGTCAGGTCGTCGGTGGCCCAGTCCCCGTACTCGTCCGTGGTCTCGGTGGGTCTGGGCAAGGTGTACGGGCCCGTCGTGAACAGAGCGGCCCTCAGCGAGGCCTCGGTGACCGGATGCACGCGGCCGTACCGAGCAAGCTGGACCATGACGGCGCCACCGTGAAAGCCCGTGATGCCCAGGTTGCTGAGCCAGACCAGCAGGTTGGTGCAGTCGCTGTACCCGAAGAACGGCTTGGGGTTCTTGAGGAACACGGCCGGATCGAGATGGGGCAGGACCGTGAGCTGGTCGTCGCCGCCGATGCTCGACACGACCGCCGTTGTCGCTGGATCAGCGAAGGCCGCCATGAGGTCCTGAGCCCGCTCCTGGGGCGTGCCTTGTCGCCGAGTTGTCGGCAGCTCGACGGGCTCCAGTCCCCAGCTCCGCAGCCGATCCAGGCCGAGGTCGAAGACCCGAGGGAAGTGCGCGGGCCCCGCCCACGAGGGCGAGACGACGCTCACCTTGTCACCTACCTCGGGCTTCCTCACGCGCTGTGCGCGACCTCGAAGGCCCACAGGGTCGCGCCGGTCGCCGCGGGCTTGCCGCCACCTCCGTGGCCGGCCCCCTGCGCCTCACGCCAGGCGGTGAAGTCCGCCTCGCTCGCCCACCGGGTGTAGACGAGGTAGTCCGTCGTTCCCTCGACAGGCCGAAGCAGCTCGAAGCGCTCGAAACCAGGGGACGTCTCGACCATCCCGGCCCGGCCGGCGAAGCGCTCCTCAAGGGTGGCGCCAGCGCCCTCGGGCACTGACAGGACGTTGATCGCGACGTAGGACATGACCCCAGTCTGCCCGCAGGCGACACTGGTGACGTGAGCACCTCGCCCGACCCAGGCCTGTACGGTCCCGACAGCGTGACCTGGCGGGTCCACGCGGACCCGACGATGATCCTGGGAGGGCTGCGGGCGCTGCTGCTGCAGGCCGTGCACCCGCTGGCGATGTCGGGGGTGGCCCAGCACTCCGACTTCCGCGCCGACCCGTGGGGCCGGCTGTTCCGCACTGCCGAGTACGTCGGCGTCACGACCTACGGCACGACGTTGGAGGCCAACCGGGCCGGCGCCAAGGTCCGCGGGATCCACCGACACCTCGAGGGCGTCGAACCCGAGTCTGGAGTGGCGTACAAGGTCAACGACCCGCAGCTGCTGCTGTGGGTGCACTGCGTCGAGGTCGAGTCGTTCCTCACCACGGCGACGCGCAGCGGGCTGCGGCTGTCTGCGTCGGAGCGCGACCGGTACTACGCAGAGCAGCTCGCGAACGCCAAGCTCGTCGGACTCAAGACCGCCCCCGCCTCCGTGTCCGAGATGGCCGACTACTTCGCGAGCATGCAACCGGAGCTCCGGGTGACGGCAGCGGCCCGCACGACGGCCCGGTTTGTGCTGTTCCCGCCGATGCCGGCCAAGTACGCGTTCACGACGCCGGCCCGGCCCGCGTGGGCGGCCCTCGCCGGCGCCGCCGCAGCGATGCTCCCCCGCTGGGCGCGCCAGCTCTACCGGCTCCCCGGGTTGCCGGTCACCGACCTCGGCGCTTCCTTCGTCGGGCGCGCCCTGCGTACCGGGTTGATGGCTGTCCCCGACAACCTCCGTGACGGCCCTCGCGTGAAGGAAGCCCGTACGCGCCTCGGCCTGTCGTGACGACCTGGCCGCTCCACGGGTTGGAGCTCCGGACCCCGTCCCTGGTGCTGCGCGGCATGACGGAAGCGGACGCTTTCGCGTTGGCTGACGTGGTGCCGGATGACCTCGAGCACGACCCGCGCTTCCCGGCGTTGACGTCGGCGCAGAAGGTGCTCAGGGCGTACTGGCAGGCCTTCGGTGGCTGGTCTGCGGACGACTGGGTCCTGCCGTTTGTGGTGCTGCTCGATGGGCTGCCGATCGGGCTGCAAGCCCTGGAGGGCAAGGACTTTGCCACGTTGCGGGTGGTCGACACGCACTCGTGGCTGGTGGCGTCGGCACGCGGTCAGGGATTCGGGAAGCAGATGCGGGCAGCAGTGCTGACGCTGGCCTTCGAGCACCTGGGCGCGGTCGCCGCGATCACCGAGGCGTGGGCGGACAACCTTGCGTCGCTGGGGGTCTCGCGATCTCTCGGGTACGTCGTCAACGGCATCGGCCTGCACGTCCACGCGGGAGGGACGCGCGAGATGCAGCGCTTGGTGCTGCGAGCGTGGACGCCTCCGTTCGAGGTCGGCGTCACCGGCCTCGCGCCGTGCCTGCCGCTGCTGGGGCTGTAGCGCGGTCAGAACGGTGGGTTGTCGTCCCAGCCGCCGTTGGCGGGTGGGGTGGCCGGGGGTTGGGGTTCGGGGATGGCTTCGTGGAGGGGGCGGTTCCAGGTGCTGTCGTCGCGGAACGGTCGGG
>JBKJVH010000128.1:0-17024 GCA_046590985.1 Mycobacteriales bacterium
GTCGACCTGGCCGAACTCGGCACCCAGATGAGCTTCGCCCGCGCAGCCCGCCTCGACGCGCAGCTCGCCGGGACGAACGCCACCGCAGGACAGGCCCACGGTGCCCTCGCGGACATCGCTGCGATCCTCACGGCCCCAGCAGGCCCGGACGACAAGCCCGGAACCCTCGGGGCGGCGCACCCGTCGCCGGACGTCGTGCTGCTGGATGGCACCGGGGTCCGGGCGGGGAAGTCCAAGAACGGCTGCGGCGCCTACCTGGCGATCGGCCTGACCGGCCGGTCAGGCCCAGCGGGTCGTCGGCGAGCCCGTTCCCACCTGCTCGGCCTGACCGTCGGTGAGGACTGGTCGGTGCTCGGCGCCCAGCTCGAGCACCTGAAGGCTCCCAAGCTCGTGGTGCTGGACGGCGAGGTCTCGATCACCACCCTGGCCGAGCGACTGTGGCCCGACACTGCGATCCAGCGCTGCTGGTGGCACCTGCCGCACGGACTGCGCAAGGCCTTCTACGCCGACGACGCAGCCAACCGGCACGTCAACCCGCGCTGGGCACGCGACAGGTCCAAGACGCTCGGCGAGTTGCTGCGTGACCAGATCCGGCACGAGCGAACCATCGATGAGGCGCTCGTGGCCTACGACGAGTTCGTCGCCACGATCCCGGCCACGCTGCTCAGCGCCCACGCTTACCTTGCCGGAGCACGACCGCACACCTTCACCTGCCTCGACCCGGCCCTTCGCCGCCAGCTCGCCCACCTCGGCGGACCCGAGCTCGGCACCGGCGTACTGGAACGGCTGATGCGCGAACTCAACGCCCGCACCGACATCGGCGGCAGCCGCTGGAGCATCAACGGGCTACGCGACCTACTCACCGTCCAGACCTCCCGGCTCATGGGACACCCGGCCTGGACCAAACTACACCGCAGCACCCGCCGACCCCCACCGACCCAATACGATCAAGTTCCGCCTGCAGAAGTTCAACGCAGCGTGGCGCTACCGATCCGTCAGCCCGTGCATACGCCGCGGGCACCGATCCGAACCCGTTCTCAACGTTCGGACGCGAGGCGCACCTCCCGGGTTCGTACGCTGCGTCCGTGATCGCTAGTCGGTTCTATGCAGCGGTTGAGCCCGACGATCTGCTGCGCATTGCACGGATTGCCAATATAAGCGGCACTCCTGGATTTGCAAAATCAGCATCACCTTTACGCAGCAGCGCTTCGAGAACTCCCCAGAAATAGAAGGGGAAGGAAGTAAGAAATGCAAGACAAAGAGGCAGCGCTGGCACTAGGGCCGCCTGAGGCCACCTCAATGCCACCAGCGGAGCCAGCAGCGCAAGCGGCGCAGCCAAGATTGCGAGCCGCAATAGCAGCACGGCTCTAACTTGCGCCGTCGTCAGGCCACGCGTCACCTCTGGATGCGCTGGCCACAGGTAGCCTCGCATCAATCCTTCCACCACTTCAGAGTGTGCGAATGGTAGCTCGTGACACCGACGCCTCCAGCCTTCGGCCAACCACTGAGGTAGTGCGTTTTGTTGCCCTTGCTGTCCCTACACTGACTGTAGACGGTCCACTGTCCGCAATATCCGTTATTGCCGGTGGATCGATTGTTCCAGAACACGCTCGGGCCCAGATTGAGACCCCAATATGCCCGGTTCTTGTGAATGCCGGTCCAACCGTGGGTGAACTGGAATCCCCCCTTGGGGCTGATGGAGGCGCTCACGCAGCCGCCGATGATGTAAGCGGCACAACCGCCATAACTCACCCCCCACTTGGTGAATACTCCACCGAGGAATCCGCGCTGGCCCTTGTAGCCTTTTCCGCATTTCTTGAAAGGGTTTCCGAACACTCCGCATTTGCCGTCTAGGTCGAAGCCATTGATCGGGTCGAGAGGATACGCATAATCATTCGGGTTTCCACCCTGTACGGGGTCAACGCTGAGGAATCGTCCGAGGGTGGGTGTGTAGAGGCGGACGCCCATGAGGGTGAGGCTGCCGAGGCTGTCGGTGGATCGTTGTTTGCCGCCGAGCCAGCCGTACCGTCCGCTGGGGTTGCTGGGTTTGGGGTTGCCGTATTCGTCGGTGTCGAGGACGGCTCCGTCGTAGGTGGTGGCGGCTGGGGTGGCGGTGGTGACGAGGTCGCCGTGCAGGTTGGTGAGCTGGAATCGCAGGTCGGTGATGAGGCCGGCGTTGTCGTAGCTGGTGATGGCGGCGAGGTTCCCGGCGAGGCCACCTGTGTAGCGGGTGCTGGTGCCGTTGCCTTCGTCGATCCAGCCGGGACTGTCCCCACCGGCGCTGCTGTAGTGGTTGGTCTTGGTCATGACGGTGCCGGTGGCGTTGTCGGTGAAGGTCCGGAACCGTTGCAGAGTCGCATCGAGCTGCCAGCTCTTGGTCCGGGCGGGCGAGGCGGTGGATTGAGAGGCGACGAGGTCGTTGCTGTAGTAGCCGTTGGTGACGTTCACCGCTCCCGGCCCGCCCAACGCTGCGGGCAGGGTGGTGATCCGCCCGAAGGTGTCGTAGGTCAGATTCGTGGCGACGCCGGTCGGGGTGAGTCGATCTGCGGTGTCATACGCGAGGGTCTGGGTGGTGCTGGTGGTGGTTTGGCAGTCCCCGTTCAACGCGGCGGGGTAGGTCTGCAGGCTGCTGCGGTTGCTGTTCAACCCGGCGGTGTTCGCGAAGGCGTACGAGCGTTGGACGCACCCGTCGTTGGTGTTGCTGTCGTCCAGGGTGTTGGTGAGGCGCCCGATCCCGTCGTAGCTGTAGGTCTGCTTGCTGGGGAGCCCTTCGTGGCTGATCCACTGGCCGTGGATGCTGGAGGCTTGGCTGTCGGTGAACCAGGCCGTGCCTGCCTTGCTGTAGATCAGCTTTGTGGTGTCGCCGGTCTCGTCGGTGGTGTAGTCGGCGGTGATCCCGTTCGGATAGGTCGCTGTGCGGAGCGCGCCTCCGCCGTCGAACGTGGCGGTGAACGCACCGCCCAGGCCGGTCGTGGTGGAGTTGGTGACTTGGCCGCGGTGGTCGACACCCCCAGTGACGATGCTGGTGGTGTCATAGCCCAGCGTGGTGGTGCCCTTCGGGTCGGTGGCGCTCTGCACTCGGCCGTCGGCGTCGTAGCTGGTGGTGCTGACCGCGCCGTCGGCGTCTGTGAAGCTGACTGCCCGACCGAAGTCGTCATAGCTGGTGGTCAGCGCGGCCCCGGTGCCCGTCGCGGAGGTCGTCAACGGCAGCCCGGTCGCGGTGTCGTAGCCAGTGGTCTGGGCCGGGACGGCGGTCCCGAGTCCGCCGGTGACCGCCACCGACGCGGTTCGGGGCGACAGGCCAGCGTTCTCGAAGCTGGTGGTGGTGGTCCGGGTCACCGGGGTGCCGGTGCCGTTCGCGGGGCCGGCGGTTTCGGTCAGGACGCTCGGCCGGAGCAGGTAGTCGTAGGTGACCTGCTTGGTCACCAACCCCGGCAGGCTGAGGTCGCCGGGCTGCGCTTTGGGGGCGGTTTTGCACAGCAGCTTCACCCAGGCGGTGTTCACGCAGCCGGCGTTGTTGGTCGTCCCGGCGGTGTAGTAGGTGTTCAGGGTCGTGCCGGAGGCGACCCCGGCGGTGTCGGACGGCATCCGGGTCTCGGTCACGAGCGAGGTGGCCGGGTCGGTCAGGGTGGTGGCGCTGATCTGGGTGCCGGTGGTGCCGGCGCCGGTGTAGACGGTCGACCGGACCGGGCTGCGGAGGTTCCAGCCGGTGGACTCCCCCGTCAGCGAGTAGCTGCTGGTGGTGGTGCGTTGGTCGGTCTCGTTCGTCGCGGTCGGGGCGGCGGACAGGCTCGCGCCGGTGGTGGACGCGACGACCAGCCGCAGGGTGCCGCCCGGGATGTGGCCGGACTCGCTGCCGGTGTCATAGCTCAGGCGGGTGTGGGAGCGGGCCGGCGCGAGGGTGCCGTCGGGGAGGGTGACCTGATGTAGCGGCCCGTAGGTGTCGGTCAGGTCCAGCTCGGAGGCTTGCTGCGGGTCCGGGTCGTTCACGTTCGGGGCGTAGACGTTGACGGTGTCCAGCATCCGGGCCGCCGCCGCCGTGTCGGTCCCCAACGGCACGGTGCTGGACCCGGCATCGGGGCGTCCGAGCGCGCGGTCCCGGTTCGCCGCCGACAGGGTCCGCAGGACCCGGCCGGTGTCGTCTTGTTCGGTGGTGTCGATCCGCCAACCGGCTTGCCCGGTCCCGCTGTAGGAGGCAGTGTTGACCGTCCGGCCTTCAGCGTTCAAAGCCGTGATGCTGCCATCGCGGAAGTCTGCCCCCGCCACGTAGGGGACGGCCGGCACGGTGTCGCCGGGACTGAACACGGCGGTGGCGGTGACGGGCTGGTCAGTCTGCGCCCAGGTCCCGACCGTGGTGCTGCTCAGGTCCGGGTGCAGGCCGCTCGCGGCGTCGGTGTCGTTGCCGAGCGGGACGTCGTACCGGACGGTGTCGGTCTCGGCGCCGGTGCCCCAGGTACCGCCGGTGTGGGTCCGGGTCACCGTCGACAACCGGGACGTCAGCGCGGGCCCGTCATAGCCGAACGTCCAGCCCGCCAGCCCGGCCGGCGTCACCGACAACAGCCGGCCTGCCGTGTCGTACCCGTAGGTGGTGGCCAGCACCGGGGTGCCGCAGCTGGTGGCGTTGATCCGCGGGTCCCACGCCTGGGCAAGGCGCCCGTTGGTGTCGTAGCTGAAGCAGGCCACGTCCACCGTGACCAGGGTGCCGGTGCCGTCGAAGGTGTTGAGGGTGGCCTTGCTGATCTGCTGGTTCCCCAGCACGGTGGCGTAGCTGACGTCCAGGGCGCGGCAGCCGACCACGAAGGTGGTGTTGCAGGTCGTCACGCCGGTCGGGTGCGGCGCCAAGATCCGGGTCGGCCGTCCGGCGGCGTCGTAGCTGTAGGTCGTGGCCGAGGCGTCGCCAGCCTGCACGACGCCGGTGACGGGGAAGGAATGCGGCACCGCGAAGGTAGCCGCGACGGTCCAGTTCGGCCCGACGCTGAAGGTCGTGACCGACCCGGCATCATCAGAGAGCGTGAACGTCGTCGCCCCGAACGCGTCACCCGAGGACGCGACGAGCTTCAAGCCTTCGGCGTCGCCCTGGGCGACGTAGGTACTGCCGGTGCCGGTCTTGGCGAACACCAGCTTCGCGCCGCCGGTGTCGGTCACCACCGCGGACGACCCGAGGTCGGCCAGGGTGGTGTAGTCACTGCCGGCGGTGTCGACCGTCAGCGACGGCAACCAGCCCGGCCCGAACAGCCCCGACGTGGTGGCGGTCCGGGAGTTGAACGTCCGCCCCAGGGTCAGGTCACTGCCGTAACTGTCGATCGAGGCGTCGGTCGCGCCGACGCTGTAGTTCCCGGTCAGCAGACTCACCGACCCCGGCCCGACCGAGGCGGCCGCGCTGCCGAAGGAGTTCTGATCCAACGTCACCAGCGGGTCGTTCACCGTCGTGTTCGTGACCAGGTTGCTGAACACCGCCTGCAGCTGCACCGCACCGTCCTGCGCGGTGCCGACGCCACCGAGGACCTGCGGCAGGTCGAAGATCAGCTCCGGGCTGGTGCTGGAGGTCGTGGTCTGGGTTGTCGCCGCCGGCCACTGCCCGACCGGGGTGGCGTCGGCGTAGGTGACCGCGGATAGGGGGATCGGGCCCCAGCTCGTTGCGCCCGGCAGCCGGTAGTTCCAGGACACGCCGGCCGAGCCGGCCGGGGCGACCGCCTTCAACCGCGCGTATCGTTGGCTGCTCGCGCCGGTCCCGGGGGACGTGACGGCCGCGCTGGCCCCGAAGCTGTAGGACACTTCCGCCGACCGGTTCCCGGCCTTGTCGACGGCGGCGACCTTCAAGACCCGCCAGCCCGCTGCGGGGGTGATCGTCGCGCTATCAGCGGTGCCGGTGACCAGGGTGCTGCCGGTCTGGCCGTCATCCAGCCGCCAGGCGTACTCCTGCACATCAGCGTCGGCGACGTTCTTGGTGAACGTGAACGTCCCCTGCGGCACCGGGACCGTGCCGTTCCACGAGCTGCTCGGGTAGGTCGTCGACGCGACCGTCGGGGTGCTCGGGGCGGTGGTGTCGATCTTGAACAGCGAGTAGGCCGCCGTCCAGGCGCTCGCGTCGCCGCTGCCATCGGTGGCCTTCACCCGGAACTCATAAGGGTTTCCGTCGGTGAGCAGCCCGGCGGGGACCTGCCAGAACGCCTTCTGCCCCGACGGCGACCCGGCCACGGTGCCGGTCGCGACCGCCCCAGCGCCGGGCGGGTTCGCCGACCCGGCATACACCTCAAAGGTGTAGGTGAGGGCTCCGCCATCGGCGTCGGTGGACTGCGCCGCCAACTTCGGCGTGGCACTGGAGGTCAGCGTCACCGACGGGCACTGCGCGGTGCACGGCGTGATCGACCGGCCCGCCGGCGTCCCCGGGTAGGAGTTGTAGGTGACCTCCAGCAGCGGAGGCGCCGCACTCTCGCTGCTGTAGAAGTACTTCCCCGCCGCGGTGCTGGACTCATCAGCCTGCACCGACACGCCATAGTTCGCCGTCGTGCCGTTCGCCCACCCCGACACCAACGTCACCATCGCGCCGCTGTTCGGGAACGTCTGATAGGCACCTGCGCCACACGCGCCGCCGGTCGCGTGCGTCAACGACGTCACCGAGGTGCCACCCACGGTCGGCTTGTTCGTCCAAGTCGCACCGCCAGCGGTCCAGCCCTGCGTCACCTGATAGATGCTCGTCAAGCTCGGGGTGCACGACACCGAGTAGTACTGGCTCAGCTTCACCCGCGCCGCCGTGATGTGCTTACCCGCGAACGCCCCCGCCCCGGTGAAGTAGATCAGCGACCGGTTGTCATCACTGGCGACCGAAGTGATCTGCCCGACCGCGAGCTTGGTCTCACTGCCATAGTTCCCACCCGCATTCGCGCCCTTCACGTACGTGTCCGCCGACGGGACCAGGTTCACCACCGGATCCAGCACCCACGGATACACCGTCGACGAGTCGTTCAACACCGCCAGGTCCGGCGTCAACGTCAACACCGCACCACCAGCCGTTTTGGTCACCGACGACCCCAGCGTCGCCGTTCGCGGCCGGTTCGGGTCGGAGGAGTCGAACATCACCGCCGCCCCCAAATCGCCGCGCCGGACGCCCTTGGCGTCGCGGAGCTCCACCCCACCCGCCGGCAAGGCCACCGTCGACAACCCCGACAACGTCAACGGCAACTGGAAGGACGGCGCCGACGTGGGCTTGGTCTTCAGCACGATGAACTGCTCAAACCCCGACGGCAACGCCTGCACCACCAGATCCACCCCCGGCGCCACCTCCGCGTAAGTCGCCCGGTCCCCCGCCAGAGTCGGGGTCGGCAACGCCGACGGCCACCCCAGCGCAACCCGCGACCCTGCATCGCCGGCCGTGACCAGCGCCGTGTCGCCGCCGTTCGACAACGTCAACGGCGACGGCACATTCACCGGCGCCAACACGCCCTTCGTGACCCGCAAGGTCGTGTCGACCGGCAGCCACTTACCGTCACGCTGCTGGACCCGCACCGGACCAGTCGCCTGCTCAGAGGACAGCGACCCGTCCGGGTTCACCCACGTCTGCATCGTCTGCGACGTCAACCCCGTCACCAACACCCGGTGCTGAGAGGTCCGGGCCAGCAACTGCGCCCCCAGCAGATCAGGCCGCTCAAACGACTCCACCGCCGCCGACACAGGCGCTGCCGACACCGATGCGGCTGGCGCGACCAGCAGCCCGCCGGCCAGCGCGAGCAGCGCCACCGCACCGAGACGCCGGTGCTGGACAGCCACACCATGAACCGTCGAACGCATGAAGATCTCCTCCGAATGGACCCACCCAGACGGGAAGATGCGAACAGAACGTAAAGCCACGATCAGCCGAATATCCGGGAACACCGACATGACAGCAACATGTAACGAAGCCGCCACGTTTGGACGGGCCTAGCCACGCCGACGCGGCCGAACAGTGCGACCGCTGCACTACGGGCGAACGGACTCGCCCACAGGATCGTCAGCCGGCCCCCGTGACCCTCGGTTCCTCGTGGGTGTACGCCCTTCCTCAGACAGCAGAAAAGGTTGGGCAGCGGTCAAAAAGCGGTCCAAAACTTCGGGCACGTGCCTTTTGACCTGCGAGGTTAGACAAACCCCTAGCAGGTCTTGACCTCGCGGGGGATGCCGACCTTCACCGAAGTGCTCCTGTCTCGTGGCCGCCGGCCGGACCCGATCGGGGTCGGCGCTGTGCAGTACCGGGGATGACCGGCGGCCCGAACCTAGCCCATGACGAACGGGCCGTCGTCACGACGTCGGCGACGTGGGCGGCACCGGATAGCCACCGCCCACGCGAAGATCAGCTCGAGAGGGTGAGCATCGCCTGCGCCCAGGCGAAGTACTTGTTCTTACCCAGGTCGGCGACGGTCGTGATGTTGAACGCAGCCTTCAGGTGCTCGGCGTCCGCGTCGGTCACGCCGGCGAGGGCGCTGACGGGGGCAGCGAGCACCTCAGCCAGGGTGCTGCTCTCATACGCCTTGTCAAGGTACTTGGACAGGTCAGCCGAAACGGCCATGGGATCTCCTTCGGGGTCAGGTAACTAAGAACCCCACCCTGTCAGAACTCTGACCCCCACGGGGAACCAGGTATGGCTAGTGTGCGTTTCAAGGCACCAGAACCCCCAAACGAAAGGCACATCGTGACGGTCAGTCTCAGCAAGGGCGGCAACGTCTCCCTCACCAAGGAAGCTCCCGGCATGACCGCCGTCCTGGTCGGTCTGGGTTGGGACGCGCGCACCACCACGGGCACCGACTTCGACCTCGACGCCAGCGCGATCATGGTGGACACCGCCGGCAAGGTGCTGTCGGACAGCCACTTCATCTTCTTCAACAACATGAAGTCGCCCGACGGCTCGGTCGAGCACACCGGCGACAACCTCACCGGCGAGGGCGAGGGCGACGACGAGGCCCTCAAGGTCAACCTGGCGGGCGTCCCTGCCGAGGTCGACAAGATCGTCTTCCCGGTCTCGATCTACGACGCCGAGACGCGCTCGCAGAGCTTCGGGCAGGTCCGCAACGCCTTCATCCGCATCGTCAACCAGGCCGGTGGCGCGGAGATCGCCCGCTACGACCTCACCGAGGACGCCTCGACCGAGACCGCCATGGTGTTCGGCGAGCTCTACCGCAACGGTGCGGAGTGGAAGTTCCGGGCCGTCGGCCAGGGCTACTCCTCGGGCCTGAACGGCATCGCGCGCGACTTCGGCGTGAACGTCTAGCAGCCATGGCCATCGACTACTCCAAGCGGGGCTCTTCCGGCGGCGACTCCGGTGGCGAGGCCCCGAAGCCGGTGTCGCTGAGCAAGGTCACGCTCACCAAGGCCAGCCCGACGGTGTCGCTGACCAAGCAGGGCAGCGCGACCGGCAAGTTGCACGTCAACCTCAACTGGCAGGCCCGACCGGCCGGTGCTGAGCAGCCCAAGGGCTTCCTCAAGCGCCTGTCGGCGGCCGGCCAGGCGGGGATCGACCTCGACCTCGGCTGCCTGTACGAGCTGTCCGACGGCCGCAAGGGCGTCATCCAGGCCTTGGGGAACCAGTTCGGCAACCTCGATGCGCCCCCGTACATCTTCCTGGACGGCGACGACCGGACCGGTACGGCCGTGGGCGGCGAGAACCTCTACATCAACCTCGCCCACGCCGACAAGATCCGCCGGGTGCTGGTGTTCGCGTGCATCTACGAGGGTGCGTCGGCGTTCGATCAGGCCCAAGGCGTCGTGACGCTGACACCCGCGACCGGCGCCCCCATCGAGGTCAAGCTCGATGAGGCCGCCGGCACGTCGCGGATGTGCGCGGTCGCGCTGCTGGAGAACTCCGGCAACGACCTGAGCGTCCGGCGCGAGGTCAACTACGTCCACGGCGCCCAGGACGTCCTCGACAAGGCGTACAACTGGGGCATGGACTGGAAGCCCGGCCGCAAGTAGCGCTACAGGTCGAACTCCGAGGGCGCGATGCCGACGGCGAAGCAGGCCTCCTTGACGGCCTGCTTCTCGTCGGCGTCGAAGTTGCCGTCCGCGCCGCCGATGATGATGCCGATCTGGATCACGGCGCGGCCCTGGTCGGGCTTGGACTTCAGCTTCGCGATGGTCGCGATCGCCTCGACCTTCCCGAAGTCGAAGTCCTTGCTGAGCTTGTCGCAGTAGAAGTCGAACTTCTGCTTGAGCTCCTCCGGCGGGAAGATGCTGAGCACGTCGTTGCTCATGATCAGCCCCGCCGTCTTCTGCCGTTCGGTCGCGTCGATGCTGCCGTCGGCGGCGGCGATCAGGGCGCACATCGCCATGCTGCCGGCCGCGAACTCCTTGCTCTTGAACTGGCCCGCCTTCGTCTTGAGCTGGCCGCTCATCTCCTGCGTACGAGCCTTGAGCTGGTCGAAGAACGCCATGTCGTGTCAGTCCTCTTTCATCGGGGCACGCCCGGGATGGGCGCAGGGTGAGTCTGTCATCGGGGATCAGGCGTGCACGCTCTCGGGCTCGGCCACGAGCACGTCCCGGGCCTCCCGGCGGTTGGCCCGGACCGAGCTGGTGAACGCGGCGAAGATGAATGCCAGACCGAGCAGGCCAGTGACGGCCTCCGGGATCGCGTACTTCAGCTCCACGAGCAAGATGATCGCCAGCGCGCCGATGGCCCAGTGGGCGCCGTGCTCGAGGTAGCGGTACTCCGCCAGGGTGCCCTGCCGGACGAGGTAGACCGTGAGGGACCGGACGAACATCGCCCCGATGCCGAGCCCGGCGGCGATGACCAGCACATCGGTGCTGATGGCGAAGGCGCCGATCACGCCGTCGAAGGAGAACGACGCGTCGAGCACCTCGAGGTAGAGGAAGGTCGCGAAACCAGCCTTGCCGACGGCCACCGCGACGCCCGCGCCGCCACCTTCGTCGTCCTCGGTCTCGAAGAAGCTGTCGAGCCCGGCGACGGCCAGGTAGGTGACCAGGCCGGTGAACCCGCTGAACAGCACCGTCTGGGACTCGCCCGCGTCGACGACGGACGAGGCGACCAGGACGAGCACGGCCGCGATCACGACAGAGAGCTGGTCGAGCTTCCCCAGCCGCTGCAGCGCCGCCTCGAGCGGCCGGAGCCAGGTGATCTCCTTCTCCTCGAAGATCCAGTCCAGGAAGATCATCAGCAGGAACACGCCACCGAAGGAGTAGATCGCCGGGGTGGCGGACTCCAGCTCCCTGGCGTAGGCGTGGGAGTCGTTGAGCGCGAGGTCGACGACCTCACCCATGCCCAGGCCGGCGGTCAGGGACACCAGGATGATCGGGAACACCAGCCGCATCCCGAACACCGCGATGAGCACCCCGACCGTCAGGAAGAGCTTCTGCCACAGCGGCGACATCTTCTTGAGGTACTTCGCGTTCACGACCGCGTTGTCGAAGGAGAGCGTCACCTCGAGCACGGCCAGGACGATGGCCGAGGCGACCAGCGCGATCGATCCCGTGAACACCCCGACCAGCACCAAGGTGACGACGGTCACCAGGATCGAGCCACGGAAGGCTTTGAGCAAAGGCACGGTACGGACTCCAGATGAGCGTCAGGGGGGCGAGAGCCGGGCGTCCACGGGCGCCTCGCACGCCACCAGCAGCTCGGATTCCCGGCGAGTGCAGGTAAACACTGCAACGTGCATCGCACCTTCGGGGTTCCATGCGAAGCCCCCGTCGATGTCGTAGCGGGAGTTCGTGACCTTGCGGGTCTGGGACATCGGGTCGGTCGCGGACGCCGGCGGGGTGTCCGGGCGCCAGACCACCATCACCTCGGTCGTGCCCGCCGGCCAGTCCCAGCGGAGCCGGTCGCCCTCGACCCGCAGCGCCGAGATCGGTGGCAGGTCGGCGTACCAGGTGTGGACTCCCGCGACCGCGTTCCCTCCGACCGTGAGAGCCAGGTAGCAGGTCGGCGACGCCGGTCGGGTGTCCACCGCCAGCCCCGGTCCCATGCCCGGCACCCGCTCCCCGACAGGCTCCACCACCGAACCTGGTACGGGCGGTCGCAGGCCCTCAGGCAGCCGCCGAACCTCGACCCGCACCTCGGGCGGCAGGTCGGTGAGGGGCGCGTAGACCAACCGGATCCGGCGGCCGTGCGGGAGGACCGTGAGCGAGGTCACCTGCGGCAGCACGAGGACCGCCTCGGGTGGCACCGGCCGCGGCCGCTCCGGCCGGACTCGCGACGGCGCGGCCGCGGGCACCGCCACCCCCGCCTCCCGAGCCAGCGTCGCGAGCACCTGCGCCGCCCGCTCCGGATCCAGCCCCGCCGCCTTCGCCTCCGCCAGCAGTCGCCCGTGCGCGGTCGGTGTCAGCACGTCCTCGACCAGGATGGCCGCGGCCACCCGCGGCCGAAGCTTCGCGGTGACCTCCTCGGCCACCGCGTCCAGGTAGGCCGCCGACGACCCTTCCAGCAGCACCGCCGTGACCGCAGCCAGCAGGTCGTCGACCAGTGCCCGCCGCCGGTCCGGCCGGAGCTCGCGGTTGCGGTCCGACGCCAGCGCCCGCTCGCGCGCCACCTCGGGCGGGGACGCTCCCGGCGGCAGCCCCAGCAGGTCATACAGCGTGGCAGGGGGCTCCTGCCCCAGGAGCTGGCCGAGCTCGTCGAGGTCAGCCCGTACCTGCCGGTAGACGCTCGCGGGGACAGCCGCCGAGACCGCTGCGTCCTTGACGAGCCGGTGACGCGAGAGCCGCCGCTCGGTGCTCTCCTCGTCGAGCCCTGCGTGGGCGGCCAGCGCCCGCAGGCCGGGCAGCTTCGAGACCGGGATGCCCCCGAACCGCTCGACGAGCCGGGTCGCCGCCGCATCCAGCTCTGCGTAGGCGCCCTGCTTGCCCTCCTCACGGGTGGCCCGGGCGAGCTCGGCGAGCTGCTGGCGGGTCCGCTTGTCCCGGAGCTGCGGGGCCAGCTCGTCGTGGACGGCGAGCAGCGCAGTGACCAGCCCGCGGTACTTCGGGTGGTCACGCTGCTTCTGCCAGAACGCCCAGACATCCTCGAGCTGCTGCGCGACGACCCGGTCCTTCGCGCCGTCGAGTGGCAGGTCGTACCACTCGAACGGGTCACTGTCGGCCACTCCCCCACGCGCCTCGATCGCCGCCAGCACCCGCTTGCGGTAGTCGTTGCCGTCGAAGGCCATTACGGGCTCCGACGGCGTACCCGGGCGACCTGGGCGCGTTCGCGGGCGACGTCGGCCTGGCTGAGCGCCGCGCTGGTCTCCACCGAGATCTTCAGCGGCCGGTCGATGGTGCCCTCGTGGGTGGCGGTCAGGTCCAAGATCCCGTCGAAGCCCATCGCGAGGGTGATCTCGATCTCGGTGCCGGCCGGGTAGCCGTACGGGATGTCGGTGATCGACGCCTCCGCGATCATCTTGTTGTCCTCGGGGTCTTCGGACTCCGAGCCGCCGCCCTGCTCGATGACCCGCACGGTGACGATCTGCTGGTCGTCGTGCATGGTGCCGAACGACCGCCGGACCGCCACCGGCAGCCGGTCGTTCCGGTGTACGAGGAACACCACCTCCAGGCCGGAGCTGCCCATCACCAGCACCCCGAAGCCCCGGGAGCAGACGTTGAGCACCTGCACCTCGACGGTCCGGCGCACCTGGTCCGGGGTCAGCCCCATCACGTCGGCCAACCGCTGACAGGCAGCCGCGAGATGGACCTCCGAGGCGGCCCCCACCGGAGCGCCGTCGAGGAGCTGGCCGCGGGTGACGAGATCGGCAGTGATGAGTCGTTCAAGGGACTTCTTCTGGCCGTACAGGGCGGCGCCCTTCGCGACGGCCAGGTCGGGGTCGGCGAGCTGCGTCAACACCCCCAGCTCCTTGGTCAGCCGTTCGGCGACTGCCGGCATCCGGCTGCTGCCGCCGACGAGCAGCACCCGATCGATCCGGGTGACCCCGCGCAGCCGAGCCGCCGCGACCGCCCGCCTTGTGAGGTCCAGGGTCCGGTCGAGGAGCCCGCGGGTCAGGCTCTCGAGCTCCTCCCGGGTCAACGTGACGTCGAGGTGAAGCCCGTCGTGGGTCACCCGTACCGTGGTCCGGTCGCGCTCGGACAGGTCCCGTTTGGCCGCCTCGGCGGCCAGGATCAGGGCTTGCGAGCCGGCGCTGTCATCGAGCGGGTCCTCGGCGTCGGGGTGCGCGGCGGTGAAGGCGTGCGCGAGGTGCAGGGCGAGCTTCTCGTCCCAGTCCGCGCCGCCGAGCTCGTGGTCCCCGTCGATCGACACGACCGCGACCCGGCGCTCGGCGAGCTCGACGACGGTTACGTCGAAGGTGCCTCCGCCCAGGTCGTAGACGAGCGCGACCTCCTCCGCCACGCCGTGGGTGCTCTGGTCCAGCCGCGCGAAGCCATAGGACAGCGCCGCCGCAATCGGCTCGCTGATGACGTCGAGGACGGTCAGCCCGGCGTACTCCCCGGCGAGCTTGGTCGCCCGACGCTCCTCGTCCCCGAAGTAGGCCGGCACCGTGATCACCACGTCCTGCACCGGCGTGGCGGTGTTGAGGGCGGTGTCGTTGACGAGGGCCTTGAGGATCAGGCTGCTCACCGCCGGCGCCGACCAGGACGTCCGGTGGCTCACGAACCGCCAGTCCCCGTCGCCCATCCGTCGCTTGGCCAGCGTGCAGACGTCCTCCGGCAGCGCGCGGGCCTGCGACCGCGCCGGTTCACCCGTCAGGTAGTCGTCCCCGCCCAGGAACAGCACCACGCTCGGCAAGGTCAACGACCCGTCCAGCAGCGGCACCACCTCCGGCCGGCCGTTCCCGTCCAGCGCCGCCAGGCAGCTGTACGTCGTCCCGAGGTCGATGCCGTACACAGCGCCGGTGGGTGGGCGACGAGGCATGTCCGGACCCTAGCGCCCTGGACCTCCGCCGACCCCGCCCGCACGCTCCCCGCTGATCCACGGAACCGGAGCAACGCGATCTGACCGATTTTCGGTTGCTCCGATTCCGTGGATCATGAGTTGGCGACGGCGGGCAGCCCCTCGGTGAAACTTCCGCGGAAGCGCGACGTGCCAGCCTCAGGCCGACCCTGGCCGGGCGCGCCACGAAGACCCCGGCGGCCGGAGGCCCGCGAAGTCCCGGCGTACCACCTCGGAGGCAGCGAGCACGCCCACCACCGCGGCGGCGTTCTCCAGCTCACCGCTCAGCGCCGCGGCCACGGCGTCCGTCAAAGGTACCCAGTGCGAGGTCATCTCGAGCTCCTCGTGCTCCTGCACGTCACGATCGACCGGCCGGACGTCCCGGGCGAGGAAGATCCGGATCGACTCGTCCGTCATCCCGGGACTGGTGAGCACGTCCACCAGCACGTGCCAGGTGTCGGCGGCCATCCCGGCTTCCTCAGCCAACTCCCGCTGCGCCGCCAGCAGCCCGGGCTCCCCGACCACGTCGAGCAGTCCGGCGGGCAGCTCGTCGAGCCGGCGGCCGACCGGGTGGCGGTACTGGTTGACCAGCAGCACGTCGTCCCCGCGCAACGCCACCACCCCGACCGCGCCCGGGTGGACCACGACGTCCCGCTGGGACGAGGCCTCCCCCGGCATCGCCACGATATCGCGCCGCAGCGCGATCACCCGGCCGGTGAACACCACGTCGGAGGACAGGACGTCATAGGCATGCATGCGCTCAGCCTGCCAGGCGCTCCTAGAGCGGCAGCCGCTGCTCGTCATTGCGCCGGACAGCCGCCGCGATGAGCCCGGCGAACAGCGGGTGCGCCCGCGTCGGGCGCGACCGGAACTCCGGATGCGCCTGGGTACCGACGTAGAACGGGTGGACCTCCGCGGGCAGCTCGACGACCTCGACGAGGTGGCCGTCCGGCGAGGTGCCGGAGAAGACCAGCCCGGCCTCCTCCAGCGCCGGCCGGTAGCTGTTGTTGACCTCATACCGGTGCCGGTGCCGCTCCGTCGCCGGGTCGTCGCCGTAGGTCAGCGCCGCCACCGACCCGGGCAGCAGCTTCGTCGGCCACAGCCCGAGCCGCATCGTGCCGCCCATGTCCCGCTCGCCGGCAACGACGTCCTCCTGGTCGGCCATCGTGGCGATCACCGGGTCGGGCGTCGCCGGGTCGAACTCCGTCGAGGAGGCCTTCGCGATGCCGGCGAGCGACCGCGCCGCTTCGATGACCATGCACTGCAGCCCGAGGCAGAGGCCGAGAGTGGGGATCTTGTGCTCGCGGGCGTAGGTGAGCGCCCCGAGCTTCCCTTCGATCCCCCGTACGCCGAAACCGCCCGGGATGAGCACGCCGTCGACGTCGCCAAGCTGCGCGGCGGCCCCCTCGGGCGTCTCGCAGTCGTCGGAGGCGACCCAGTTGATCTTCACGCGGGCGTCGTTGTGGAAGCCACCCGCCCGCAGCGCCTCGGTGACCGACAGGTAGGCGTCGGGCAGGTCGATGTACTTGCCGACCAGCGCGATCGTGACCTCACGTGCAGGGTGATGCACGCGCTGCAGCAGCTGGTCCCAGTCCTTCCAGTCGACGTCCCGGAACGGCAGGTTCAGCTTGCGGACGACGTAGGCGTCGAGCCCCTCGCTGTGCAGCACCTTCGGGATGTCGTAGATCGACACCGCGTCGACCGCGCTCACGACGGCGTCGATGTCGACGTCGCACATGTTCGCGATCTTGCGCTTGATGCCGTCGTTGATCGGCCGGTCGGACCGGCACACGATCGCGTCCGGCGTGATGCCGATGGTGCGCAGCGCCTGCACGGAGTGCTGCGTCGGCTTGGTCTTCAACTCCCCCGACGGCCCGATGTACGGGATGAGCGACACGTGCAGGAAGAAGCAGTGGTCGCGCCCGACCTCCTGACGGACCTGCCGGGCGGCCTCCAGGAACGGCAGCGACTCGATGTCCCCGACGGTGCCGCCGACCTCGGTGATGACGACGTCCACGTCCGGGCCCGCCAGCCCCCGGATCCGGCTCTTGATCTCGTCGGTGATGTGCGGGATGACCTGGACCGTGTCGCCGAGGTACTCCCCGCGGCGCTCCTTGGCGATCACCGCCGAGTAGACCTGGCCGGTCGTGACGTTGGCGTCACCCTTGAGCACCTCGTCGAGGAACCG
>JBKJVH010000213.1:0-21406 GCA_046590985.1 Mycobacteriales bacterium
CGTCGTCGGCACCATGGACTTCTTCGCCACCGAGACCCTCGAGCCGTCCGCCGACCGGCTCGACGCCCTCCGCAACGTCGGCCGCATCGTCAGCAGCGCCCTCGACCGGATCGCCAAGGTCGAGGCCGACCAGGCAGCCGCCCAGGAGCTGCAGCGCAAGGTCGACGCGATCCTGGAGGTCGTCACCGCCGCCGCCGCTGGGGACCTCACCCGTGATGTCACCGTTTCCGGTGAGGACACGATCGGCCAGATGGGCCAGGCCCTGCAGACCTTCTTCACCGAGCTGCGCGGCTCCATGGGGGCCATCGGCCTCAACGCCCAGTCGCTGGCGTCGGCCTCGGAGCAGCTCAACGGGGTCAGCCAGCAGATGGGTGGCGCCGCCGAGGAGACGGCTACCCAGGCCGGTGTCGTCTCGGCCGCTGCGGAGCAGGTCAACGTCAACGTGCAGACCGTGGCCGGCGGCTCCGAGGAGATGTCGGCGTCCATCGCCGAGATCGCCAAGAACGCCGCAGACGCCGCCCGGGTTGCCGGCCAGGCCGTCGACGTGGCCGGCACCGCCAACACCACGGTCGCCAAGCTGGGCGAGAGCTCGGCGGAGATCGGCAAGGTCATCAAGGTCATCACGAGCATCGCCCAGCAGACCAACCTGCTGGCCCTCAACGCGACCATCGAGGCGGCCCGCGCCGGTGAGGCGGGCAAGGGCTTCGCCGTCGTCGCCAACGAGGTGAAGGAGCTCGCGAAGGAGACCGCGAAGGCCACCGAGGACATCTCGCAGAAGATCGAGGCGATCCAGAGCGACACCCGCGGAGCCGTCGAGGCGATCGAGCAGATCTCCTCCATCATCGGCCAGATCAACGACATCCAGTCCTCGATCGCGTCAGCCGTCGAGGAGCAGACGGCGACCACGAACGAGATCGCCCGCAACATCAGCGAGGCGGCTCGGGGATCGGGCGAGATCTCCGAGAACATCACCGGCGTCGCGCAGGCAGCTCAGGGCACCGCCAAGGGTGCCGAGGAGACGCAGCGCGCCGCCGGGGAGCTCAGCCAGATGGCCGCTGACCTCCAGCGGCTGGTGGACCGCTTCACGGTCTGACCCGACTTCCCTGCGCGTCCTGCCGTACTCGCCCCCACGCGGGTACGGCAGGACGCGGTATCCCCGAACGAGGAGAGCAAGCCGTGCGCCCCATTCGCGTCATGACCGTCGACGACTCCGTTGTCGTGCGTCTCATGGTGGCCGAGGCCTTGCGGGGCGAACCCGACTTCGAGCTCGCCGGCTTCGCCCAGAACGGTCAGATCGCCCTGGACAAGCTCGACGCCATCCGACCCGACGTGATCGTGCTCGACGTCGAGATGCCCGTCATGGATGGGCTCACGACGTTGAAGGAGCTCCGCAAGCGCGACCGCCGGCTGCCCGTCGTGATGTTCTCGACGCTGACGTCCCGCGGCGCCAGCGCGACCGTGGAAGCCCTCACCCTGGGCGCCGGGGACTACATGCAGAAGCCGTCCGCGGCCGGGCGGGACGAGAGCCTGGCGGTGCTGAAGCGCGAGCTGCTCCCCAAGCTCCGGGCGCTCGGTGGCCGGCGGCGCGACGGCGAGGCGAGGATCGCCGGCGTCGCACCGGAGCCGCGGACCTACGCTGCCTCTCCCCCCCGCGCCGGACGCGTCGAGGTCGTCGTCCTCGGGATCTCGACCGGTGGCCCCAACGCGCTGGCCGACATGCTCCCCGGGCTGCCCGCCGACCTGCCCGTACCGGTCCTGATCGTGCAGCACATGCCACCGGTCTTCACCGAGATGCTCGCCAAGCGGCTGGACAACCTGAGCGCGCTGAGTGTTCGGGAGGCGCAGGGCGGCGAGGTCCCTCGAGCCGGGGAGGTGTGGATCGCCCCCGGCGGCAAGCACATGGTCCTGCAGGCCGGCAAGGACGGGCCGGAGCTGGTCCTCAACGAGGACCCTCAGGTGAACTCCTGCCGGCCGGCCGTCGACCCGCTGTTCCGCTCTGCCGTCGAGGTCTACGGCAGCAAGGTGCTGGCCGTCGTCATGACCGGCATGGGCAAGGACGGCCTCGACGGCTGCCGGGCCGTCCACGCCCAGCAGGGCCAGGTCATCGTCCAGGACGCTGAGTCCTCGGTGGTCTGGGGCATGCCCCGGTTCGTCGCCGAAGCGGGGATCGCCGAGGCCGTGCTCCCGCTGGAGCAGATCGCGGCCGAGATCAGCCGGCGCGCGCCGGCGCGCCTGGTCCGCACCTGATCAGGTGCTCAACCCTGCTGGGTCCCCGCCGATGGGGAGCCGCGAAGGAGGTCTCACATGGAGGCACTGGCTCGACTGCTCGGCCGGGAGCGGCTGCTCGTGGAGCTGCTGGTGTTCAAGCTGGTGGAGCTGCGCCAGCTGCTGCTGGCCGGTGAGACCCGCTTCCTCGACTGGGCCTCCGAAGAGGTGGAGCGGGCGACCTCGAGCGTGCGCCTCACCGAGATCGAGCGGTCGGTGCTCGTGGCGGGACTGGGCGACGCCCGCGGGCTCAGCGAGCCCACCCTGACCGAGCTGGTCGCCGACGCACCGGAGCCGTGGCGCACCCTGCTCGCCGACGACCATCAGGCCCTGCGGGCCTCCGCTGCCGAGGTGGCGGACCTGCTCCAGGCGAACCGCCGGCTGGCTGAAGCCGGGGCGCGCAGCATCGCGGACAGCCTGGGAACCCTGACGAGCCCCAGCGGTTACGGCTCCACCGAGCCGGCCGCCCCGCGCGTCCAGCACGTGCTGTAGCCGTGGCGTTCAGCAGCCTCACCATCGGGGCTTCCGCCCTGTACGCCGCCCAGCGCGCCGTCGAGGTGGCCGCCAACAACGTGGCGAACGCCAACACCGCCGGCTACACCCGGCAGCGCGTCACGCTCACCGCTTCGCTCCCCACCTACGGGACCGCGGGCGCGCGCGGAGACGGTGACCGCAGCACCGGCGTCACCGTCGTGGACGTCACCCGGCTGCGGGACCGGCTCGCCGACGTCTCCTACCGCAGCGAGGCCGCCGTCAGCGGGGCTACCACCGCCCGGTCGGACACGCTCGCCCGCGCCAGCAACGTGCTCGGCACCTTCGCGAGCGGCGCACCCGAGGCGCTCTCGAGCTTCCTCACCGCCTGGGACCAGCTGTCGACGAACCCGGACGACACGTCCGCCCGAGCGAGTGTCCTCAACACCGGCCACCAGCTCGCGGACAGCCTGAACGCCGCGACGACCAAGCTCGATGCGCTCGGCGAGGAGGTCTCCCTCCGGCTGACGGACGACGCGAACGAGCTCAACGGGCTGCTCAGCTCGGTCGCCAAGCTCAACGACCAGATCGCGCAGGCGCAGCTGTCCAAGCGCGAGCCCAACGACCTGCAGGACCAGCGCGACGTCGCGCTCGACCGGATCGCCGCCCTGACCGGCGCGAAGATCGAGCCGCAGCCGAACGGCTCCGTGACCGTCAGCCTCGGCGGCAACGTGCTGGTCCAGGGACTGACCGCGCAGACGGTGGTCAACACCCCCACCGGGGTCACCCTCGCCGACGGCACGCCGCTGCCCCTCGCCGGCGAGATGGGCGGATACACCAGCACGATGACGGTCGACCTGCCGAGCTACCGCAGCCAGCTCGACGCCCTCGCGGTCGCGCTCCGGGACACCGTCAACGCAGCGCACGCAGCCGGCCAGGGCACCGACGGCAGCACCGGCCTCGCGTTCTTCACGGGGACCAACGCCGCCGACCTCACGGTGAACCCGACGCTCACCACGGCTCAGGTCGCCGCGTCGGAGGGCGGCGCCGCAGCCGACGGCAACAACGCGATCGCGATCGCCCAGGCCCTCCGCACCAGTACGCCCCTGAACGGCCAGTCGGTGTCCAACGCGCTGTCCTCGTTCGGCGCCCGCATCGGGCAGGCCTCCTCGGACGCGACCCGGAACGCCAAGACGGCCGGAGCCTCCCTCACCTCGGCTCAGGCCGCCCGCGCCAGTGCCGATGGGGTCTCCGTGGACGAAGAGATGGTCAACCTCGTGAAGTTCCAGCACAGCTACGAAGCCGCCGCCCGGGTCATCGCGATCGCCGACGGCATGCTCGACAAGCTCATCAACGGGATGCTGCGCTGATGAGGGTCAGCACCTACGGCAGCTACCTGGTGACGTCGCAGAGCCTGGCCTCGGCGATGGAACGGGTCCAGAACGTCCAGACCCAGATCGGTACCGGCAAGGCGATCACCGCCTGGGCCGACGATGCGCCCGCCGCCGCGTCCATCGAGCGCTACCGCTCCCAGGAGGCCGACTGGGCCTCCTACGGCCGTACCGCCAACGACGCGAACAGCTGGCTCGCCACCGCAGACGGCACGCTGCAGTCGATGTCGTCGCTGATGTCACGGGTCAAGCAGCTCGCCGTGTCGGCCAACTCCGGCGGCTTGACCGCGACCGGCCGCAAGGCCATCGCGGACGAGGTCGACCAGCTCCGTACCGAGCTCCGCGACCTGGGCAACACCACCCAGCTCGGCCGCACGCTGTTCGGTGGCTTCGGCGCCGCGGCGCTGGCGACCGCCTCGGACGGCACCATCTCCTACGCGGGCGACGGCGGCCAGGTGAAGCGCCAGGTCAGCCCCACCACCACGGTGACCGTCAACGTCTCGGCCAAGGACGTGTTCGGCTTCACGTCCGGGCAGGACCTGTTCAGCACCCTGACCTCCCTGTCGACGGCGGTCCGCAGTGGTGACAGCGCCGCGCTGTCCAGCCTGCAGGGCACCCTCCAGAGCCGGCATGACGACATCCTCAGCGCCCTGTCGAGTGTCGGCACCACCACCAACCAGGTCGACACGGCCCTGACGGCCGGTTCGACTGCCCTGCAGGACCTGGCGACCCGCCGGTCCGACCTGGAAGACATCGACATCGCCGACGCGGTGCTGCGTCTCAGTGCCGCACAGGCGTCCTACACCGCAGCTCTGGGAGCGGCGAGCAAGGCGAACCTGCCGTCGCTCGCGGACTTCCTCAGGTAAGCGCGGGCGCAGGACGCGCCCGCTCCCGTCACCACGGATGGCCTCTCGCGAGGACCCGTTGCTGTGCCCCGTCCCGTCTGGGTCGTCCTGCCGCTTCAGGGCGAGGTGCCGCGCCTGCTGGCGGCCGTCTCCACCCTGATGTCGTCCTGGCCCGACGACGTCGAAGCCCAGCTGCTCGTCCCCACCCCCGGGACGTCCGCGGAGCTGGCTGTCCTGGGCGACGCGGTCCGCGCGCACGCCGGCGAAGGCCTCGGCGCGTTGGTCAGCAGCGCGGTGGAAGGGCTTGAGCCCGATGACCTCGTCCTGGTGCTCGACCCGGAGGAGCTGACCGCACCCCGCCGTCAGCTGCCTGCCAAGGTGCTGCAGGACAACCCGGTGCTGCACCTTGCCCGCAACCACCGGGCCCTGCACGCGCTGCTCGCCGAGCCCCTCGTGGTCCCGGGGCCACCGGAGCCGCTCCACGCCCCCCCAGGACGTCCTGGGCTGCTGTCCGTGGTCGTCATCGCCACCGGCCCGCTCGCCGCCCTCAAGGCCTGCCTGGAGCACCTGCGGCGCGGCGGCCCCGCCCGTCTCGACGTGGTCGTGGTGAACAACGGTGCGAGCCTCGACGTGACGACCTGGCTGGCCGGGCAACGCAACGTGCGGGTGCTCCGCAACGGCCAGCCCGCGTCCACCGCGGCCGCCCGGAACCAAGGTCTGCTGCGCTGCCTCGGCGACCAGGTCCTCTTCCTCGACGACGGCACGCTCCTCCCCCGGCACTGGGGCCAATCCCTTGTCCTGCAAGGCAACCAGGTCGCGATCGGCGCCGTCGCGCACGGGCTCCGCGGTGACCAGCACGCCCCAGAAGCGGTGTACGCCGACCGACGCGAGCTGCAGGAGCAGGCCGCGCGCCGGCGGTCCAGCCACCGCGGCCACACCGAGCCGGCGGCCGCCGTCGCCGCACCCGTGCTGGTGCGACGGAGCGACCTGCTCGAGGTCGGCGGCTTCCACGAGGGCCTGCCCGACGCCCTGGTGGACCACGAGCTCTCGACCCGCCTGCGCGCCCACGGTGAGCTGGTGTTCGCTCCGGGCGTGCTTGCCCACGTCGAGGCCCGGCCGACGCACGGAGCCTGGCCCGTCGGCGAAGCGGTGCCGCTGCTGAGCGCTGCCCTGATCGTGAAGGACGAGCAGGACGCCCTCCCCGCCTGCCTCGCCAGCCTGCGCGGCGTCGTCGACGAGGTGCTCGTCTGCGACACCGGGTCGACGGACGCCACCGTCGAGATCGCCCTCGCGATGGGAGCGCGCGTGATCCACACGACCTGGGACGACGACTTCGCGGCCGCTCGTAACACCGCCCTGGAAGCGACCCGAGGCACGTGGGTGCTCAGCATCGACGCCGACGAGCAGCTGCACGTCACGGACGCCCCGGCCCTCCGGCAGGCGCTGGCCCGTTCGAGCGACGACGCGCTTCGGGTACCGATCCGTTCGCGGTCCACCCGGGACGACCTCACGGGCTACGAGCACCAGGCCGCTCGGCTGCTGCGACGGACTGCGGTGGCCTGGGTCGGCGCCGTCCACGAGGTCCCCACCCACCGCGACTCGGCGTCCTGGTTGGAGACACCGCTCCTGCCTGGAGTCCGCCTCGAGCACGACGGCTACCTCGAGGAGGTGCGTACCGGCAAGGGGAAGAGCGATCGGAACCTGCGGCTGGCGGAGAAGGACCTGGCGCGCACCCCCGTCGGCGACCCGCGCCGGTGGAAGGCGACCTACGAGCTGGCGCGCACCCTCGGGGTCACGGCCGACTCCGCGCTCCGGGTCCTGGACCTGACGACGGAGTGCCTCACGCTCAGCCCGCCCGAGCACTTCCGGGCAGGCGCACTCGTGCTGCAGTCCGGTGCGCTGCTGGCCCTCGGCCGCCACGCGCAGGCCGAGGCCGCCGCCCGGGCCGCCGGCGTCGGCTCGGTCGGCTCGACCCTGGCCCTCGGCACGGTGCTCGAGGCCGATGGGCGCACCGCGGAAGCCGTACAGGTCCTGAGGCAGTGGGTGCCGGACGGCACCGACCCCGCGAAGGAACGGCTGTTGGCAGACCTGCTCGCCCGCCTTCAGGTCGCCCGCGCGGGCGCGCTGCTGGAGGCCGGCGCGCTCGACGACGCCGCGGCTGCGTTGGACGGCCTGGACGTCGACCGGCTCACTGCCGAGGACCTGCTCGTGACCGTCGCCGTCGCAGGCGGCGCGGGCGATCGCGACACCGCCGCGTGGCTGCTCAGCCGGGCCGGACCGCTGCCACCTGCCCTGGAGGAGCACGCGCACGACCTGGCGCGCGCCCTGGGGCTGGCGTTACCCGGTCGGGTAGTCCCTGCAAGAACTTCTGCCTGACTGCTCCACAGATCCCTGCCTGCCACCGATACGGACCTTGCCTCGCAAGGACGTGAGGTGTCAGTCACAAATTCCCAGGAAGGGAAGGGATCCACCATGTCTCTCCGCGTCAACACCAACATTGCGGCGATGAACTCCTACCGGAACCTCACGGTTACGGAGGGCCAGATGGGCAAGCCGCTGGAGAGCTTCTCGAGCGGCTTCCGCATCAACCGGGCGTCGGACGACGCTGCCGGCCTCGTCAACAGCGAGAGCCTGCGGAGCCAGGTGGGTGGCCTCAAGGTCGCCACCCGTAACGCGCAGGACGGCATCAGCGTCGCGCAGACGGCTGAAGGCGCCCTGAACGAGGTGCACTCCATCCTCCAGCGCATGCGTGACCTGTCGGTCCAGAAGTCCAACACGGGTTCCAACAGCACCACCGCGAACACCGCCATCGACTCCGAGTACGCCGCGCTGGCGTCCGAGGTCGGTCGCATCGGCACCGCCACGCAGTTCAACGGCAACAACCTGCTGGACGGTACCTACAACGGCTCCTTCCAGATCGGGGCCAACAACGGTGACACGGTCGCCCTCGACCTCACCACGGTCAACCTCTCCACCATCTCGTCCGCCCTGGGCAGCACCGCGTCCTCCATCTCCACCGTGGACACCCAGATCGCGGCCGTCTCGACCGCTCGTGGAACGCTCGGTGCCTTCCAGAACCGCCTGGAGCACACCGTCGCCAACCTCGGTGTCGCCGTGGAGAACCTGTCCGCGTCGGAGTCACGCATCCGCGACACCGACATGGCGCAGGAGATGACCTCGTTCAGCAAGAGCCAGATCCTGAGCTCGGCCGGTACGGCCATGCTGGCGCAGGCCAACCAGTCCTCGCAGGGCGTCCTCCAGCTCCTGCGCGGCTAGTAGTCCCGCACGACCAGAAGAGGCCGGCCCCGTTGGGGTCGGCCTCTTCTGCGTGACCATCACCCGAACGAGTGCCTCACAGGAGGGCGCGCGGACCCGATGAGGTACTTGTCCAGCACGGATGCCGGACGCACCAGATCACTCTCACGGATGGGAGCACCACCATGTCTCTTCGCGTCAACACCAACATCGCCGCGATGAACGCCTACCGGAACCTCAACGTCACCGAGGGCAACCTCGGCAAGTCGCTGGAGAAGCTGTCCAGCGGGTTCCGCATCAACAGGGCTGCCGACGACGCAGCTGGCCTCGTCAACAGCGAGAGCCTGCGCTCGCAGATCGGTGGCCTCAAGGTCGCCACCCGCAACGCGCAGGACGGCATCAGCGTCGCCCAGACCGCTGAAGGCGCCCTGAACGAGGTCCACTCGATCCTCCAGCGGATGCGCGACCTGGCCGTGCAGAAGTCCAACACGGGCTCCAACAGCGCGACCGCCAACACCGCGATCGACTCCGAGTACGCCGCCCTGGCGTCCGAGGTCGGCCGCATCGGCACCGCCACGCAGTTCAACGGCAACAACCTGCTGGACGGTACCTACAACGGGACCTTCCAGGTCGGCGCCAACGGGTCGGACACCATCGCTCTCGACCTCACGACCGCCAACCTGAGCACCGTCTCGTCCGCGCTCGGCTCCACCGCGTCCTCCATCGCCACCGTTGACGCGCAGATCGCCAGCGTGTCCGCCACCCGTGGCACCCTCGGTGCGTTCCAGAACCGTCTGGAGCACACCGTCGCCAACCTCGGTGTCGCCGTGGAGAACCTGTCCGCGTCGGAGTCACGCATCCGCGACACCGACATGGCGCAGGAGATGACCTCCTTCAGCAAGAGCCAGATCCTCAGCCAGGCAGGCACGGCGATGCTCGCGCAGGCGAACCAGTCGTCGCAGGGTGTCCTGCAGCTCCTGAAGGGCTGACAGCAACAGCCGGTGGGCCCCGATCCGGGGCCCACCGGTCGCTTCACGTGAGGGGTGCACCATGACGTCGACCATCAACGGCCTCGGAGCAGGGATCGACCTGTCCGCGCTCGTGAGCCAGCTCATGCAGGCCGAGCGCGCCCCCGAGGCGCAGATGAGCACCCTCAAGCGCGCGGCCCTGTCCGCCCAGAGCGCGTGGGCCGACCTCAGCACCAGGACGACCGCGCTCAGGACCGCCGCGACCGCCCTCAACACCCTCGCGAAGGCGCAGGGCTCGACGGCAACCTCCAGCGACGCCACCGTCCTCACCGCCACGGCGGTCCAGGGTGCGCAGCTCGGCCAGATCGGCATCAAGGTCGATCGGCTCGCCACCTCGCAGCTCCTCACCTCCGGCCCGCTCGCCTCAGCGGGCATGGCGGTCGGGGCCGGCACCGCCCTGATCAGCTCCGGCCTCGCGGCCCTCGGTGCGTCAGGGCTCTCCGCTGACGGGACCACCACGGCGGGGAGCCACACGATCGTCGTCACGCAGTCCTCGACGAGCGCGAGTGCCGCCGGCACGGTGGCTCCGGCGCTGACCTATCCAGCGTCAGACCTCACCGTCACCCTCGCCGACGGCATCGCGCACACCGTCACCCTCGGCAGCTACGCGAACAACGATGCCCTCGTCGCCGACCTCAACACCCAGCTCACCGGGGTGGCGACCGCGTCCATGGTGGCCGGGCAGCTGCGGCTGTCCTCCCGCGACCAGGGCTCAGCCGCGACACTGACGCTCAGCGGCGGCGCGGTCGCCGACCTCGGCCTGGGCGCCACCGCCAACGGGACGGACGCCCTCATCTCGGTGGATGGCGCCGACCCGACCGCGGTCACGCACATCGACGGCAGCACCGCCATCGCCCTCACGGGTGGGTTCACCCTCACGGCCGGCGGACCACTGCTGCGCGGCACGATCCAGACCGACCTCGTCCAGACGACAGACACCACCACCCTCGCCGAGCTCGGCGGTCTGCTCAGCGCCAGCGGCAGCCCGGTCGGCGCCTCCGTCGTCGACACCGGTGACGGCAGCGCCAACCCGTTCCGGTTCGTCCTGAGCGCGACGAAGACCGGCAGCGCCGGAGCGCTGACGATCGACGCCACCGGCATCAACGTCCTCGACACCGGGCAGCTCTCGACGGTCACGGCCGCCGCGGATGCCCAGCTCCAGATGGGTGGGGCGACGATCACGCGCAGCAGCAACACGATCAGCGACCTGCTGCCCGGGGTGACGCTCAACCTCCTGAAGCCCACCGACACCGGCGGCTCGGCGACGACCGTGGCGGTGGCTCGCGACGTGGCCGGCGCCACAAAGAGCACCCAGAGCCTCGTGGATGCCCTCAACGGGGTCATCACGGGCGTCAAGACCCAAACCGCGTATGACGCCGCCAACAAGAAGGCCGGCCCCCTGTCCGGGGACGGCGGTGCCCGCAGCATGTCCGAGGCGATCCTGAACCTGGCGGCCGGCGCCGCCGGCACCGGCGTGACGAAAGTCCTTTCCCAGCTGGGGATCCAGACCACCCGTGACGGCACCCTCACCTTTGACCCGGCCGTGTTCGCGACCGCGTCGCAGTCCGACCCGGACGGGGTCGCGAGCCTGCTCTCGTCGTTCGCGAAGAGCGTCGAGGACTACGCCAAGCAGCAGGTGGACACCAACGGCATCGTCAGCGCCGGCAGCAAGAGCGCCGGGGAGGAGATCCGGCACCGGCAGGACCAGATCGACGCGTTCGAGCTCCGGATGTCGATCCTGAACAACGCCTACACCGCGCGCTACGCCGCCCTCGACGCCGCCCTCGGCAGGCTGAAGCAGCAGCAGTCGCGGCTCGCCAGCCAGATCGCCGGGCTGTGACGGCTCAGCGACCACCGACGCACGCCGATAGACGCGTGAGCCAAGGATGGCTCCCGTGACACCCCCCGAGGAAGGACCCTCGATGAGCCCCACCACCACTGCCTCCGACCACTACCTGGTCGAGCGCATCATGACCGCCAGCCCAGCCGAGCTGACCGCGATGCTCTTCGACGCCTGCACGGGCGCGATCAAGAGCGCGATCCGCTACCAGGAGGCCGGCGAGCACCTCGCCGCGACTCCCCGGCTGCTGAAGGCGCAAGACATCGTCATGGAGCTCCGCACCACCCTGAACCCCGCCGCGGGCGAGCTCGCGACCAGCCTCGACGCCCTGTACACCTACGCCTGGAGCCAGCTGGTGCAGGCCGGCATCAAGCGGGACACCCGCGCCGCGCAGATCGCCCTGGACGTCATGGAGCCGCTGCAGCAGGCCTGGCGCACGTCCTGCGTGATGCAGCAGGTGGCGTGACCGGGGCCACCTGGGACGTCGCCCTGGACGCGCTCGAGGCGTGGGTCCGACGGACCAGTGAGCAGTTCGCCAGCCGCGACCTGGAGCTGCCCCCTGAGCCACCCGCGCTGCCCTCAGGAATGGTCCCGGCGCAGCACTCGCTCCGCGCCCGGGTGCTGCTGGATCGCCTGCACAGCACCGAGTCCGAGGGGCTGCGCCGCCGCGCCGAGCTGACCCGGTCGCAGGCGTACGGCGCCTGACCCAGGTGTGAGTCCACCGACGGGTGACCCCACAAGGACTAGGGCCGGACCACCCGCTCGGAGGGTTTCCGAGAAGGTTGGTCACAGAGCGTCAGGTCTCGGTCACGCAGCCCGATGGAACTGCCACACGGACGTACGACACCCCCTCACGGATGACACCACCAGCTCAGCCAGTGGAGTCACAGATGACCTTGTTCACCGACAGCGTGCAGAGCTCGCTCGAGCGGGCGATGGATGGCGTGGCCCTGCGCCAGCGCATCTCTGCCCAGAACATCGCCAATGTCATGACGCCCGGCTACAAGGCCCAGCAGGTGTCGTTCGAGGACAACCTCTCGTCCGCTCTCAGCGCCGGGAGCGATCCCGCTCGGGCCGGCCTCACGGTCACCGACACCGAGGGACCGGCCGATGAGCGGGGCAACAGCGTCGACCTGTCCACCGAGTCCACGTCCCTGATGAAGAGCGGCCTGCAGTACGAAGCTCTCGTCCAGGCCGCGAACTACCGCTTCGGCGTGCTGCGGGCGGCGCTGCGATGAGCGGCCTGTTCGGGGCTCTCGACGCCGCCGCCTCGGGGGTCACCCTCGGCCGCACGATGATGGACGTCATCAGCGACAACGTCGCCAACATCAACACGGTGCGCCCGGCCGGCCAGGCGCCCTTCCGGGCCAGCCTCGTGGTCGCGCAGTCCCTGCCCGGTACGAACGGCGTCGCCGTCCAGGGCACGGTGCAGCAGAGCGGCCCGGCCGACGTCGTCTACGACCCGGAGAACCCGCTGGCGGACACCGGCGGCTACGTCACCCGTCCCAAGGTCGACCTCACCGAGGAGATGACCAACATGATGATGGCGAGCCGGCTCTACCAGGCCAACTTGTCCGTGATGCAGCAGGCTCGCGACAGCTACGCGCAGGCGCTGCGCATCGGGACCGGCTCGTGATCATCACGGGTGTGGCGGCCGCCTCGGCGACGCCCTTCGTACCTCCTGCGGCCACGAGCGGCGGGACCAGCCCGAGCGCCTTCGCCGACAGCCTCAACAGCGTCTCCCAGTTGACGGGCAGCGCGGACAAGCTGGCCGAGGGCGTGGCCACCGGCCAGCTCACCGACCTGCACCAGTTCACGGCCGCGGCCGCCAAGGCCCAGCTCGGTGTCGAGCTCACCGTCGCCCTGCGCAACCGCGCGGTCGACGCCTACCAGGAGATCATGAGGATGCAGGTCTGATGGCCGCTCTCGACATGGATGCGCTCAAGGCACGCGCGATCACCACCCTCAAGGGGTTCTCGCCGTCGCAGCTGGTCATCATCGGGCTGCTGTCGGTCCTGGGGGTCACCGGTGGGGTGTTCTTCCTCAAGTGGGTCAGCGCACCCTCCTACGGCGTGCTCCTCGCCGGCCTCGACGCCAAGGACGCTGCGTCCGTCACGGCGAAGCTGTCGGCGGACGGCATCGCCTACAAGCTCGCCAACGGCGGGGCGACCGTCCTGGTGCCCCAGTCGGCCATCGACAAGGAGCGGATCGCGGTCGCCGCGGCGGGGCTCCCCGCCGGCAGCACGCAGGACAGCTGGACCGCCTTCGACAAGCAAGGCCTCACCTCCTCCTCCTTCCAGCAGCAGGTCGCCTACCAGCGCGCCCTGGAGGCCACCCTCGCCAGCAGCCTGGGCGAGATCTCCGGGGTCACGAGCGCCCAGGTGCACCTGGCCCTGCCGGAGAAGCGGCTCTTCAGCGAGAAGCAGGACCCGGCCCGGGCGTCGGTGCTGGTCCAGACCGATGGGACGCTGCCCGACTCCACCGTCGACGCGATGACCCACCTGGTGTCGAGCGCCGTGCCGTCGCTGTCCCCCAAGGACGTGAGCATCACCGACGGCAGCGGCACCCTGCTGACCGGCGACGCCACCTCGACAGGCAAGGTCGACACCGCCCGGCGAACCTACGAAGACGCGCTCACCGCCAAGGTCACCTCGATGTTCGACACCCTGCTCGGCCCCGGTCACGCCGTCGTGCGGGTCAACGCCGAGATGGCCACGTCCGACAAGACGATCGACACCCAGGTGTACGACCCGAAGACGGCGACCGTGCTCTCGCAGACGCTGTCCAGCGAGAAGTACAACCCGGCCGCGGGTTCGGGCACGCCGACCACCGGCGGAACGATCACCTCGACCACGCCCACCGGCGGCACCCCTGGCACGACCACGTCCACCTCGACGACCAACGGCTACGTCAAGACCGACAGCGCGACGACCAACGGCGTCTCGGTGTCGACCACCCACGAGGTTGTCGCCCCAGGTGGTGTCAAGCGGCTGACCGTCGCCGTCGCCGTCGACAGCAACGCCAAGAACGCCCCGGCGCTCGCCGCGATCCAGTCCCTGGTCGGCGGCGCCGTCGGCTTCGACCCCAAGCGCGGTGACACGCTGTCGGTCAGCACCCCGGCCTTCCTCATCAGCTCCACCAAGGCGGCCGCGGCGGCCGCCGCCAAGAAGCCCGGCCCGCTCGACATGGCCATGCAGTACGGGCCGAAGGCGCTCGGCGGGCTGCTCCTGCTGTTCGTCGGCTTCGGCTTCCTGCGCACCGTGAAGCGCGGCACCTCGACGGAGATCTCCACCGAGCAGGTCACCGCAGCCGTCGAGGCAGGGCGCCGAGGTGCGATCGCCACCCGCACGACGGTCGCGGCACTGCCCGTCGGCAGTGTGCCGGCGCAACGCTCCTCGGAGGAGCTGCTCGGGGTGCTCGACGACGCCCCGGACGAGGTCGCCGGGATGCTGCGCGGCTGGCTCGCCAACGTCGGCCCGGGTGACCGGTGACGACCCTCGCCACCACGACCTCCGCCGGTCGTCGCAAAGCCGCGATCGCGCTGGTCGCCCTCGGGCCGGAGCGGGCTTCGGCCATCCTCAAGGGATTGGGAGAGGAGGAGGTGCAAGCCCTCGCCCGGGAGGTGTCGATCCTCGGACCGGTCAGCCCCGACGAGGTGCGCAGCACGATCGGCGAGCTGGTCCGCGGCCTCGGCGAGCCCAACCTCCTGCCGGCCCCAGGCAAGCGGTTCGCGAAAGACCTGCTCGTCCGGGCCCTCGGCCAGGAGCGCGGGGCCCTGCTCGGCGAGGAGCTCGACGTCCCCACTCCCTTCTCCTGGCTCGCGGAGGCCGACCCGGACGCCGCCGCCAAGGGCCTGGCCTCCGAACCGTCCGGTGCCATCGCCCTGGCCCTGGCGCACCTGGACCCGCGAGCGGCCGCGCGCCTGCTCACCCGGCTCCCCGCGGACGAGCAGGGTCGGGTCGCGACCCGCATCGCCGCCCTGGGGGCCGTCCACCCCGACACCGTCCGACAGGTCGAGATCGGGCTCCGCGCGCGGATCCAGGATGTCCTTCGCACCGAGGTCCGGAAGGTCGACGGCCCCGAGCTCCTGGCCGGGCTGCTGGCCAAGGCCGGCCGCGAGACCAGCCGTGACCTGCTGGCGGCCGTCGCGGCAGCCAACCCCGAGCTGGCAGACCTGACGCGCAACGCGCTGTTCACCTTCGACGACGTCTGCAGCCTCGACGCCCGCTCGATTCAGGTGCTCCTCCGGTCGGTGGACAGCAAGCAGCTCGCTGTCGCGCTGTCCACGAGCCCGGAGACCATCAAGGCCAAGGTGCTCGGCAACCTGTCGGAGCGGGCCCGCGAGGGCCTGGTCGAGGAGATGGACCTGCTCCGCAGCGTCCGACCCTCGGAGGTCGCCGAGGCCCGCGCCGGGATCGTCGGGGTCGCCCGGCAGCTGGAGGAAGAGGGCTCCCTCGTCCTGAGCCGGGCAGATGACGGTGACGATGACTAGCTTCCTCAAGGCCGTCGACGTCCGCGCGGTCCGCATCGAGGCCGCCGAGCGGACCACAGCCGCGGTGCTCGCCGAGCAGCAGCGCCAGGACGCCATCGCCGCTGCGTACGCCGCCGGGCTCGACGCCGGCCGGGCCGAGGCCCTGTCCCGGGGCGCAGACGTCGGTCCCCGCGTAGCGGCCGCCCTGGAGGACCTCGCGCGCACGGGGGCGCTGCAGCGGACCGAGGTCGTCGACGCGACGAGCCGCGCGGTCATCGCCTCGGCGGTCGACATCGCCGAGTGGGTGCTGCGGCACGAGCTCTCGCACGACAGCCGAAGCATCCTGGCGCGCCTGAGCGACGCCGCGGCCGCACTGCTGCCCAGTACCCGGACCCGCGCCTTCCTGTCCGTGGCCGACGAACCGACCGCCCGCCCCTGGTGCGAGCAACGAGACATCGAGGTCGTCGTCGACCCGCAGCTCGCCCCCGGCGACGCCCGCTTCGACAACGGCACCGGCAGCGTCGACGTCACGGTCGCTGCGGCGCTCCGCATCGCCGCCGAGGCGCTGGGCGTCGACCCTGCGCGAGGAGTCCGTTGACCATCGCCGGACCCACCACCACCGTCGCCGACATCCTGCGCCCGCTGTCCCCCGTGCGGGCGAGCGGACGCATCACCCGGGTCGTCGGGCTCGAAGCGGAGTGCAAGGGGCTTCGCGGCTCGCTCGGCGACGTCGTGGCAATCACGCTGTCCGATCGGCGGGTGCCGGCACAGGTCGTCGCGGTGAAGGAGGACGCGCTCCTGCTCGCCCCTTACGGCGAGCTGGACGGCGTAGCCCCTGGAGCCCTCGTCGAACCGACCGGTGGCGGCCTGCTGATGCGGGTCGGTCCCGACCTGGCAGGACGGGTGCTGGACGCCCTGGGCCGGCCCATCGACGACGGCCCGCCGTTGACCGGCACCCTCACCGGACTGGACGCACCTGTCCCCCATCCCCTGAAGCGCCAGCGCATCCATGAGCCGCTCCCCCTCGGCGTCCGGTGCCTCGACACCATGACACCGTGCGGCCGAGGCCAGCGGGTCGGCATCTTCGCCGGCTCCGGTGTCGGCAAGTCCACCCTGCTCGGCATGATGGCCCGCGGCACGGACGCCGACGTGATCGTCGTCGGGCTGGTCGGCGAACGCGGCCGGGAGGTTCGCGAGTTCCTCGAGGACGACCTCGGCACCCACGGGCGGGAGCGCGTCGTCTGCGTCGTGGCCACCTCCGACGAGCCTCCCCTGATGCGCCTGCGGGCCGCCTACACCGCGACCCGTATCGCCGAGCACTACCGCGACCAGGGCCTGGACGTGCTCCTGCTCATCGACTCGTTGACCCGATTCGCCATGGCCCGGCGCGAGATCGGCCTGGCAGCAGGGGAACCGCCCGCCACCCGCGGCTACCCGCCGTCGGTCTTCGCCGAGCTGCCCCGGCTGCTCGAGCGCGCCGGACCGGGCGAGGTCGGCACCATCACCGCGCTCTACACGGTGCTCGTGGAGGGTGACGACATGAACGACCCGGTCGCGGACCACGCCCGCTCCATCCTCGACGGTCACATCGTCCTCTCGCGCCGGCTGGCGTCGGCCGGGCACTTCCCGACCGTCGACGTGCTGGAGTCGGTCTCCCGGCTGGCTTCCAAGATCACCCCCTCCCCGCGGCTGCAGCTCGCGGCGCGGCTACGACGGCTGCTCGCCGCCGCGGACGAGGCGAAGGACCTGATCGAGATCGGTGCCTACCAGCACGGCAGCGACCCCGAGATCGACGAGGCCATCGCCCGACGCGAGCTGATCTCATCGTTCCTGCGCCAGCCCGTCGATGAGATCGCCGACAGCGAGCGCTCCTGGGAGCAGCTGTCCGGGGTGCTGTCGTGAGCCGGCGCTCCGCGATCAAGACCCTGCTCCGCGTCGCGGAGCTGCAGGAGGCGGTCGCCCGCGGCCAGGCCGGTCGGTCCCTGGTCGCCGCCAGGGAGGCCACTGCGCAGCACGACGCGGCGGTGAGCCACCTCAGCGCGGCCGGCCTGGCCGGTGGCACCCGCACAGCTCTGGAGACCAGCACCCACGTACGGCTGCGGCGAGCCGACGCGGTCGGCTCCGCCGCCGCCGCCGTCGAGCAGGCCCAGGCTGACCAGACCACGGCCGTACAGAGGTGGACGGAGTCCCGGCGCCGGCATCGCCTGTTTGAGGAGCTCGCCGCTCGGCAGCGCTCGGAAGCCCTCATCAAGCAGGAGAAGTCGGCCCAACGGCTGAGCGATGACCTGGCCGGGCTGCGACGAGGACGCCCATGAGCATCCAGGAGATCCAAGCCCGTACCGCTGAGCTCGAGGCCCGCTTGCGTGCCCTGACCGGCACCACCCTGCAACCAGCCGCCCCGAGCCCGGCGGCGACATCGTTCGCGGCGGCCCTCACGACGGCGCAGGCCCCGACCAACCTCGCCCCGGGCACCGGCACCGGCACGTCCGCGGTCTCCCTGGCCGAGCAGCAGATCGGCACGCCATATGTCTTCGGCGGCTCCCAGCCCGGTGGCTTCGACTGCTCCGGCCTGGTCCAGTGGACCTACGGAAAGCTCGGCGTCGATCTCCCCAGAACCTCTGCCGAGCAAGGGAAGTCGGGGACGCCGGTCTCGCCTGCCGATGCCCGCCCGGGAGACCTCGTCTACTTCGACCACCAGGGACCGGTCGACCACATCGGCATCTACGTCGGTGGTGGCAAGTGGGTCGTCGCCCCGCACACCGGCGCCAAGGTCCGCATCGAGGACGTCGACCTGTCCAAGGCCACCTCGATCCGGCGCGTCACGGGCTCGGCGCCGGCGGCAGCCGCTGCCTCCGCGCCGTCGACCACCGGTGCGTCCTGGGCGGCCGCCCTACCGCCCGCCGGCCGGAAGTACGCGGGCCTGGTGCAGCAGGCCGCTGACCAGACCGGGGTGGACCCACGGCTGCTGTCCGCAGTCGCCTGGACCGAGTCGGACTTCAACCCGGGTTCAACGTCCGGTGCCGGCGCTCAGGGCCTGATGCAGCTGATGCCGCAGACGGCTGCCGGCCTCGGCGTCGATCCTCACGATCCCGCCCAGGCCTTCCTCGGCGGCGCCCGCTACCTCAAGGCGCAGCTCACGGCGTTCGGTGGCAACCCCTCCCTCGCCCTGGCTGCCTACAACGCCGGCCCGACCGCTGTCCGCAAGGCCGGCGGCATTCCGCCCTATGCCGAGACCCAGGCATACGTCGCCAAGGTCCTCGATCGCTACCGGAGCCTGGGAGGCACCGCATGACCGTTCCCTGCCTGCCAACGGCCGTCCCCCCCAACGCGGTGCCGGCAACGAAGGGGTTGCGCGGCGCGGCCCCCACCACCGCCCAGCCCACCGCACCAGATGCCTTCGCCGCCCTGCTCGCCGGGGTCGCGGCCGCTCCCCTGACAGCGATCGCGCCTGCGGCTCCCGTGGCGGACCTGCCGGAGGAGGCCAGCGCGACGGTCGAGGACAAGGTCCGGCTGCCGGTCTCCCTCGGCCCGGTCGAGCTGCCGCCGGCCGTCCCCGGGGCGGCCTTCCTCGTCGCGCCTCCCGCCGGTGAGCCGGCATCCCCGGTCTCGGCGACGTCCCTCGGGACACCGCCCATCCCGGTCACCACCCTCGAGTCACCGCAGGTGAGCCGGCACGCGAAGGAGCAGCCCACCGCGACACCCCTGAGCCAGCCACCCACTGAGAACCAGGCTCCCCTGGTCCCCTCGTCCGGACCGGACGATCCGGTTCGTCCGGCCGAGCCCGAGCACCCGCTCCACCCTGAGCACCCGGTCCACCCCGAGCACCCGCTCCACCCCGAGCACCCGCTCCACCCCCAGCGACTCGGACACCTCCCGCTCAGCGAGCCCGTCGTGGAGGTCGAGCCCTCCTCTGCGGGCGCAGCCGTGGCGCTCCCAGAGCCTCCCGTGTCGCCGACTCCGGCAGCACACCCGTGGCCCCACGCCGTCACGACAACGGTGCCCGAGCCTGCCGCCGTACCCGTTCCACCGTCTCCCGTCCTCGGGGCGACCACGCCCACGATGATGGCGACCGCTCTTCCGACCAACCACACCCCGCCGACCGTCGGCGAGGTCGGGCCCGCCCGGCACGTCCGCCCAGCGCTGCTCGAGGCGGCCAGGCACCTCAAGACCGAGGGCGGCCGTACCAGCCTGGTGATCCGCCTCGACCCGCCGGAGCTCGGCGCAGTCCTGGTGCGCTTGACGGTGCGGGACGGCCAGGTGGACGTGCAGCTGCGGACCCCGGACGCCGCGGCCCGGAGCGACCTGCAGGCGCAGTCCTTCGACGTGAAGCAGGTGCTGCGGGAGCAGGGCCTGGACCTGTCGTCGTTCGACGTCCAGCACGGCGACGCGTTCACCCCTGCCGACCCGCAGAACCGGGAGACCCCCGATCGGGGGACTCCACGCCGCGGCCTGCGTGCCGATGGGCAGCCACGCACCGCCCACGTCATGGACGACGTCTCTCGCCCGCAGCCCGCGGGCACCTGGTTGTAGGGAGCACGCCATGACGACCCCGATCTCACAGGTGTACAACCCGACGGGTGCCGGCAAGACCGCGCAGACCGCGACGAACACCGAGGCGATGGGCAGCTCGGACATGTTCATGAAGCTGCTGGTCGCCCAGCTGAAGTACCAGAACCCGATGTCCCCCACGGACAGCAACCAGCAGATGAGCCAGATGGCCGTCTTCGCCCAGGTGGAGAAGCTCGGTCAGCTCGTGGAGGCGCAGAAGACCGCGCAGTCCTGGCAGGAGCGGCTGTCCGCAGAGTCCCTGGTGGGCAAGAAGGTCACCGGCTCCGGTGCGGACCTGGCAAGCCACACCGGCCTCGTCACCAGCGTGCTCATCGGCGCCGACGGACCCCAACTCACCCTCGCCGACGGCAGCACGCTGGCTATCGGCGACGTCACGAAGGTGGAGCAAGGCAGCTAGCACCAAACGGCGACTCAGGATGAGTCGCCGCCTTCGGCCAGGACGGCTCCCGCTCCCCGTAGTGGAGATCCCGCCATGATGCGTTCCCTGTTCGCCGGTGTGTCCGGCATGCGTTCCAACCAGATGATGATGGACGTGGTCGGCGACAACATCGCCAACGTCAACACCTCCGGGTACAAGGCAAGCCGCGTCGTCTTCCAGGACACGCTGTCTCAGCTGCTCACGAGCGGCAGCGCCGGCAACGGCTCCACGATCGGCTCCACCAACCCGGCGCAGGTCGGCCTCGGCGTGCACGTCAACGCCGTCGACGCCATCCTGTCCCAGGGAGCCATCCAGAACACCGGCCGGGCTACCGATCTCGCGATCCAGGGAGCCGGCGCCTTCACCCTGCTCCTCGGTGCCGACACCGTCTACACCAGGGCGGGGTCCTTCTCCCTCGACGCCAACAACGCCCTTGTCGATCCGTCCGGCGCAATGCTCCAGGGCTGGCCGGCCGACGCCACGGGCGCCATCCCCTCGACCGACCCGAGCGCACTGGCGCCGCTCAACGTCCCCCCGACCGACCCGAGTGACGCCACGGCCCAGCTGCGCTCGTTCGCCATCGGCAACGACGGCAAGCTCAACGCGGTCTACTCCAACGGCACCGCGCTCGTCGTCGGCCAGATCGCCATGGCTACCTTCAGCAACCCGGCCGGTCTGGTGGCTCGCGGCGACGGACACTTCAGCGCTGGACCGGCCTCGGGTGCGGCGCAGCTGGTCGGCGCCGGCACCAGCGGTGCCGGTTCCCTTGCCGCCGGTGCGCTCGAGATGAGCAACGTCGACCTCGCCCAGGAGTTCACCAACATGATGATCGCCCAGCGGGCCTTCCAGGCGA